>DATGEA010000370.1:0-7356 GCA_035310605.1 Nitrospira sp. | reverse complement strand
CACAGGGCGGCTACTCGACACAAATCGTCGTCGACGAAAACTACGTGCTGCGGATCCCCGAGACTCTTTCACCAGCCGGGGCGGCTCCGCTCCTCTGTGCAGGGATTACGACGTATTCGCCTCTACGTCATTGGGGCGTGGGTAAGTATCACAAGCTGGCTGTGATAGGGCTCGGCGGACTCGGCCACATGGCGGTGAAAATCGCCAAGGCACTCGGCACCGAGGTTACCGTCTTAAGTACGTCTGAACGAAAGAGAGCGGACGCAGCACGGTTGGGAGCTGCGGAATTTTTTGTTACGTCGAAACCAGAGACCTTCACGAAGCTCCAACGCCACTTCGACTTCATCCTCGATACCGTCTCAGCCCCGCATGACTATAACGCCTATCTTCAGCTTTTGAAGACCGACGGCACCATGATACTGGTCGGCGCGCCCAACAAACCGATGCCCCTCGAACCGTTCTCCCTCATCACGAAACGGCGTCGGATCGCTGGATCCCTCATCGGCGGAATCCGCGAGACGCAGGAGATGCTTGATTTCTGCGCGGAACACAACATTGAATCCGATATCGAAGTGATTCCAATCCAGCAGGTGAACGAGGCCTACGAACGAGTGATCAAGGGGGAGGTGCGGTTCCGGTTCGTGATCGATTTGGCGTCGCTTCGCGGTTGAGGTTTAGTGCAAGCATCTATCCGTCGGGGCCCGAAGCTACGCAGCCAATCAACTCCAGGCTGCCCGAAGCATCCACAACAGCAAGACCCCGCCAAGTAACAGGAGCAAATCGCTCGACGCCTCGGGCACGGCGAGCGTGCCTCGAGAATCATGATTATAACTACAGAAAGGCTCCAGGCATGCACGTCCCTGAAAGGAGAGCGTATCGACACGCGCGAACAACTCTAGAAGGTACACGCTGGTTCCTGAAAATGCATGATCAGCAATAAAGAATCCGTTGGGACCAAATGCCTCGCTGATGGGCGTAGCATTCCACGTGACAGAATGAAACGCAGAAGTAATTTCATAATCCGTCAATGAAAGTGTCGCCGCATCATAAGTAAAATGCCCCGTGAGATCTGTGCCGGATACAAGTTCATAAGTAACGGGGAGAGCCGAGACTTGTGCCGGATCAATTGCGGGGGTGAGACATAGGAGCACACAAATCAGGAGGAGGTTCGTTGCTCGCCATCTGTAAAGCATGATTTGTTCACCTCCTTGGTTGCAGAGATTAGGCAGTTACAGAGTGCTCACTACATGATCCTCCAATGAGCGCTGTCCATATCCATCCTCATGACCCTGCAGTGCCGGAAAGGAGATTGCATCTGCATCATAATTTCTCTTGTAGGGTACCTTGAGAGGAGGAGCAATAACCCTTTTGCATAAAGCCAAAATAGGCTATTCCTAATTTGGCAACACTTCTGCCCCGCGCTTCGGTCACAATTGATGAGGCTCCAGCAAGGAAGTGATTTGACAATGGGTGTGCTGCGTTGGAGCAATGTGGCTGGGGGACTAGGAATCGAACCTAGGTAGCCGGCTCCAAAGGCCGGCGTCCTACCGCTAGACGATCCCCCAGCGCGGTACGGAACGGAGATACGAAGCTGGAAGTAAGGCGTGGGAAAGATTATTGGCTGGGGGACTAGGAATCGAACCTAGGTAGTCAGATCCAGAGACTGACGTCCTACCGCTAGACGATCCCCCAACCGACGCTCACAGTAATATAAGGGTCTCGACTCCGTCAAGATCGACGCGTTTTCAGCAAGTGGGCTTTGACCGAGAGTCCAGCCGCGCCGCAGCGGGTTCCTACCGAGGTGGGGTCGCGAGCAGGGCCGAGTTGGTTGATGACCGGACCCGCTTCACGCCCCTGTCGCCCGCTCAATTCCCTTACGGAGCCTCAACAACGTCCGCTCCCGACCGAGCACCTCCATCACTTCGAAAAGCCCCGGGCTGGCCGCACGGCCGGTGAGCGCGACACGGACGGGCTGGGCGAGCTGGCCCATCTTCATCCCCTCTTCTTCGACCAGCTTTTTGAAGCACTCTTCCCATTCTTGCTTGAAAAAGCTCGGGAACTTCTCGAACCGCGCAAGCAGCTTGCTCAAGATCGGGGCCATCGTCGGTGTGAGAAATTTTTTGACCGATTCCTCATCGTATGACACCGTCTGTCCGAAATAGGGGGTGACCCACATCACCATATCCGTCAATGTTTTGGCCCGTTCCCTGACCAGGACGACCAGCTGGGCCAGCCAATCTGGCGATGCCGCCCGAGTCTCGTCCTTCAACCCGGCGCCTTCCAGAAGCGGAATGAGCTCCTGCGCGATCCGGCTTGGCGGGCTCGTCTTGATGTATTCGGCATTCATCCACAACAGCTTCTCGGGATTGAACACCGCCGCCGACTTCTGCACATGGTCCCAGGAAAACTTCTCGATCAGCTCCTGTCTCGTGAAAATCTCCTGATCCCCGTGTGACCAGCCAAGTCTGACCAGGTAGTTCACCATCGCCTCGGACAGATAACCCATCTCTTTGTACGCCATGATCGACGTGGCGCCATGCCGCTTGGACAAACGTGCTTTGTCCGAGCCCAGTATCATCGGTAAATGGCCGAATCGCGGAACCGGAAATCCGAGCGCTTCAAAAATCGGCACTTGCCTGGGAGTATTGGTCAGATGATCGTCCCCTCGCACGACGTGCGTGATGTTCATCAGAGCATCATCAACCACGACGGAAAAATTGTACGTCGGATAGCCGTTGGACCGGAGAATGATCAGATCATCCAGCACACTGTTGTCGAAAACAATCTTGCCCTTGATCAGATCATCGATGACGGTCTGCCCTTCCTGAGGCGCCTTGAATCGGAGCGCGGCTTCGCCGGTTGGGCTGGCGATCCCGAGAGCACGGCACCGTCCATCATAGCGAGGCGAGAGCCCCTTTGCTTCCGCCTCCTTCCGCCTAGTTTCCAACTCTTCTGATTTGCACACGCACCAATAGGCACAGCCTTTCTCCAGCAGCTTCATTGCATGGCCTCGATAGAGATCCATGCGTTCGGTCTGGCGGAAGGGACCTTCGTCCCAGTCCAATCCGACCCACTTCATGCCTTCAACGATGGCCTGGATCGATTCATCCGTCGAGCGGCTCTGATCCGTGTCTTCGATTCGGAGGATAAAGACCCCCTTCTGTTGACGGGCATAGAGCCAATTAAACAGAGCCGTGCGAACTCCACCGATATGGAGAAAGCCCGTAGGGCTCGGTGCAAACCGCACTCTGACTTGACTCATAGTCGTATCCTATTTCTCTTTGACGAACGGCCGGTATCTATAGCACGCAGTGAAAAGTGTTGTACAGAATCCGCGACCCTTTATTCCGGACCGTCCTTCTGATAAGAAATCTCTCAGCAGATCACCATGGCAGAACAAATCCAGTCGGCCACGGTCCTCTCGGTCACTGATCTTACACCCCACGTTCGTCAGCTTGTGCTTCTGCCCAACGAGAAACACATCCGCTTCCAGCCCGGGCAGTGGGTTTCATTGAAGTTGCCGGTAGGTGGAAAACCACCTCTGAATCGGGCCTATTCGATGGCAGCCCCCGGCACAACCTCCGGCGAGCTGACCCTCGTGTTCGATCATGTCATGGACGGCTTGGGATCCGGTTATCTGTACCGGGCCAAAGCAGGCGACGAGCTCTTGCTCTCAGGGCCCTATGGCAATTTCGTGCTTCCTCCGAAACAGGACCTGGAGCTGTTATTCATCGCCCGCTACACCGGTCTCGTCCCCATACGCTGCATGCTGAAACAACTCTATGCCAAGCGGCAGACCGATCCAGTGTTACTGATTGCCGTTGCCCCTGCAGAAGATGAACTGCTCTTCCATCAGGAGTTGCTCACGTTGGCCGTCACGCATCCGGGATTCCGCTATCTGCCTTTGGTCGCGGCCGGCGGGGAACAGCAAGGCGTCGAACTCACCCTGTCGATGCTCCGTCCCTTGATCAACGGCGCGCCCAAAGTGTTTCCCATGCTCTGCGGAACAAAGGGCTTCGTGCGGCCGCTGCGAGCCTACTTCACGGGAGCGGGGTATGACCGGAGGGAAGTGAAAACCGAAACCTATGATTAGTGCCCTTCTCTGACCAGATTCTTGTTTACTGCGGGGATCTCGACGACGATGTCCTTTGTGCCGTTCGGCACGCATTGGCACCCAAGGCGCGACTGTAAGGTGGTCATGGGCGCTTCATCAAGTTGATCGAACTCATCATCCGTGCCCTCGTTGCAGGTCTCGAGTCCCTGTTTCACAATCACATGACAGGTCGAACAGGCACAGACACCGCCGCAGACATGCTCCAGCTCAACCCCGTTGCCCATAGCCACATCCAGGAGACTGCCGGGCAGTCCTGTAGGCCCGTAAGGGATCTTCGACGGGTCAACGGTCACCTTGGTGACCGCCCCGTTCGGTTTGACGTACGTCACGGTATAGGGTCTCTTCGGCAGTTCATACTCTGACTTTTCGATATAGGGGTTCGTCCCGCCCATATGCCTGGTCCTTTCTAGCCCTCAACTTCAGTTGCCTTCATCCCGACTGTTGACAGCCTTGAAATCAGCGTGGTATCGTTAGTCCGACCAATTTGATCGGAGATCATTATAATCTCCGACTCCATGGATCGGCAATAGCTATGTTGAAGATTTCGAAAAAAGCCGACTACGCCCTCATGGCGCTCCAACACATCGCCTCAGTCCAATTCGGTGATGTCACGCCGGGCCGCGTGGTCAACACGAAGGAGATCGCGGAAGAATACAACATTCCGCTCGAACTGCTGGCGAAGGTCCTCCAGGCCCTCGCCAAGAACGGCATGATCGAAAGCCACAACGGACCCAAGGGCGGCTACCTCCTGGCCCGGAGTGCCAGACAGATCACGATTGCCCAGATACTCGAGAGCATCGAAGGCCCGTTGGGCATCACCGATTGTTCGCATGAAAAAGACGGTGAATTCTGCATGCAGCGGGAACATTGCAACATCCGCACGCCGCTGCTCAAGGTCCAAGACAGCATCTACCAATTACTCAGCAATATGACGCTGCAAGACATGTTGGGCGGAACACCTTTGATATCCATCCAGTCGCCTACGGCACAAGGAGACGCACGATGAAGCTTCCTATTTTCTTAGACAATCATTCCACCACGCCGATGGACCCTCGGGTGTTGGAGGCGATGCTCCCCTATTTCGTCGAAAAGTTCGGCAATGCCGCAAGCCGCAACCACGCGTTCGGGTGGGAAGCGGAGGAAGCGGTCGAAAACGCCCGTAAACAGATTGCCAAGCTTATTAAAGCCGATCCCAAAGAGATCGTCTTCACGAGCGGGGCGACTGAATCGGACAATCTGGCGCTCAAGGGCGTCCTGGAAATGTACAAGGAAAAGGGTCAGCACATTATCACGTCGGCGACGGAACACCGCGCGGTTCTCGATACGGCCAAATCGCTCGAGGCCAAAGGCCTGGCGACCGTCACCTATCTGCCGGTCGACAAGCAAGGCATGGTGAGTCCCGAAGACGTCCGGAACGCCATCACGGACAAGACCATCCTGATTTCAGTGATGCTGGCTAACAATGAAATCGGCACAATCAATCCCGTGCAGGAGATCGGCAAGATCGCCAAGGAGAAGGGTATTCTCTTCCACTGCGACGCCACCCAGGGCGTCGGCAAAATTCCCGTGGATGTGCAGGCGATGGGCATTGACCTCATGTCGTTTACCGCTCATAAGATGTACGGACCCAAAGGAGTCGGAACGCTCTACGTACGGAAGAAGAGCCCCCGAGTCAGGATCGCGGCGCAGATGGATGGTGGCGGGCACGAACGCGGTATGCGATCGGGCACGCTTCCGGTCCCGCTGATCGTCGGATTCGGCAAGGCCTGTGAACTCTGCGGGCAGGAAATGGCGGCGGAATCGGTGCGCATCGCCAAGATGCGTGATCGGCTCCAAGCGGAAATCATGGCTGCCTTGGAAGAGAGCTATCTGAACGGCCATCCGACCAACCGGCTTCCCGGCAACCTCAATATCTCGTTTGCCTACGTGGAAGGCGAATCGCTCTTGATGGGCATGAAGGATATCGCCCTCTCGTCCGGCTCAGCCTGTACGTCGGCCACATTGGAACCGTCCTATGTCCTTCGCGCCTTGGGAGTCGGGACCGAACTTGCACACTCCTCCATCCGATTCGGCCTCGGCCGTTTCACCACGGACGAAGAGATTGACTATACGATCAGGAAGGTTATTGAAATCGTAAATAAACTGAGAGAAATGTCCCCGCTTTACGAAATGGCAAAGGAAGGTGTTGACTTGAAATCCGTTCAGTGGGCAGCCCACTGAGCCCAAAGAGGACCCAAGGAGGAATTACCATGGCGTATAGCGATAAAGTGGTCGACCATTTCAACAACCCCCGCAATATGGGGAGCTTTAAGAAAGATGAAGAAGGCGTCGGAACCGGCATGGTCGGCGCGCCGGAGTGCGGCGACGTCATGAAGCTGCAAATTAAGGTCCAGAACGACACGATTGTGGATGCGAAATTCAAGACCTTCGGCTGCGGTTCCGCGATCGCCAGCTCCAGTCTGGCCACCGAGTGGCTCAAGGGGAAGACGATCGAAGAAGCGCAGAAGATCAAGAACACGGACATCGTGCAGGAGTTGAACCTGCCCCCGGTCAAGATCCACTGTTCCGTCTTGGCGGAAGATGCGATCAAGGCGGCATTGGCCGACTATCAAAAAAAAGCCGAAACGAAGTAACGCGCAACGAAGGGAGCGCCCGATGGACATCACGAACACAGAAACTCACGCTCCGGTGATCACGTTGACCGACGCAGCACTTAAGGAAGTGAAGCGTCTCATCAATGTCCAAGGCATCACAGAAGGCGGGCTGCGCCTCGGCGTGAAGGGTGGCGGCTGCTCCGGTCTGAGCTATACGATTAACTTCGACGAGAAGATCGGCCAGTACGATCAGGTCTACGACTTCGACGGCGTGAAGGTCATTGTCGATGCCAAGAGCGCGATCTACCTGCAAGGCACACAGCTGGACTATCAGAAGGATTTGATGGGGGGAAATTTCAAGTTCGTCAATCCGAACGCCAATAAAACGTGCGGATGCGGAGAGTCGTTCTCGGCATAGAAAACTTCGAGGCACTTCTTTTCGGGCTGTTCAAAAAGACCGATCAGCAAGGCCGCGGTGAGTGAAGAGGTGAGGCGTACTCTTCGCCTGTACGTCGAAACCTCTGAACGAGGCGAGAACCAATCTGGCGGGGGGTCAACAGCCCGGACGCAGGCATGGCCCGTTGCCATGCCTGTCTTGTCAGAACAGGGAGCGGAATGGATCACCCACACAGACACGGCTCAAGCCCT
>DATGEA010000369.1:0-3575 GCA_035310605.1 Nitrospira sp. | reverse complement strand
CTTTGGAGACGTTGTCGAAGCACAGCCATCGAGGGAGGAAGGATGAAAATCGAAACCGCGTCCTCGAACTTTTTTTTCACTTGCAAGGCGCCCTGAACGTCGATTTCCAGCAAAACGTCGATCCCCTGGTCGATCTTGTCGGTGAGAGATTTTCTCGGCGTGCCGTACAGGTGCCCATAGACCCTTGCCCATTCAACGAATTCGTGCCGGTCGATCATTGATTGAAAGGTCGACTCTTCAGTGAAGAAATATTCGCGTCCGTGCTCTTCGCCGGGCCGGGGTTTTCTGGTGGTGTAAGAAATCGAATGCCAGAGGCCCGGAATGTTGGTCGCAAGCTGTTTGCAAAGCGTCGTTTTTCCCGTGCCGGATGGCGCAGAGATGATGAAAAGAATACCCCGCCGTTCAGTCGAAGACCGGACCGGTCCAGATGGGGTGGCGGCGGCGCTGGAGGTTGTAGTGCTCATTCGACGTTTTGAACCTGTTCCCTGATTCGTTCCAGTTCAGCTTTCATCTGGACGACCTGACCGGCGATCTCGGCATCGTTCGCCTTCGAGCCGATCGTGTTGACCTCACGTCCCATTTCCTGCAGGAGGAAATCGAGCGTTTTACCCACAGATTCCGCGCGGTTAAGCGTCTGCTCAAACTGTATCATATGTGAGTCGAGTCTGACTATTTCTTCCGTAATGTCGCCACGGTCCGCGTAGAGAGCCATTTCCTGGTGAAGACGGAGGACGTCCGGCGGCTCGACGCCGAGCAGCTTTTCAATGCGTCCTTTCATCCGCTCAAAGGCTTCTTGGGCCAACTTTGGCGATCGTGTCGCGACGGCCGCTCGGTGTTCCCGAATGGTCTGGATACGGCTCTGCATGTCTTTGGCCAGAGCGATACCTTCCCGTGTCCGCATACCCTCCAGATCATCCAGCGCCTGCATGATCAGTTTTTGGACCAGTTTGGCGAGCTTCGGGTCTTCGGGTGGCTGGTCCGAAACCGAGATCACGTCTCGAAGCCCTGCGATGAGCGCGATATCAATCGACCCGCTCAGCTTGAGGGATTTCTTTAAGGTATGGAGAGCCTGATGGTACTGTTTTGCGAGGGGCTGGTCAAGGCTAACAGTACCCGCGCGCCCTTTTCCGCCCTGAATCGTGACCGTCATGTCCACGCGTCCCCGCGAGCATCGTTGCTGGACCGCCTTCTTAAAGCTTTCCTCCAGGTGAGTCATCGATCGTGGGAAACGGCAGGCCACCTCGAGAAATCGGTGGTTTACGGACCGGACTTCCACTGAGACCGAGCCGTCTTGCCAGGGGGCCTGCCGTCGTCCGAACCCGGTCATGCTGCGAATCATGCTGCGCCTTTCCCTTTCCATGAGCAGAGTGAATGGATCGGACAACCCTTGCATTGAGGTGCTCGCGCCGTACAACGATACCGACCGTGAAGCAAGAGTCGTTGCGATACATCCGTCCACTGTGATGGCGGGAGCAGTTGCTGCAAATCCTCTTCGATCCGTTCCGGATCATCCGACGTCGTTAACCCCAAACGGTTGGCGACCCGCTTCACGTGAGTGTCGACGACGACGGCCGGTTTCTCAAACGCATTGCCGAGCACGACATTGGCGGTCTTTCTCCCGACGCCGGGCAAGGCTACCAACTCTTCCATGGTAGCGGGGACTTTTCCCTGAAACCGTTTCGCGATGGCCTGGCTGCAGGCGACGATGTTTTTGGCCTTGCTCTTGAAGAATCCGGTCGGGCGAATAATCTCCTCAACCTCCGGCAATCGCGCCTTGCCCAGGTCCGTCACCGTTCGATAATGCCGAAACAGGATCGGCGTGACCTGATTGACTCGCTGGTCGGTACATTGTGCTGACAGGATAGTGGCCACAAGCAATTCCCAAGGTGAGCGATGGTCAAGCTCCATCTTGGGGGAAGGCATCGCTCGCTTCAGCGAATCTGCGATCTTCTGGAGCCGCTTGCGTTGATCGGCGGGTGGTGAGGTTGTGCGTGTCATGGATGGCGTCGTGGCATGCGATTGTGCAGCGGTCAGGGGCGAGATGCAAGGGCCAGTCCTGAGTCTTCGTTTTGAGATGCCGGCGCCGGAAAGGTTGGTATCGCGGCAAGCTGTTGTTCGAGGTGGCGTATGAGAGGATGAAGCGTGTCCGAATCAAGGGCCGAAATGCCGATGGCGTGATACCGACGACAGAGCGGCTCGACCTGTTGTACCGGCAGCCGATCACATTTATTGAAAACGAGTGCCCGCGGAATCCGGTCCAGATTCAAGTCTTGGAGGATCCCGACGACGGCGGAAATTTGGACGTCGACATCGGCGGCGCTGGCGTCGACCACATGCACGAGGAGGTCCGCTTCGCGCAATTCCTCCAGCGTCGTACGGAACGCCCCGACGAGTTCTTGGGGAAGATCCCGGATAAAACCGACGGTGTCCGTAATGATGACCTCCCGATCCTGTGGGAACCGGAGCCTGCGGCTGGTCGTATCGAGGGTTTCAAACAGCCGGTCCTCCGCCGAGACGCGACTTTTTGTGAGCATGTTCAAGAGCGTGGATTTGCCGGCGTTGGTGTAGCCGACCAAAGAGAGGACCGGCATACCGTGACGGGTGCGGCGGGCGCGGCGCTGGTCCTGGTGGCGGGCAAACTGATGCAGTTCCCGCTCCAGATGTGTGATGCGGTCCCTGATCCTGCGTCGATCCGTTTCCAGTTTGGTTTCGCCGGGTCCCCTCGTCCCGATACCGCCGCCGAGCCGCGATAACTGAGCACCTTTTCCGGAGAGTCTGGGGAGCAGGTAGCGCAGCTGAGCCAACTCGACCTGCACCTTCCCCTCGCGACTATGTGCGCGGCGGGCGAAGATATCCAGAATCAGCTGGGTGCGGTCAATTACCTTAATGTCGGTCATTTCCGAAATGGCGCGTGACTGGGCCGGGGATAGTGTTTGGTCGAAGATCACCATGTCGGCACCCTTGTGTAGCGTCTGGATCAGGACATCTTTCAGTTTTCCGCTCCCGAGGAGATAGCGTTGATGGCCGTCCGGCGTCCGTTGAGCTATGCGGTCGATGACCGCGACTCCGGCGGAAGTTGCAAGTTCGGCCAGCTCGACCAAGTGGTCTTCCTGCTCTGTGCGGCTTCGTGAGGAGGCGCTGACTAAAATGGCCGATTCGCCACCCTGTCCGACTGCATGGGTCTCGCGGGCCCGCTGCAGCTCCACCTCGAGCTCTTCGATGAATTGGTCGAAGGCCATCGTGCACTGGTGAAACGGCGTGGTTTTCAGGATGTTGCAGAGCTGACCAGTTCTGTTCGGCGGCAGGAGGTGTGCAAGATAGAGGTTCCCGGGAGTCCCTTCCGAGGTGACAGAGAGCACGCCGATCAGATCCAGACGGAGGTATGCAAGGTCCGTCAGAGATTCCTGACTGAGCGGCTGATCGTGCAATTGTGTTCTGATCAACCGCAGGCCGCGCAAGGATCTGGAACCGGCGCGGAATTTGGCCATCGTCGTCGGAGACAGGGTCAGCTCCGTTCCCACAATGATTTCCTGCACCTGTCCCCTCCGGGTCAACAGGACAGCGATCGGGCGGCG
>DATGEA010000368.1:0-3025 GCA_035310605.1 Nitrospira sp. | reverse complement strand
CTCTTCTGGAGAGCCGAGGACCCGAAGGTTTTAAGCACCGATGAGATGGTCGACCTCTATGTCCGTTGGATCAAGAAATACCCGATCGTTTCGCTGGAAGACCCCTTCGGAGAAGATGACTTCGAAGGCTGGAAGAAACTAATGAGAGCGCTGGATAAGGAGATCCTGATCATCGGGGATGACCTGGTCACAACAAAGGATTCCAGCATTCAACGGTGCGCCGAGCAAGGTCTCATCAACACTGCCCTTATCAAGGCGAATCAGATTGGCTCCCTCAGTGAGACCCTGCTGGCCACTCGCGTAGCGAAGCAGATGGGCCTCGCACTGGTGGTCTCACACCGGTCCAAGTCCCCGAATGAGGTCATGGAGGCTGATATCAGTTTTGCTGTGGGTGCTCTCGGCCTGAAATGCGGAGGCGGTGCCAACACCGAGAGGTTGGTCAAGTACGGAAGAGTGGTCGAATTGATGGAGATGGCGAAAAGGGGCATCAGAATTACCAGGAAGCTCGATCCCGATCTCCTCATAGCCGATATCTCCGCTCATGAGGAGCCGACCAATGCAGGCATCCCCACCGTCGGAGCGGTAGTGATGCTCGACAACGGGATGAAATTCTCCGCCGCCACACCCTTGGGTGTTTCGGCAGGCACCGATGAAGCTATCCATCTCGTGGACAGCATCATCGAAGAAGGCCCGCTCACGCGGAAATACCCCCAGTACTTCGTTTACAAAGAGAAGGAAAAAACCTACCGATTCTCTCCCGATGTGAAGGCGGAGGCGATCACCAAGGAGAGTCGTGAACTGGCGGACCTCTGGATTAGAGCGAAACGCTATGACGGCAAGGGCTGCCTGAATGCCGTGGCGAACGTGACTGATGTAATCGCACCCCATTTCCTGGGACAGAAGATCTCCTCACTCGGGACGCTTGAGGACATCGATCGCGACCTTCTGCTGATGGAGCTTGATCTGGCCGAAAAGCGCGGCAAGGTCAGCCTGAGCGCCTCGGCGGATGAGAAGATCCAGGTTATGCAGCGAAAAGCTAACCTCGGCATGAATGCGATTCTTTCCCTATCGCTGGCGCTCGGACGCTTGGTCGCGGCGCGGGACGGGAAGGAGCTTCCCGAGATACTACGGGACGTGGAACAGACGATCGATCGCGATTATCTATACGGGTTCAAGACAAAGACTGCGGTTGCGAAGGAAGTCTATGCTTTTAGTCGCGGATAAGAACCGAGCAAGTCACAGGGCACAGAATAAGCTGATTCGTGTCACTTTGAATTCAACTCGCGGTTTCTGCACGGGTCAGACGTCATCCGGTTGCGGGACCGGAAGGTTCTCCGCCAGGCAAAGTTTTTCCAACTGGCCCACAGACCAGGGCACATTGAAATCATAGAAGGCCCGGTAGGGCTGCTGCAGGAGTTCGAGGACTATCGCCGATTGCAGATCACTCCAATCAGGTAAGGCATTCCTGGCCTGCTGAAGCGACGCGCCGCTCAGTTTCAGAGAGATTAATGGTTGCACGTTGCCTGGGTGCAATGACAACTGCTCGAGGCCACCCTTGAGAATCTGCTTCCGGGCCAGCAGGAGTCTCCTCTCGCCTACGTTGTGGAGTACCTGCATGTATTTCTCGAATAGCACCCACTCATTCACCAGAAGCGCAATCTCGAGAGGACTGAATGCCTTCCAAAACGCCACGGGATAGCGCATGCAAAGAAAGCGCCCAAGCATGAAGGCGCCGGCCTCATACCCGGAAATGCGCTCGCGACAACATCTTCCCAGGGCCAACTTGAAAAATCTTATCTTCCGGTCCAGTGTAAGCATGTCGAAAACATTGCTCTGGCCCAGGTGGTCGCCGATGTCGCTCTTAAGAACTTCCTCCATGTACATCGTTTCGCGGTTGTCGAACCAGCCATTGACCAGTTTGCCCGCCTCTTCCGAGTCTCCCCGAAGTTCAAAATTCACCAGCCGGGTGATTTCGCCCAGCGTGGAGACCTGATTGGCCTCCAGAGCTTTGATGAGCTGCTGGTAATAGCGGTACGCGTAGGCAACCGTGGCGAATGTCTTTGTCTCCTCATCATCCAACTCGACCGGCTCTCCCTTCATATAGCGCAAGAGCCTGCCAGGCACGAACGTCGCTTTTCCCTCGTAAATAGTACGCCGCCTTGAAGAAATGGTTATCCAATCTCCTTCCTTGATTTCCCGTCCGCTGGAATTGACCAGACCTCCGCCCGGCTGCAGTTCCACACCGCTTTTCTCGAGACTCAACAGGGCCGGTATGCCCAAACTGTGGCAGATCGTGACCACATGAATAGCAGCGGATGTCAGGCTCAGGATGGCGTCCACTTCGCGCATCACAACCGTGTCTGTGGGGATGAAGTTCGCCTTACACAGGCACACCTTCTCTCCCATGCTTTTGGCCTTCAACGCAGCTTCGCCGGTGAAATAAACACGCGCGGATACTGCAGATCTGGGCAAGACAGAGACGCCGCAGCAAAAGGGCGTGAGGTTTTTGAAAACATCCTGGTCAATGGTGTCGCTCGTGAGCTGCTTGATGTGGTAGGGGCGGATGAGTTCGGTAACCCGTTGTCGTGATATCGTCCCTGACTTGTGCAAGTCCACCACGGCCGTAAAGGCCGCCCGTCCGGCCATGGCAGTCTCGTTGAGTTGAAGAAGTGCGAACCACTGATATCTTCGGGTGGCTTCCACGGCAAACTCAATGGTCACAGGCGACTCAAATTCTCTCTCCAGCTCTGGCAGATGAGGAGCGAAATGATATACGGCTGGGAAAAGCTCCTTGATGCTCTCGCGGTCATTGAAAGCGGCCGATTCGACCTCCGCTTCTCCTGTCATTATTTCTTCTCCAAAAATGTTGTGGGCGGTCTGTAGCTCCGCACCCATGCCCGTCTGGGTATGACGGCTGGAGATCACGCCGGCATAGGCATTCTCGTGCCGAACCGTGCAAACCATTTTCTGCAAGATCAGACTAGGATAATGTTTGGTTCCCCGTCCTAGCGTCATGACGAGTTCT
>DATGEA010000367.1:0-3792 GCA_035310605.1 Nitrospira sp. | reverse complement strand
GCAAGGGAATACGGCCAGGATATCGGCCGGTTTTTCATATTTGTGCTCTCCCTGGGCAAATTAATCATACCGGTGGACCTCCACCAGAAGATTGCCGCCGCGCTGATCGCGCGTCCGGTCAATCCGGATGCCACCCGCCATGAAGTCCGGATCCTGTTCTACCGGGTTGTGTGGAAAGGGGATGGACAGGCTGACCGCCAACACATCCCGCCTGGCCAGCAGAAGATGGAAATGCTTCGCGACCCGGTGCTGTACCAGCAATTCTTTGCCAAGCTGTCGAAAGCCGTGTTCCTGGAACCGTTCGCACTCTAATAGCCTTCGGAAAAACGATGTTGAACACAAGAATAGAAAATTATCTTCACAGGATGCTCAAAATGGCCGTTGTTCTCACCCGCCCGGCCCCGGCGCGCCAAGACGCGCCATTCCACATTCAAGGCCGCAGCGAGCGAAAGGCCGAATCGTACCCTCTGGGGTACGTTGAGGGTCTGAGCAATGCGAGAACGATGCTGGTGGCCTTTTTCAGCATCCTGCTCTTGCAGGGCTGCACGGCGCCCGAGCCGAAGCAGGACCTGCTGGCCCCGACCGAAGCGCAGATGAAAATCCGTAGCGTGCAGACCCGCACCTTCGACGTGAAGGACCGCCAGCTGGCCATGCGCGGCGTCATCGCGGCTTTGCAGGATTTGGGCTTCATCATCGAGCGGGCCAATGAGCCGTTGGGGCTGGTGACGGCCGCCCGGTTCGCCGAGCCGAACTACTACGACGTGCTAGGGGTTACCGTCACGGTGCGTCAGGAGACGGAAGGCCGCATGATGATCCGGGCCAACGCCATCTACAACAACAAGCCCATCGAAGATCCGAAGGTCTATCAGAATTTCTTCGCCACGCTCGAACGGTCGCTGTTCGTCACCAAAGAATAGCCATGGAGGGCGCCACGTGCCGGACGGGGAGATGAACGCCGGACGTATCGCGGTATTGCGCGGGAGTGCCGCCACGCTTGCGATCGGGCTGTGCCTGCTGTTGCAGGGCTGCCCCACGCCCTACGAGTTGCGGCATCAGGACCAGTGGGATTCGCGGGAGCAGATCTGGCTTTCGGAAGAAAGTCAGGTCAAGCTCAGGGCGGCGCAGAGTCGCGTCTTCGACACCACCGACCGCCGGCGCACGCTCGAAGCGATCGTCGACACGATGCAGGATCTCGGCTTCATGGTGGAAGTCCTGGACGAGGAGTTGGGTATCGTCTCGGGCAAGAAGTTCGAGCCGCTCGAAACGTCCACGTTCAGCACAGACCCCTTCTACCACCTGTATGACGATCAAAGCCTGCTGATCTTCACCAAGACCTTCCACACATGGGGACCCTTCTGGCACCGGAGCGATCTTGTCCGGCTTACCATCACCGTGCGCAAACGGAATGAGTCGCAGCTCGTTGTGCGTGCCAGCGCCCAGTTCTATCTACGGGCCGTCGAAGACCCGGTGCCCTATCAAAAGTTCTTCCGCACCCTGGAACAGGCCCTCTTCCTACAGGGTCAGACGGAGCAATGATCTGGGTTCTCTAGGTTCGCTGCGAGCCCTCCAGTTGAACAAACAAGACACCGCATCGCCATCAGGGCTGAGGGGAAGTCAAGACCAGAGCCGTTTTTTTCCCGCTTGACGGGAGGGGCTCAGGAGTGCATCCTGTTATGCATTCATGTGACGTAGGCCGCCCTGTTCGCCATCATCATTTTGTCATCCTCTCTTTGCAGGAATGTCCGCAGCGAAAGGGGACCCCATGATCAGAGTCACGGCGGCGACAACGCTGAACAACGGCGCCATGCATCCCACATTGAAGAACGACTGCGTCCACGGACGTATCGTCGATGCAGTCAGGACGAGCGAAGGTATTGAGACCGGCCACCTCATCTGCCTGGAATGTCTGGCCGTGTTTCCCGATCCGCTGATCCAGGACCAGGTGCACTGACAGCTCCGCGTCCCGGATCCACCGCGCCTCGATTGTTGCTCGCTGACTACGCCTCCTGAATGCGCACGAACTCCCTGGCCAGGCGCAGATCCTCCCGTGTGCAGAGCTTCAACTCCAGCAACAGATGTTCCAGCGCCGCTACCCGGGCGGTCACCTCCGGCAGCACGATATCGATTCGCTCGATTAACTCGGACAAGCGGCGGTTCAGTCCCGCATTGCCGGTCTTCTCCGGCGCGCGCTTCTTTACGCGACCGACCGGTCGCCGTCGTCCCCACTTCCGCGGGTCTTTCCTCTTCGGTGGCATAGGTCCCCTCCTGGTTGAGTGCCTTCTGTACGCGGCTTCGCGATCCAGGTCAAGGGTGAGAAGGCTCCGTCTTCCAATAGCTCTAAACTTCATAATGTTATTGAGATAGTCATTGCAAATCATGTGAAATACTTGAATTTATATTATTCTGCAGTTCTTTTTTATGGAGTAAGACGATATGTCTGAACGGCCATCAGGACGAATGTGAAGCGACGAATGTGAATCCTGGAGGGGAGCAAGAGCAGCATGATTCCAGCGGGACGTCTGCAGTGGGCAATCGTGCTCTCGTGTGGACTCAGGAGCATGCTCGATGCCGAAATGGTCCGCCGGCCTCTGCGACGTTCCGATGAAACGCTTCAATGAGGCTTTCAAGCGGAACCGACGGGGGTTTTCTGAGTAGTTCGCGTTTCAGCTTACAGCGGAAGAGTTCGGTAACTTGAGGTCGCAAATTGCGACCTCAAGCTCACAACCGGCTGAATCGAGGAGGACTGGTCCAAGTCGAGCACAACATGTGCCGGATCACGTGCCGGCAGGTGGTATTGTCCCTGGACGTTTACCGAGCGTGGCGCGGTAATGGCGGCCAATATTTTCCGTAGTGATCGAGCCGTCCACATGAGTGTCTTTGTGGTTCGCGCGTTCGTTCGTCTGCGAGAGCACGTGACTGCCAATCAGGCGATTCTGAATCGACCGGCGGAAATCGATCGGACTTACATCAACACGATATGGCCTTGTTAGATCTCTACGAAAAACTCTTGCCCCTGTTGCAGTCGCCTCCTGACCAGCCCAAGCGACGCATCGGTTTTCCACTCAAAGAGTCAGGCCGTTCGATCCTAACCTCAGACAGACATCAGCAGACCGGATCAGACCCAGCACTCAGCACTGTTCTGATCAGCTCAGAACTATTGTTTCCTCATCATCGGCTCGCCCGCAATCCGCCGTTCTGAAAATGATTCGGCAGCAGCATGATGCAGTTGGGGTTGAACCCGGCTGACTTCAACGTATCGATGCTCCCCAGGACTTTGTCGTTCTTCAAATCGATCACCGTGATGGACCCATCGCTCAGGCCGTCCAAATTGAGCAGGCTATTCTGGACGAAGAGGTACCGTTCGTCGGGCGACAGCACGCTATGGTGGGCGCCGGCAGCGGCCGCAATCGTTTTGAGAAACTTCGGTTGCCGCGGATCGCTGTTGTCATACAGATTCACAAACCCCGGCTTCGCCGTGGTGACGAACAAGCGGTCTCCCTTCGCGTTGTACAGCATTTCCAACGGCATCCCTTGTTGCCGTGGTCCGAAATCATCGACCTGAGCGAACGAAAATGCCTTGCTCTTCGGATCCCAGACCCCGGCCCACAGCGTCCCTTCCAACATATTGGTGATGTGGACCACGGGGGGATTCGCATTCGGGCTGAACATAATTTCAACGGGAGCGGATTTGGCGGGAGAAGGTTTCATCGAGATTTTGTGCGTCGAGAGCACTTTCCCGCTGCTGGCTTCCAGCACCGTGATCGACTCACCCGCTTCGGACATATCCGGCTT
>DATGEA010000366.1:0-2135 GCA_035310605.1 Nitrospira sp. | reverse complement strand
AGGAGCCCGGCAGGGAAAAGCTGGCCAACGTGGTCTTCGCCTACATCCAGGATCGTCGCGGCCGCGGTATCCTCTCGATTCGCGACCAGAACACGCTCGCGCCGCTTCGCAAGAAGCGGCTGATGACACTCGTCCAACTATTCCTGATCCACCGCTACAATGCTAGCTCGGTGCATTACGTCACGCCCACCGAAGACAATCAGATGCAGACACAAAGGATGAAGAGCCTGGGTATCTTCTCAGACGTGCATACTGAGATTGGGCAAATCATCGTTGCGAACGTAAGCAAGGAACGGGTTGCCGAGTTGCTCAAGCCTGACGGGGATGCCCTGCGGGCGATGATCCAGAAGACGTCGTCGGCATTGCAGATCCCGGCTTAAGTAGAAGGTGTGTCAGCTACGGTGCTTGGGGGACGGGCGACCTGCAGCGATGCGCGGCCATCGGCTCCGCTGATAATAGCGCTTGATTGTTGCTCCGCGTTCGGCGTGCTCATCTGGAAGAGCTGAGGAGGGCCGAGGCCATGATTCGTGAGGACATTTTCCAGGAGTTCCCAGATCTGGTCGGCACCAAGAAGGTCAACGGCCGAGAAATCAACGTCGAACAGACGATTGCCGCGCTCACCCGAGAGTTGAGTCCCGAGATCGCTGCGGCCCTGACCGCACGCCGGGCGCTCCTGCAGTCCCCGGTGCCGGTCGGCAAGAAATATGCCTGGCCGATGTGGGACGACGCATTCGAGGATGGTGCGACGGGGCAGTCTTGGACATTTCGCCAGATCGTCCAAGGCTTGATTGATAACTTTTTCGGTCGAGACAGCGAGTGGCGCTGGCGCCTCAACGATGAAGTGCCCATCCCGCAAGACGCCCACCCGTTGACGAATCCCGGCTTGGAGCTCACCGGGCCGTGGCATCCGCTGGATATGGCTTTCAACGCATTGAATAGCGCGGCGCCCATGAACATGCCGGACTTTGAAGACGCCTCACCGCCCCATTTCCGGCCCGATGGCACGCCCGCGAATCAGCCGGTTGCGGTGTTTGCAGCCTTGCAGAACGCCAAAGAGATTTTCGAAGGCCGCTGGGTCGACCGCCCCTACGAGGTGGTGAAGAAAGGCCAAAAACGCGCGTACAAGATCAATAGGTCTCCGGCACAGTGGCCAACCCGCTTTGGTCGCCCCCCCGGCATCCACGTGCGCTATGACCACATCAAGGTCGAAGGCCAACCGGTGCCGGCTCTGATCCCCATAACCGTCATCTGGACACTTAACAACTACGAGTCTCTCAAAGGCGCCGGCACCGGTGTCTATTACTATCTCCCAAAGATTCAGACTCCACAGGAAGCCCTCATTGTGGAGAAACTTCTAGTGCGACTGGAAGGCGTGATCGGCGTGCCGGCTGGCACCTTCAAGATCAAAGTCCTGTATGAGGAAGGAAATGCGGGCCGGTCCTTGCCAGCGATCGCCTGGGTCTTGCGGCGTCGCCTCCTTGGGACAAACGTCGGCCGCTGGGACTACTTGGGCAGCCTGATCGAGATGTGGAAGGATGACCCGCAGGGCGTTTTTCCTGACCCGCAGTCGATCGGCATGGCATCCCCGAACATGATTGCGTATCAGCGGTACAACGCCCTAATGATGCTCATGGCCGGCATGAAGAATGGCGAACTTAGCCAAGGCGCTCCCATTGGCGGTATGGCGGCGGTAATGATCTATCAAGCGAACGATCCCTATGGCCGCTCGAGGTATAACCCGCTGGCTTTGCGGGCGATTGTCGTCGACAAGCTGCGAGAGCGCCTGCTAGGCCTCATGTTTGTGCCCGAAGAGTCGCTGCCTCCAGGTCAACAGCTCACCCTGGAAGACATTCTCGCAAAGCGAGTGAAGGGACGACTCTACGATGCGTACCGGCAAAGCTGGGTCGCCAGCCCAGAAACGGCCTACGTGGCTGCTGGCAATGAACCCTTACGGGCTCCCGTGACGAAGTTGCAGGCTATCCTCGATGCGCCGCGAGAAACTGCAGACGTGAAAGGCAAACCGGTACCAACCGTAGCCAGTGGTCTCGTCGACTCAGAGCGGCTCCTGCTGCAGTCCCGCGGCTTATTGAACCCCCAGGGCAAGATCACGCCCCGGATCGTCGCCAAAGAGATGG
>DATGEA010000365.1:0-1899 GCA_035310605.1 Nitrospira sp. | reverse complement strand
ACAAGGGACTGTCCATCGTGACCGAGAGCGACCTCTTGCTCGATGACGACATGTTTTAATGTAGTCATAAAATCTCAGTCCCAGGCTCTGCCTGGGACTGAGCGAAAGTAGATCCTTTCTTTGAATAATGCGCGCACGGTGCGCGCATATTTTGCAGCCTGATCAGGCTGCTTGTGAAAGGCCGTGGTAAAAGAGCCGAATGACTTTGGTCAGGATGCGTTGTCCGAGAATCGAAGCTCGCCAGCGGTGAGAGCGGGGAATTTTGGCGATCAGTCCTCGGATATGGAGTCGTTTCAAGCGACGGCTAATGGCTTGTGCCTGTCGCCGACGGATGACGGGATCGAAGGAGTCGCCGTGCAGGCGCTGACGAATGTCTTCAGTCTTGAATCCGTGCAGGTGATTTTCGCCGGCCAGGACAGCCGCGAAAAGATCGACGTCGTCTTTTTTGGCGACGTTAAAGCCGGCGTATGAACGGCCGGCATGCTGTTGCGATTGCACCAGCTTGTCAACCTGCGTGTAGCTGGGCTGGGTGTCTTGGACAGGCGCCAGCGCATCCAGATAACGCAGGTTGGAGGAGCGTGCGATTTCCATGTAGCGTGGGAAGTTGCGCACGGACTTGCCGAGAGGCTTCCAGATCACGGTGGGCCCTTCCGGGCCGGGGACGGTGTCTTGCACCTTGAACCCCTTGGGATTGTTGATGACGGTTTCGACGCGCAAGATGCGGGCGAACTTGTCGTACATCTTCAGCCAGTTGAATGCGACCAGATGCTTGATCCGCGCACCTGGGTCTCGCTGCTTTTTACAACTGGTCAGCACCTCGCCTTCGAAGAGCGGGTGCAGGCGGCGCCCCAGGAACGTCATGATATCCTGGGCGCGGAAATTGACCACGGCATGATCGAGCAGCCGTGGAAACAGATCGGACAGAACATTCCGATCTTTGAACAGCACATCGGTGCTGTATTCGGCCTGGTCAATGAACCAGGAGTAGGCCCGTCCGTTGAGCCAGGGATGGGAGAGAAGCGGATTGAATTGCCGGGCGAAGCGATCCAGAACACTCGCCCAGGGGAGAGCGGCAAAGCGATCGGCGATTTTCTGGGCCGCCTGAGGGTCATCCAAGGACAGGAAGGCATTGTCCCGTTGTACGAATCCGATTCCCTTCTTGTGCAATTGGGCGGCCAGCCAGTCATGCCCGTTGACGTAGACCTGGATTCTCCAGGGGAACCAGGTCTGAACGCGAACGAACATCCGGCCGAACTGCGAGTCATTCAGGTAAAAGTACAGCACGCGTTGCGGTCGATAGGCGTATTCAAAACTGGGGCGTCCCTTGCCATGAACCAGCTTGAGAGTGCGGCACGACTCCTGAGTGCACAGCACGGCGATCAGGCCCTCGGGGTTTCGCCGTTCGCGCGAGATCTTTTCGATCAGTTTGTCTTTGCGGCAGCGTCCCTGGATGTATTGGAACGGGGCTCCGGCTTTATCGGCCTGCCGCTTGGCGAAATCGACCAGTTGACCGGAGAGCACTTTCATCTGCGGCAGGAAATCCTTATGCCGGATTCTCAGCCAGCCGCCAATCCAGCGGTTTACGCAACCGGCGTTCCAGAAGGGAAGGTAGCCTGTGAGAATGACACGGTCGAAACAGGACAACTGGTAACTAACATCCGACTGCCACTGATTGGTAAACTGTTGACCGAGATTCATGGCGGCGTTCCGTGTGCGTGTGGAGATGGTTTGAATCACCCCTTCATCACAGCACGGAACGCCGTTTCGTCAAGCCATCCGGGGATGGAGCGGTGATCGTTGCGGCACTCGCCTACGAACGGTACGCTGAAACTGCCGGGGGAAACGGAGTCAGGCTCTGCGGGGACGCAACCTGGCGAGGGATATCCCGGTCTCCGATGC
>DATGEA010000364.1:0-3025 GCA_035310605.1 Nitrospira sp. | reverse complement strand
TTCTGGGCATCTATGTTCCCTGCTTCAGCTAACTTGTGGAGGTAATTCGCAGTTGCGCTGCTCTCTACCAAGGATTTGGTGAGTGCTTCCGTTCGCTCATGGGACCTGCTGAGTGCTTTCACCGGTTCAGGCGACTTATTGGGTGTTTCCACATGTGCAGGCAACTTCCTCGCTGCTGGTACTGGCTCAGGGGATCGGCTCACTTCCCTCACGGGTTCGGGAGACTTCCTCGCTGCTGGTGGGGCTTCAGGGGATCGGCTCACTTCTTTTACCGGTTCAGGAGGCTTGCTCGCTGCTGGTGGGGCTTCAGGGGATCGGCTCACTTCTTTTAGCGGTTCGGGAGACTTGCTTGCTACTGGTGGGGCTTCAGGGGATCGAATCGCTTCTTTTACCGGTTCAGGAGACTTGCTCGCTACTGGTGCGGATTCAGGCGATCGATTCACTTCTTTCACCGGTTCAGGAGACCGCTGACAGAAGGCTTTGCTGTAGGTTTCCTTGACGTACTCCGACGGCCGGCGCACGTACACGCTGCCGTACTCCTCGTCGTACGTCCCCCGGTAGGTAATCGTGCCGGCCGAATCGCGGCACTCGATCTGCGGTGCGGGCTGCGGCGCGGACGCGCAGCCGAGCAGAAAGTAGAAGCAGAGGGAGAGGGAGAGGGAGACCGGAATGACGCGGTACTTCATACTTTGTCCTGTGGGCACAACGTTCGACCAGGTGCCTGGCAATTTCCCTGCCAGTGCACAGGGGAAGGAACAGAGGACCTGATAACAGTAAATTCAACACCTTTACCACTCACTGCATGAATTGTTTTGGATAGAGGCACCTGAAGTAATGACATTTTGTACTTTCCTGGGACAACCTGTCCGCGCCACTGTCGTATCCCGGCTGCATCACTATAAGCCCCCCTGTCAACGAGACACAACCAAGGGAGAACTGTTGGCTATCAATTGGGCCCATACGTGGCTGGCGGGAGGCCCGCCAATGCCTCATGGGGCCGCTCCTCGCTGTAACTCTGCAACCATTCGGGAGTGATCTCCCGCACCTGGTCTAAGCACTCAAACACGCAGGCGTTCAGCACTTCGTGCGATATGTCCGATTGAACTGCTCGATGAACGCATTCTGATCCGGCTTCCCGGGTTGGATGTACCGCAGCTCGATCCCGCGCTCGGCACACCAGCTCATGAAGCGTTCGGCAATCAGTTCGAGGCCATTGTCGAGCCGAATGGCCTGCGGCCGTCCGCACCACGTCGCGACCTGCTCTAACACCCGGATCACACGTTCAGCTGGGAGCGAGGTATCGATTTCGATGGCCAAGCCCTCGCGGACGCCTTCATCAAGGACATTCAAGGTCCGGAACCGCCGATCGCCATAGAGGGTGTCGCTCATAAAATCCACCGCCCACACGGCATTCGCCTGCGGGAGCACCACGTGCGGCTGGCGCAGAAGGAGCGGGAGCCACTTCTTCGTCCGGCGCGGGAGGATCAGCCGGAGCTGACAGTACACCCGTCAGAGCCGTTTGTGATTCCACGGTTGGCCGAGGTTCCGTCACCGATCCGCACATTTCCAGAAGCCCCACCGACTCTTCTCCGCTACGAGGGTCGTCAGCGCCGCGATCACCGGCGCATCCCGGCGGGCCCAGTCCACGGGGGGCCGATGGTACGTCGTGCGCCCCAGTCCCACCGCTCGACAGGCCCGCTGGACCGGAAGGCCGCTCACCGTCACCAGGTGCGTGACGACCTCCCGTCGCTCCGCGGGCCTTAGAGCTTTTATGCGATGACATCCTTCAGCGCGGCATTCTCCAGGTAGAGATCCGCGTATATGCGTTTAAGCGGCTGTTCTCATGCTCCAGTTCTTTGAGACGCTTCACATCCGACGCGTCGAGGCCCCGGAACTTGGCTTTCCACTTGTAGTAGGTGGCCGAGCTGATGCCGTAATGCCGCCAGATCTCATTGACCGGACGACCGGCATCGGCCTCTTTCGGGTCGAGACAATCTGCGTTTCGGTGAACTTCGACTGGTGCATGGGAACCTCCTGGCTAGGATGGCTATTCTGCCAGAAAGTTCACCCCTCTGACTGTCTCAGGTTACGGGGAGCTTACAATTGGTCTATTTTTCCTCACTAGCCCGCCATAGATGTCCGTTCTCTTAGACAATGTATCTCCATGCAAATCGAAGAAAGTCCCTTTGCTTAGGAGCGAGTGTGGACGTTGTCCTCAGCGCCCGATCTCGCTGTCTCTTCAGCCGGGCATTATCCCTGCGAAATTAGAGCCAGACTAGAGCCTGTGATTGGCACGCATTTTGTATCTTAAATAATTGCGTCGAACGTTCACGAAGGTAATAGTCGTCAATAGGCCGGTCTCTCGTCATCTCCAGAACGGCCTTGCTCGATGCGGTTGTGAAATAGAATGAAGGAAGGGATGATGCGTGGCCCACTGAACCATAGAGTCCTCCTCGCCATCGTTGTCTGGACAGCCTTCCTTATTGTACCGCTTATAGCGAAGGCAGCTACGGATACCTGGCTCGACCAGCTAACAGCCATGCTTGTAGACCATCGGCACTTTGCTATGTTGGAAGGCAGAGAAGCGGCCTACGAACCGTATTTCGCGCAACTCGACATTGCCCGCATCGCGTTGAACCGGGGAGACACGGAAGGCGTATATGTCGCAATGAATCGGTTTATGGACATGCTGGAACATGCGCCGGAGGCTCGCGGAATTCCACTGTCGTCAGCGAAAATGCTCTTTGACTTCTGCGGCGAGGTGACTCCGCCTATGTACCACGACGTTTCACGGCATGGAGCGAGGAAATCTGCGTGATTCCATTCGACACCTCCGTTGAACGACATGGAAGGTGTGCTGTGTTAACGATTTTCAAACAACTCAGAAGCCATTCGCAAAAGATAGACACAATAAACTCTACGCAAACACTTGCCTCACTAGCATAAACGGGGACACCGCTGGCATCACCGAGCCTTAGAAAGAATATACTCTCCCCTTTCGTAAACCCTAGGTCGCCCGTTCAAT
>DATGEA010000363.1:0-13323 GCA_035310605.1 Nitrospira sp. | reverse complement strand
ATTTCCGGCGCCCAGATAAATTTGTGGATTTGTAATTGGAACCGAACCGGTAATCGATCGGCCAACACCCATTCCGCCAACCTGCGCGGCTCAAGGACACCGAACACAGGACTCATGAGCACGGAACACCGGTTGGCCAGGTCGTACCGGGTCATGATGTCACGGGCCCAATCGTAATCCTGCCGATCTGCCAGCACGAATTTTGCCTCATCTTTCGTGCTGAGCTTGTCGAGATTCGGCCAATGCATCCGGTCCGTCATGCCGCTCCCTGGACATTTCACATCGAGGATCAGGTGGGCACGCTGGTCCACCGGTCCGATGTCGACCGCTCCGCTCGTTTCGATGAGCACCGTATACCCCGCATCACAAAGCCTGGCGATGAACGGAATAGACTCCGGCTGAGCGAGCGGTTCGCCTCCCGTCACCTCAACCAGCCGGCAGCCGAACGACCCGATCTTTTTCAGAATCTCGTCGGCGGAACATTCACCGCCGCCATAGAACGCATAATCGGTATCACACCAGGTGCAACGTAAGGGACAACCGGTCAGTCGAACAAAAACACAAGGCTGCCCCACGTAGCTCGATTCTCCCTGGATGCTATGGAAGATTTCCGTCACGCGCATGGCTGGCGTTTCACATGCCTACTGCTCATTCAATCGGATAGGACCTATCGCCACTGCTGGATCGGCCACCCGTTCTGCTTGGCGATGGCGGCCATACCGCGAATAGGATTCACCACCGTCGGGTGGCCGATGGTTTCCAGGATCTCCCGATCCCCCGGACTGTCTCCATAGGCAAAGCAGGACGGGAGAGCCAGACCGAGTTCGGAACCCAGCTGCTGAATCAGCTGTCGCTTCCCTTCACCATAGGGCAGGGGGGAACGGAGCCGCCCCGTGTAGAGGCCGTCGATCTCTTCGGGTTGGGCGGCGATGCAACGGTCGACTTGCAGAGCGGTGGCGATCGGATCGATCAGAAAATCCAGCGAGCCGGTGATCAGAATGATCACGTGGCCGGCCTGGCGGTGTTCTTCCAACCTTCTCATGCCGTCGGCGGACACAACCGGACAGAGTTGTTCGCGACAAAATTCCTCCGCCAGCGGCTCGATCACCTGCACCGGCTTGCCGGCAAGATAGAGCTTGCGCTCGCGGAGCGGCTGGAGGGACAAGGACGGCAACTGCCGGAGCAGCCACCAGGCGCTTGCCTGCAGTTCCGGCCAGCCGACAATCCCCCGCCGCCAGAGCGATCGGAAGAACCGTACTTCGCTTGCCTCGCCCGGTAGAAGTGTATTGTCGACATCGAAAAATGCCGCGACGCGGGTCTCGGAGCGGTGTAGGACCGGAGCTTTCGTTGAATTCATGAACAGTTCGTCCTGAAGTCGTTTGCACGGGGGTGCCCGGAGCCGCTTGACGGCGTGAGTGATCGATTCTACCGAACACGTCATTGATTGACAAGAATTTTGGGCTACTTCTATAATGCCGTTCCCTCATCCTCGACGGATAGTAAAGATGCCGAAGTGGTGGAATGGCAGACACGCACGTTTGAGGGGCGTGTGGCGCAAGCCGTGCGGGTTCAAGTCCCGCCTTCGGCACCAAACTCATGGTGACACAGCCAGGAATCCCTCCGTTCCGGTTTCCGGCAGCGAGAGAGGGGGTTCTCGGCGTCGTGGTTTCAAGATATCTCCCTTTCATTTTCTTCTCATCCTCGTATCACCAGTTTATAACTGATGCCTTCAACCGGCGTGATTTCCCGACAACGTCGCTCCATGTCACCGGGTAGGTCCACACCGATCCGGCTCCTCTTGGTCGACGACCATGAAGTGGTCCGCATCGGGCTCCGCACCGTCTTACACCATAACCAGGGAATTACGATCGTCGGGGAGGCAGGCAGTAAGGCCCAGGCGGTGAAAGAAGCCAAACGGCTCCGTCCGGATGTCATTTTGATGGACGTGCGTCTTCCCGACGGTTCCGGAGTCGAAGCTTGCCGGGAGATTCTGTCGGACCATCCGGACTCACGGGTCATCTTCCTGACGTCTTACACCGATGATGACTCCGTGCTGGCAGCCGTGCTGGCGGGCGCCTACGGCTATGTTCTAAAGGAAATCGACTCTGCCGCGTTGGTTCGCGCCATCCGGACTGTCTCGACCGGTCGCTCGATCCTGGACCCGATGGTGGCTCAACGAGCCCTCGAATGGATCAAGGCGGTCCACACCGCCGATGGTCCCTCCCACGCCTCGGCCCTCTCTCCTCAAGAAGAACGGGTGTTGGCCTTAGTCGCCGAAGGTTTGACCAATAAAGAGATCGCCACATCCCTGAAGCTGAGTGATAAGACCGTCAAGAACTACCTGGCGAACATGTTTCAGAAGTTGCATATTTCTCGGCGCGCGCAAGCCGCTGCGCTATTCGCAAAACGCCACATATGATCCAGCATTGAATCTTTTGCAACCACGGCCGATGGGGTTCCGGACGCACCGTCGACGACGCAACTAGCAGGGAGATCGAACCGCCTTCATGGCTTCAATCTGGACGCCTCAGCTCAACGCGGGACTGGGCAGCTTGGTTGTGACGGTAGGCGCGTGGCTGGCGTGGGATTCGCTCTCGGGTCCCGAAGCCAGCCTTGTCATGGCGGGTGTCGCCATGTTCCTGCTGTGGCGCGGTCGCACAATCGGTCTCGTATGGGCCTGGTCGACGCTCTTGCTGGGCTTGGAATGCTTCGCCTGGCCCATTATCACGATGGTGCAGATTCGATCGTCCACCGCGCAACCTTCCGACGAGGAAATGGGAACGATCCTCTCGGCCGTTCTGATGGGACTCTTCTCGGCCGTGTTCTGGATTGCGTTTTCGTATGGCCTGTTCAAACGGGCCGGGGGAGAGGGGGTAGCAACGGCGCCGGAATCCTCAGGAAAACCCTCACAGGAGTCCCCGCCGGGAACATCCGCACGTCTGCGCAAGAAGCGGTGACGGGTCACCACATCTCCAGCGGATCGACGTCGACGTCGAATTTCACCGTTCGAGATGGATAGACCTTCTCAAGCTCCGACACTGTTGTGCGCACCGCTTCAACTGCGGCGGCGCGTGAATGGGACTTGATCAAGATCTGCCGGCGATATCGGCCCCGCAATTTCGGGACAGGGGCCGGCACCGGTCCCAATATGACCATGCCATCGGATTGGTCAACCACGTTGCCATGAGCGGCCGAACCCGCACCTGCAGTCATCTTCACAGGAGAAGGACTGAGTCTGGCGACCCATGCTAAGGCAGCTTGTTCGACCGTTTTCTCCTGTGATCCGGATATGTGGAGGACAGTCAAGTAAAGGGCTGGCGGATATCCGAGTGCCGTTCTGTGGAGCAGTTCTTCCGATCTGAAGATCGCCTCGTCCTGCTGAACCACCGCCTGAATCGCATGGTGAGAAGGCAGAAAAGATTGCAAAATCGTCCGCCCTCCCAACGACGAAGGCTGAGCGAGACTGACGGCATCAATTAATAGGTGATAGGCGCGTTCGGCCGCGCGGAAGTCAGGAAGGCTGAGCCCTGCGTCGGCCTGAACCACGCCGACAAGGCCCGCTCCGGGAACCACATCGTCCCGCAACAGCAATTGAGTTCCGACGAGGACCTCCCATTCCCGTTGCTGGATTCGGCTCCGGAGCGCAGTCGCCTGTTTCGGCCTGCGCATCGTCTCGCCATCGACGCGTAGCACCTTCGCACGGGGAAACAATCGTCTCACTTCTTCCTCGACCCGTTCCGTCCCTTCACCGATCAGCTGAAGGCGATGGCCGGCGCAGGAGGGACAGCAGTCCGGGATCGCATTCGTCGTTCCGCAGTAGGAACAGATCAAAGCGCCCTTATGCCGATAGTAGGCGAAGGCAACCTGACAAGAAGGACAGCGGGGCACCTGGCCGCAATCTCTGCAGATCAACGCACCGGCATACCCCTTCCGATTCAGAAACAACAGCACCCCGGCCTGCCGAGCGAGGGCCTCACGCATGGCCTCCACCAGCTGGGAACTGAGAATAGTCCCTCGCTCCTCACCTCGAAGATCGACTACCTCGATCTTCGGCTCTCCTGCACGCCACACTGGCATCTGGAGAACACACTCTTGCTGTTCGAAGCCCATAACAGTTTCAAGACAGAGATGTCCGGAAGCGATCACCAGGAGGGCTTGTTCGTCCCGAGCTCTCAACCAGGCCACTTCTCGCGCGTGATAGCGAGGCTCTTGGGGCTCTTTGAGGGCCGGATCCTCCTCGCGTTCAATCCAGATCAAACCGACCGATTGAAGCGGGAGAAACACCGCTGATCTGGTCCCGACGACGACCTGGATGTGCTGTTGGCGGATCCGCTCCCACATCTCGGCCTTCCGATTGTCCGGCACGCCGCTGTGGAGACAGGCCGTGGCTATCGTCGCATCTTGAGCCAGCGCGGCAGCAATCGATTCTGCCCGCTCTGCTTCCCCGACGATCACCAGAACCGTACGTCCGAGATTGATGGTCTGGCTCATGGCATACCGGAGTAAGCCGAAACGCTCCGGCGCCGGAGCTTGAATCAGAAGCCGAACTGCTTGCCGTTTCTCAAGGGCGTAAACGATCCGGCCTTCCCATTCCAACGGATAACAGGAGACGTTTTTGGTCGAATGGGTCTCGGCATGATAGAGACCACGATCGTGCTCCGCGGGAGGGATTACAGAACCTCGGCCTCGAGAAGCGGTCGACTCGTGGATTTCCTGAACCAATCCTTGCTCGACGAGTGACGTCAGCAAGTCCTGTTGAGATTGATCCTGACCTCCCCGTAGTGTGGCTGCCTTAACACCCAGCGGTCGTCTCTTGAGGCGCCGGAGGAGATTGAGGACATCCGGTGACTTAATGGTCTTAGCCGCAAGGGCTTCCGTGCCCGGTTTGGTCAGGAGGAAGCGGCTCGTATCGGTCTGCCTCGAGCCTACCGGCGGGAGGATGAGCCTGAGGCATTGTCCCCAGGGAGCGACATAAGCTTCCGCCACCTGCTTCGCAAGCTGAAGGAGATTGGAGGGGATCTCGGCCGTCTGACCGTCCGACACAAGAGTCCGGATCTCTCTGACTCGTTCACGGGCAACAGCCGGAGGATGCGTTTCTGCCAGCGCAATCACTGCGCCTTGAATCACGGAGCGGCCGAACGGTACGAGCACCAGGTGTCCGACGCGCAGTATGGGCCTCAGTGCTCGGGGAACGCGATAGGTGAAGGGACCCGCGAGATGGCGCGGGACAATGACATCCGCATAGAGCGCATCTGCTTCCGCCCGTGGGGCTGCTGTATGGTCCGCAATCATGCGGCATTGTAGCAGTAGCTGAAAACGGGGAACAGTGGAGCGGGAAACCATGCCGTCGGAGAGAAGCGTGCAACGGGGCGTTTCTGGCTGACCAGAAACGCCCCGTCATCCCACAGGATGGTTCGATCTATTGTGCTGGAGCGACCGGCTGATCCACCGGAGCCGGCACAGGCTCTTTCCCCGCCGTCGGAACGGCATCCGGCACAGCACCGGTCGGAGCCGACGTTGAATTCTCGATTGCCGGCGAATCTGCCGACCCACTGCTGTCTACGGCAGGAACTGCGGCGCTCCGGTCGTCAGACACCAGGCCAGATGTTCGGGACCCGTCATCAACGGCTGCTGCGGGCTTCATGGCCTGTTCGGAAAGGGCCTTGGCCGACTCGGGCATATACAGCACGATATCGACCCGACGGTTCTTTTGACGACCGGCTTCAGTGGCATTGCTGACCACAGGCCTGGTGTCACCGTAGCCGACCGAAGAGATTCTTGCCGAGTCAATCCCGCCTTTTTCGACCAGATAGCGCAGAACGCCTCCGGCACGGGCCTTTGAGAGATCCCAGTTTGTCGGATAGATTGATTTCAGCGACGGACCGATCTCCATGTTATCCGCATGGCCTTCCACGCGAATCAGCTGCTCAGGCGGCGCGGTTTTCAAATGTTCGACCAACTGGTTCAGGACTTGGTAGCCTTCCGGTTTGATCGTCGCTTCACCGGACTCATAGCGCAGCTGTCTCATGAGATCGCTGAGGCTATAGCGGGTCTCGCGGGCGGCATTCTGAACAGCGCTCTTGCTCGAAGCGCTGTCCGGAGGCGCGAGACTCTCGAACGATTGTTTGACCGGCTGTGACACGGGAGCCGGAACCGCTTCTGCGCCCCCCACCTTCGTCTTGACTCGATCACCTTTTAGAATGCGGGAGGTCGATTTCGTGACCAACGCCGTGGCAGTGCGTGCCTCAGTCGATAAGACTTTCAACTCTCCAACTTTGCGGGGCGGAAGTCCGCCCCCGGTACGAACGATCTCCATTTGATCCCCGGACCTGAGCCCGTCTTCAGATCCCCTGTCCAGATAGACAATATTCCGTTGCGCGACGAGCGTCATCCCCATGTCGGACTGAAGCTCGACAACCATTCCTGTAACATCGCCGGAGGCAGAGGCCGAAGCCTCTTCCGCTGGAACGGCAGGAGAGAATTTCATAACCGGATCACCGGGGGAAACTGCGCCATATACTCGTATGGCCTGAGCGGTGGTCAATACCTCATCCACCTGGGTGATCTGAACGACAGCCAGGCGATTCACTAAATACCCCATATATTGTCCTGTGGCAGGATGGAACACCTTTCGCGCTCGCTTGAAAATCGTAAAGAGATCACCCACCGCCACGTCACCGGGATTCTTGAGCTTCAGATAGAACACATCGTTTTGCCCCAATTGCATCCGATCCCCGACGGTTTGATTGTCGCCGGTGACGACGTTCACGGCGCCATCTTGCGGCGTCGATTGCTGAATGGACCCGGCCGCATAGGTACGTGCCGATTCCCCAAAGCGGATGCTGTCTAGATCATCGGCCCAGGCGGCCGGTAGACCGGAAAGGGCGAAGATGACAAACAACAAGCACCCTGTGGACTTCGATGGATGAATGGCCATGGTAGTTATCCTTCTTGTTGAGGCAAGTGTTGCTCACAAAACCATAGCAAATAGTCCCATACTGTCAAGAAAATTGCGGCCTTGCCCCTGTTGACCCCCATGTGGCCCGATGCTAAGGTGTTCAACATTCGCGCCGGCTCTTTGCGGAGCAAACCATGGCAGCCGATCCAAAGCCGCCTAAGAAACGCCCACAAGCCGCTCCACCGCGACTGGAAACCCAGATACACAGGCGAAAAAAAGCAAGCGCCCTTTCCCCCCTCCTGCCAGAATGGGAGCAAACGGATCAAGACGCCCCAACGCACCTCCGTATGAATTCAGCTCTGATGACTCCCCAGTCATCTCGATCAGAGAAGAAATAGTGATTTTCCGAATTGGACAGCCTGGCGGTATCCACGAGTGTTGCTGACTCTGTGTGACGGCCGATTTCTTCACAATATTGTGACGTTGCGACGTGCCGGGTCAGATGCACCCGAGCGGAACTATTCACAGGAGCGGACCCTGACTCCAACCTAGGACTTTCGGGTCAAGAAACGTAGGTCCTTTGTACGCTTGCTATCCCGCCAAGCCAACGTCTAAGATCCCGCTCTCCTTTGCAACTCAAGGTGTTGAAAGGTCATTTCCATGAACGGTCTCGAGTTACTCCTTGAGTATTTGACCAAGTATTTTCCTATTCTGCTCTTCATTTTCGTGGCGCTGGCCTTCGGTGTCGTCACATTGCTCATCAGTTATCTGGTCCAGCCCAAGTATCCTGAACCGGAAAAACTTTCTGCATATGAGTGCGGATCAGAACCCTTTTCCGATGCACGCATGCCCTTCCCGGTCCGCTACTACATCTTCGCCATGTTGTTTGTGATTTTCGACATCGAAGTCATCTTTCTCTATCCCTGGGCCGTCGTGTTCAACGACATCAATAAGGTCAGTGTGATCGGATTGATCGAGATGTTGATCTTCATTGCGTTGTTCCTGGTGGCCTACATATACGCCTGGCGTAAGGGGGCTCTGGAATGGGATTAATTCAACTGGGCCGTCAGGAGAAAGACGGGACACCGGACGTTATTACCACAACGGTTGAAAAAGCCGTGAATTGGGCGCGCAAGGGTTCGTTGTGGCCGATGACGTTCGGGCTGGCCTGTTGCGCCATTGAAATGATTGCGGCCGTTTCCTCGCGTTATGACATGGACCGTTACGGCGCCGGAGTTTTTCGGGCTTCGCCGAGGCAATCTGACCTCATGATCGTCGCGGGAACCGTCTGCCGGCGTATGGCACCGGTCATCAGAAAAATCTATGATCAGATGCCGGAACCGAAATACGTGATCGCGATGGGATCCTGCGCGACGTCCGGAAATATTTATGACAGCTACAGCGTGGTGCAGGGCGTCGATCGCTTCGTCCCGGTGGATATCTACGTACCCGGTTGTCCGCCGACACCGGAAGCCTTGTTCGACGGAATTCTCAAATTGCAGGAGCGGATCATGCAGAAGCGCGTGTTCGTAAGGCAGCCCGAACAAGTGAAGGCGGGCCTGAAGGTCTAGGAACCCCGATGTCGCTTCAACAACTGGCTGACCGGATCCAGGAGAACTTCACCGAGGGCTTCGTGAAGGCGGTGGAGTGGCGCGGCGACCTCGCAATCACGGTTACGAGGGACAAGCTGCACGAGATCGCTCAATTTCTTCACGATGATCCGGCAATGGATTTCGACTACATCGTGCACGTGAGTTCGGTCGACTGGCCTGACGACGAAGAACGTTTTGAAGTCGTCTATGAGTTCTATTCGATCAGGAAGCGCCATCGCATCCGCCTCAAGACGCGCGCGCCCGAATCTGATTGTATCGTGGATTCGCTCACCGATATCTGGAAGGGAGCCGATTTCATGGAACGCGAAGTCTACGACATGATGGGCATTCGTTTTCGTCACCATCCGGATCTTCGCCGAATCCTGATGCCGGACGACTACACGGAAGGATACCCCCTGAGGAAGGATTTTCCGCTCCGTGGCAGGGGATGGCGCGACACGTTTGAATTCTTGGACGAGACGGCCCGGTAAGAGCGATTGAACATGGCGTTCGAAGATCAAAGAACCACGGTCTATAAAGTCGATCCGACCCATCCGGAGAGCGAGACGCTCCCGACGTTACGCACGGAAGAGCTGCTTCTCAACATGGGTCCGCAGCACCCGAGCACGCACGGCGTGCTCAAAGTCATCCTTGAGCTCGAGGGCGAACGTTTGGTTAAGTCCACCCCCGTCATGGGCTTCCTCCACCGGGGCGTTGAAAAACTTGCGGAAGAAGGAACGTACCACCAGTTTATTCCCCACACCGATCGGCTCGACTACGTCTGCGCGATGTACAACAACTTTGCTTACTGCCGCGCGGTCGAGAAGCTCATGAACATCACGGTGCCGGACCGGGCGGAATACCTCCGGACCATCGTGGCGGAAGTGCAACGGATCATCGGCCATCAGTTCTGGCTCGGGACCCAGGCCCTCGACATTGGCGCCATGACCGTCTTCTTCTATTGTTTCCGCGACCGCGAAATTCTCCTCGATTGGTTCGATGAGCTCTGCGGAGCCCGGCTCACTACCAGCTGGTATCGGATCGGCGGGGTCGAACGGGACTTTACCCCCTCGCTGCTCGCGAAACTCAAGCAGTTCCTCGATTACTTCCCCCCGAAGATCGATGAGTACACCGTCTTCCTGGAAAAGAACCGGATCTGGCTGGCCCGCACTAAAGGCGTCGCCGTGGTTTCCGCGGAGGACGCGGTGAATTTCGGTCTCAGCGGGCCGACGCTTCGGGGATCCGGCGTGGACTACGACTTGCGCAAGGCCGAGCCCTACTCGGCCTATCCGAAGTGCGAATTTAACGTGCCGCTCGGCAAGAATGGCGACACGTACGATCGCTACTGGATTCGCGTCATGGAGCTATATGAGAGCGTGAAAATCATCAAGCAATGCCTGGAGCAGATGCAGGACGGGCCGATCATGGCCGATGTTCCGAGCGTGACCTTGCCCCCGAAGGAACGGGTCTTTACGAATTTGGAGTCGATGATTCAGCAATTCAAACTCTTTTCGCAGGGATTCAACGCCCCTCCGGGAGAAATTTATTGCGGCACCGAGGCGCACAAAGGCGAACTCGGGTTTTATATCGTGAGTGCGGGGGGGGGGAAACCCTACCGCCTCAAGATTCGCGCCCCGTCGTTCATCCATATGGGCGCCTTCGACCACATGTCGCGGGGCTACATGATCGCGGACGCAATTACCCTCTTTGGAACCTACGACATCGTCATGGGGGAGTGCGATCGATAGCAAAGGGAACTTTGGACAACCAGCCTGAAGCTGATCGCTGAAGGCTGTGCGCCAAGGTTGAGAGACATGGGACTGAAACCGGCAACTAATCCAGACATCGAAGCGGCGACAATCGAACTGACCATCGACGGCAAAACTGTCGCCGCAAAGGATGGCGTCTCGCTTTATGACGTGATCGCTAGCACGGGCAAGGTCATTCCGGCCATGTGCTATCACTACACGTTCGATCCTTTCGGCTCCTGCGGCATGTGCCTGGTCATGCAGGAGGGCAAAAAGGCGCCGGTCCGCTCCTGCACCGCCAAAGCCGCCGCGGGGATGATCATCCGAACAGACGGCGAGGATCTCTTCCTGGCCAGGAAGAAAGCCGTCGAGAAGCATCTCTCCGTTCATCCCCTGGATTGCCCGGTTTGCGACGCCGACGGCCACTGCGAGTTGCAGGACATGGCCTTTCAGCATGGCGTGACCAATCTCGCGAACGCCAAACAGAAATTTATCCCGGAAGATACGCGCAGCCTCGTCCTCGACTTCAACATGAACCGTTGCATCGCCTGCGCTGAGTGCATCAACGTATGTAAAGACGTCTTGATGATTGACGCGCTCCAGTTCATGAAGAAGGGCGGGTTCAATCAGGTTGTGGCCAAGGGTGATCTGCCGCTGTCGTGTGAATTCTGCGGGGATTGTCTTGCCGTCTGCCCGGTCGGGGCCATCACAAACAAATTCTCCAAATATTTGTACAAGCCCTGGCAGATGAAGAAGACCACGACCACCTGCAATTATTGCGGGGACGGTTGCCAGATGTACGTGGAAACCAAAGACTCTGAAGTTATTCGCGTGACCTCGCCCCTGTCCTGGAAAAACAAATGGGGCGATCGGGCCGAAACCGCGAAGGGCCATGGAGGGCTGTGTGTGAAGGGACGGTTCGGCTTCGAATACATCGACGCTCCGACCCGTCTCAAGCAACCGCTCATGCGCAAAGGGAACCAGCTGGCGGAAGCGCCTTGGCTGGAAGCGATGCACACGGTCGTGGATCGATTCGCGGATATCAGAAAGAAGCACGGCCCTGACGCCATCGCCGGCCTCATCACCGCCCGCTGCACCAACGAAGAGTTGTACCTGTTCCAGAAGCTGATGCGAGCGGGCTTCCGCACGAACAATCTGGACAGCAGCGCCCGCTACGGCCACTTGAACTTCGTCCATGCCGCGAAACAGGCCCTTGGCCTCGGTCGCACCACGAACGACTGGGAAGATCTGACGAAGGCCAAAGCCGTGCTGCTGATCGGATCAAACATTACAGAAACCAATCCCTTGACCGCCGTCCGGATCAAGGAGGCGATTCGCGTCTTCAAGGCGCAGGTGATGGTGTTCGATTCCGCTATTACGAATATCGGTAAGCTCGCGTCTCATCCATTCGTCATCAAGCCTGGCACGGAAGGGCTGGTCATCGACGGGCTCGTGAAAGCCGCATTAGAACTGGACCTGGTGGACGAAGAGGCTGTGAACAAACATCCCCAAGCTTTTGCGGCGCTTAAAGCCGCTGTGGCCCACGTGTCACTCGAACAGGTGGCATCCAAGTCGGGCCTCACGGTCGAGAGTTTGAAGAACACTGCGACGATTTTCGCCGAAGCCCCCCGCTCCGTCATCCTCTGCGCCGAAGGTATCGTGCGACAGCAGGACGGATATCGGAACGTGTTGAAGCTGTTCGATCTGGCCTGGATCACGGGCAAACTGGGTCGCCCCGGCTGCGGCGTCAACACCCTGACGGAAGAGCCGAACGAGCAGGGCGCGGTGGACATGGGCGTCGCACCGGAGTTCCTCCCCGGCCTTGCACCGTTCGCTGACCAGCCCGCGCGCGACAAAGTGGCCAAAGCGTGGGACGTGACCCTTCCGGCAGTCGGAAGCGGCGCAAACCTGACGGAGATCCTCACGCGCTGCCGGAAAGGCCAGATCCGCGCACTGTACGTAGTGGGGGAGAATCCGCTTGCGACGTTACCGGCCTCGATGGAAGTCCGTGCGGCACTGGATCGTCTGGAGTTGTTGGTAGTCCAGGACCCGTTCCTGACCGAAACCGGGCAGATGGCCCACGTCGTGTTGCCGGCCTGCACCTATGCGGAGAAAGACGGCACATTCACGAATCTCGAAGGCCGCGTGTTGCGCGTTCGACAGGCGATGGATGCGATTGGAGAAAGTGTCCCCGATTGGCATATCATGACCGCCCTTGCCAACGGCCTCGGGTGCCAGTGGGAATATGAATCGGCAAACGACATTCAATCTGAGATTATGAAATTGCTGCCCGGCTACTATAATCTCGGCCAGCCGTGGAAGATCGTCCCGACGGCGGACACGTATTTGTCGGGCGGCTATGCCGCCGCAGTGGCGGAACGCTACAAGACCGTTTCCACCGACGGCCAGCGCCCCTTCACCTTGCTCATGGGGCAGATCCTTTATCACTCGGGCAAACTCTCCACGCTCGCACCGGGACTCATAAAAATTGCACCCAACGCAGGTCGCCTGCGAATGAACCCGTCCGACATGGAACGATTGGGGTTACAGGACGGTTCATCGGTGAAACTCACGTCCGACCGCGGCTCGCTGAACATGGGCGTGCAGCAGGATCAGAGCGTAGCTCCGCAGACCTGTTTCTTCCCCGAGCATTTCAACGAGCCGCCCGTGAAAGATCTTATGTCCGTGCACGTCGACGGCACGACCGGCGTCCCCTCGTTCAAGCGAACCAGGGTGAGCATCGAGAAAGCGTAGAGAGACTTAGGAGCCGCGGATGAGCGTCGGAACATTGACCAGGAAGATTCTCCAGGCCGCGTTGTTCTATGAGATCTGGGACGCCATGAAGGTGACGTTCAAGCACATGTTCCACAAGCCGATCACCTTTCAGTATCCCCGTGAACAGCGAACGATTCCGGATACTCACCGGGGTGCGCTCGGCCTCCTGCGGTACGACGACGGTCTTGAACGCTGCGTGGGGTGCGATCTTTGCGAGGCCGCCTGTCCGTCCCGCTGCATCAAGGTCATCAGCTCCGAAGACGCGGAGCGGCCTCTTCAGCGCTATGCGAGCGAGTTTTACATCGACATT
>DATGEA010000362.1:0-2563 GCA_035310605.1 Nitrospira sp. | reverse complement strand
GAGACTTGCACACTTCCGTAGGTACCTTCGATGTTGCAAGTGGTTGTGTTCCCGACCGTCGAACAATTGCCACTGGGAACAGTTGTTCCATTGATCTGAATGTTCACAGCTAAGGCCTGAGCCCCAGCTGGAGCAATCACGAGCGGAAGTAAGCACAGTGGTACCTCCCACAGTTTGAGTAGCCTCATGCGTTCTCCTCCTCCGTTGTAGGTTTGGGGCCAGTCCAGAAGGTCTTATCTGTGCCCTATGCGAATCTCTTGCCGTGTTTCTTTGACATGTCCCCTCGCATGCTCAAGAACGGGTATCGCTGCTCAGTATTGTGAGGGGACGCGACGCTAAGTGAGAAGGAGGAAGAAATTGTCAAACTCCGGAAAGCTTTTTGCATGACCACGTGATTCAATCAGACGGCATAAGGTATCGGCCCTCGCTGTCGGAAGGTCGAGGACTTAGCCAGTCAGACAGAGGAGGTTCTCTCGTGGCCACCTTTCTGGGGAGGCGTTATCCACTGAAGATTCTCGTCCTGTCGGTGGGAGTGGCTTGTAGTTTCTCTACTCCTGCTTTTTCTCAACAATCCCCAGATCCTTCGCAGCCAGAGCCTCCTGGTGTAATAGCCGCAGTGACTCCGGCGCTTCAGCCTCCGAGAAACACCCAGCCTCCGATAATCAGGCCTCCGGCAATCCCGGAGAGACCGATTACCGTCCAGGAGGACTTGTTGCTATCCAAGGGGATCAGAGTGATCCCTCAATTCGATGGAGACGGGTTCTTCTTTGTCCCAAGCAGAACTGAAGCGATGATAGAGCCTACAGAGAATGTGTTTGAGAACGCTGTTGTCGGCTTTCTCAATGCAATAGGAATTGTGAATCCGGCCGACCGATTTAGGCGAGTTGGGCCCGGTTACCAGGGGCGAAAATTACCAAAAGCCGATCTGAAGGCCCTGGCCGAGATCACTTGCCGGAGATTCCAGCCAAAAGAAAAGAGGCAGGTCCAAGATGTCTGTGCAGCTCTGACCGAGAGAGAGAGCCGTACGCCAGAATTCGAGCGATTTACAAACGCTATCGAGCGTGTTGAGGTCGAGTATTTCTTCGTCCAGGAGCGTGAAGTCAAGGATGGGGAAAACCCGAAAACCCTGGCTGTTCCCAAGAAAGTGCCACTTGAACATGTTGGCATTCGTGTCGAGGGGCGTGAAGGTATGGCAGGTTTGTTCGTGTCGGGACGCGTCATCATTGATGATGTCACTGTGAGGAATGTGATCAGTATCGGGCCTGAGGAGGTACTGAACGCGTCGAGCAAGGCTCTGACGAAAATTCCAGGGGTTCGGGCCGTGTCCAAACAACTCCTGGCGCCTGTTGAGTTGCTGCTACTCCCGTACGGCGGGACCGGAGGAATCGAGAACCGGCCAGCGCTCAAGTATGCCTATCGAACCGCGTTGTTGGCGGATTTCCTTGGTCTAAAGGGAATCTTCTATTTATGGTTGGACGCGGACACGGGTGAGATTCTTCAACTGATTCCGGCGATGGGATCTGCGACAGCAGGCGGCAAAACCTTCCTGCGGGATCCCAGCAGCCTACCGGTCACCGAGTATGCAACTTTCCACGTCGACGATCCTCCTTCTGGAGGGCAATTTACCCTGACGCTGTCTGGAATATTCGGCAGAATAGATATGAACGGAGATGGTATCTATGACATAGAAGTGGCTGAGCCTTCAGAGAAGTTTGACCAAGCTGCGTTTAGTATGAGCCCGACGGTTCAATCTGTGGCGTGCTTCGACGGAAACAATAAAGAGTTTGCGCAAGTAGATCTGATGACAACAATCAGCCGATACCGCGCAATCTTTAATAGTGCCGGCCCAGCCCTGTGGGCATTCCCGCGAACGGAACGAGCAATCTGGGTAAATCACGCAAGCACAGGCTGTGATGCGTTCACTGGTCATGATGGATTCCGATTTGGACTGTGTCCCGGTTATTCTGATCCAGCCTGCCCGGATGTAGGGGAGCTAAACGCGGCTCATGACCATACAGTCGTTGCGCATGAATTCGGCCATGCGTTTACATCCTATCAATATGGATATCCCGAAGACCTCGATCCTGCAGTGAAACGATCGGGGGACCGTCCAGCATCGTGGTGCAAGGAAACATCACTAGAGAGCACGGCACCGGATCCTTGCCCAATGCCCACATCTCCTTCAGATATCTTTCATGACTTCGCCGATGCGTGGGCGCATCTCCTGGAAGACACTAATTGCTTTGGTGGGTGGGTGGCCAAGAACATAGGTGGCACGAATTCGAGCAAGGATTGCACCGCATGGACCAGCGAACTAAATCAATGGCCTCGACAGTCCGATGTCGTTCAGGATCATTTTCCGGAGCACAGGAAGGCCGCATACAATACGCTTGACTCCTCCACGGCGTGGCAGATGCCTTATTCGGATATGCAGATAGCAGCTGCAGCGCTTTGGTCGGTCCGCCAGGGCCTCAAGAGTCGGGACCCGATCATGGGCGCACTGCTCTATCAGACCCGATTTATGCGAACGCTTGCCACGACTGGTTGGCTAGGTCAACTGGAC
>DATGEA010000361.1:0-3444 GCA_035310605.1 Nitrospira sp. | reverse complement strand
TTCGCGCACCATCAACATTACCAAGGTTGGGGGACTCAACGACGCGACCGGTCTGCCGCTCATGAAGGGGACGTGCGGAACCTGCCATGACGCCTTCAATGTCGGCAATCACTCTGTCCAGGCGCCGCTGAACATCGGTGTCGCCGACGTCACGAGCTCTCTGGACGTGAGCTACATGCCCGTCATCACGCTGCGGAAGAAGGCCGACCAGAGCCAGGTAATCTCGACAACCGATCCGGGGCGTGCGTTGGTCACGGGTAAATGGGCGGACATCGGCAAGTTCAAGGGACCGATTCTGCGAGGACTGGCCGCACGGGCGCCCTACTTTCACAACGGCGCGGCGGCGAATCTCAAAGAAGTGATCGATTTCTACGAGGCACGCTTCGAGATGGGACTCACCGAAGCAGAAAAGGCTGATCTGGTGGCGTTCTTAACCGCGTTGTAGCATGAGGGTGAGGCTCTTCGCTGTGCCTCTGGCCTGTCGATCGCTCCGAGCTTTGCCGCCTGCCTCCATCTTTGTCTTGCTTTCGATCCTCTGGAATCCATTCCGATACGGATTGAGAACCCTCCACGCGATCGATTCTTTCAAATCAGTTGAAAGTTTTACAGAGTGGATCGGCCCGAGCTGCGCACAATTCTTGCGCTCTTGAATGATGTAACGAGCTATTCGTCGCAGATGGTGTCCATCATGAATCCCACATCCTCACGGAAGAGTAACGGATTGACATCCGGTGCTTTCGAGGGACAACCAAGGGAGGTCAAGGTGACTACCAGACAATTGCTATGGGGGGCCATCGCAGGAACGTTGGTGTTAGTCGGAGGCAGCGTCTCTGTGCCGGGGGCGGCGACGACTTCGAGCTCTTCGGCCGGCGTGGCTGTCCCGGTAGAGACGGTTGCAGACTACATCCATGCCGTGATCGAGGCAGACCGGGACAGGTACACAAGGCATGTTGTCGAACGGATGCAGTTGAAAGGGATCGTCGTCGCTTCAGAGAACTGGACTGAAAAGAATACGCTCCCGCTGCCGGCTCAGTTTTTGATGGAGTCGGATCGTCTCATTGAGAAAAAGATGGACGTCAGGATTCGGTACCGGTTGATCAGCCTGTGGCCGATCAACAAGCGGCATGCCCCGGTCACCGAATTCGAGAAATCCGCTCTCGGGCTGCTTCTCACGAATTCGAAGCGCCCTCAGGCCGGATTCGTCGACATCGGAGGACGCCGGTATTATCAAGCCGTCTACGCGGATTTGGCCGGGACTCAATCCTGTATCGGATGTCATAACGCACATCCCGACAGCCCGAAGCGGAATTTCAAAATGAATGACGTCATGGGCGGGATTGTAGTCTCGATCCCGGTGGATCGATAATGTCGATGTACTGCGTGCCGCCGCACGTATCCGCCGAGTGGGATGAGGAAGCTGTCGGGAGCCGGTGCGCCTCGTTCGTGCGTGGCGAGGCGCACCGGCAGGATTTCAGAGAGGACTACGGTGCGCGGTGCGGGGGCGAGCACCGGTTCTGCTTTCGTGGTTCAGCGAACTTTTGTCTTCCAAGCGGGAACCTGAGGCTGTTTCTGTAGTGAGATCCGAGTCCGTCGGCGCGATATCCCGACGGGACAGTTGACAGTATGTCGCAGCGGGATTGCAATTGTCTTGTTTGGTGATCGACGGCAGCGTTTGGCCCTGTTGGATGACGTTCCCAGATCGTGGACCCAGCGAACTTGGCTCTTCACTCCACGTCAGGGAGGTCGCCCCGAGCAGGAAGATGCTCAGCAGCGCCGGCAGGAAGAGTCGTTGTCCTAGAGCCATGCCTTCACTCGTAGCAGAGCGCTCCGGCTTGTCAAGAAACAGCCGGACCGGGGACGGGATCGTGACGGAGTGAACGGAGGGACGGGGAGTTTGCTTCGTTGCGGTCTTATCTGGATGGTGCCGTCTCTGATACCTGCTGATACCGGATCGCGATGGCCGACAGATCGTAGTCGACTTTCGGCTGGTCGGCGGCCCCCGCTGGGCTGAAGAGGTCCGGTTCATAATACGGGCTTCCCGCTTTCGAAATCATCGTCATCGGTGGTTCGGTTACGACGGCATCAGCGCCAAGCGATCGGGACCGATCCATCAAATGACGACGTAGCGACTCCTGGCTCAGGTTCGCGCTGCTCACCGTGATACGCGCCAGCTCGATATGCGGTTGTGCCGGTTCCTGTTCCAACCACTCGATCTGACTCGTCGCAAGGCGCGGCTGATAGGTCTCGTCTATGAGATATTCAATGCGAAGTCCGGCGCATCCGATCAGCAGCAGGCGTATCGAAATCGCGACGGCATGCCGCCCGATCGAGGCAATGGTGAGTTCTGTTGAGGAGGTCGAGCCGCAATGTGGGGACAGGAGGCTGTTCATCTATTTCATGCCTCTCTTTTCAACACTCTACTCAGAACAAGCCATACATGCATACCTCCCGGTGGAGGGGGGGCTGACCTCAACTCTTTAGCACGCGAGACGGAGGATACCCCGCATCTCTCCGGACCGCTCTTGCGCCGGAATGGCCTCCCTCATAGAATGGATTTGTCTGGAATCACATGCACCAGACTGATTGTTTCGATGGGCCACAATGACAATACCGGTCGGGTTCCGCCAGCGCGAATGTTCGCGGAATAGCACAATGTGTCAGAGCCGGTTACAACCGGTCCGAGCAGGGTCCTTGCCATATGGGTCCTTCCGGACGATCTCACCATGAAGGCCCGGCGACCGTGAGCGGGGGTCCCTCCAAGCAGGTGCGCGAGCTGATTGATGAGGTCTACCGCTCGGAATCGCGCCAGGTTCTCGCCACCCTGATCCGTCTCCTCGGTGACTTTGACGCGGCCGAAGAAGCGCTACACGATGCCTTCGCGGTGGCGGTGGAACAGTGGGCGCGGGATGGGGTGCCGACCAATCCGCGGGCCTGGCTCGTCTCGACCGGCCGATTCAAGGCCATCGACGGCATGCGCCGACGAGCCAGGTTCGATGCGTCGCTGTCTGAACTCGCCAAACAGCTTGAGACCCACGCCAGTGACGCCGGGGAACCGGAAGATGACGCGAGCGTCGAGGACGACCGGCTCCGGTTGATCTTCACCTGCTGTCACCCGGCTTTGCCGCCGGAGGCGCAAGTCGCGATGACGCTCCGCGAAGTCTGCGGGCTCACGACTGAGGAGATCGCGCGGGCCTTCCTCTCGAAACCTGCCACAGTCGCCCAGCGGATCGTGCGTGCCAAGGGGAAGATTCGCGACGCGCGTATTCCCTACGTGGTGCCGTCGGAAACTGATTTGCCGGAGCGGCTGGACGCGGTGCTCCGGGTCGTCTACCTGGTCTTTAATGAGGGATACTCCGCGTCCTCGGGAGGGGTGCTCACCAGGCACGATTTCTCGGGTGAGGCAATCCGCCTGGGACGGTTGCTGATCCAATTGCTTCCGGAGCC
>DATGEA010000360.1:0-5110 GCA_035310605.1 Nitrospira sp. | reverse complement strand
GTGTGCGGACGTAGCTCGACGCGAATTTTCGCCTCATGGTCGCAGTGCTTCCTCCACTCTGTGAGCCACTCCTCCAGCAGCTTGGTCGGGACCTCGGTCTGAACCAAGTGCTGGAACTGCGTCGATCCCTTGCCCATCGCCTTGGTCGCCGCGGTACGTCCCGACGAAGCCATCAACGCGGCGTCAAGCCGTGGTCCACCGACCAGGGTCTGCGGCGTCCGATACGGTGACTCCAGCAGTCTGAACTTGCGCTGCAGGCGCGCCAGCGCCAGCATCCCGTCCTGCTGCAACGCAGTCGCGAACTCCTCGGCAGCCAAGCCGTCGATCTGATGTCCACCGTAGGTGATGAAGTTGAAGACGAAGCCGAGTTTCCCGAGCTCCTCGGGGAAGCGCTTCATCTCCTCGTCGCTCATGCCCGTGGTGTCCCAGTTGAACGACGGCGACAGGTTGTATGCCAGCATCTTGTCGGGATACTCCGCGTGGATAGCGTGCGCGAACCTACGGGCGTCCTCGAGGTCCGCTGTCTTGGTCTCCATCCACAGAATGTCGGCAAAGGGCGCTACAGCGAGCGACCTAGCTATCGCGTACTCGATCCCGCCTTGGATCTGATAGAAGCCTTCGGGGGTCTTGGGCAGCTCGCAATCCCAAATCAACTGGATTCCCATCGACTTTGCGCGGGCGTGCGCCTCGTAGAAAGAGGCCCGTTTGGAGAACGCCAGCCATTCCTCGACGGTCAAGTCGAAACGCTCGCCCTCGTCAGTACGGGACTGCATTACCTCGGCGACCGCCAGCCCATAGGTCTTCAGCCCGGCTTCTCTCTGCCAGACTTCCATATATTGCGTGTCGATCCTGTCGAGCGCTGCATCGAACTCGGTCGCCGTCGCCTCCCTGAGGGCTTGGGCGCTCTCCGCGATCATCGATATGAGCCCGACCCGCTCCAGCCAAGCGAAGGTCGCCTGGTACTCGGCCTGGGATACCGCGAACAAGAGGTGTCCGCGGACGTCCTGGACCCCAAGCTCGAAGAGCTTCCTGGATATGGCTAGATAGCCGGTCTTGTAGCTTGGCAGCTCGATGTTAGTGGCGCCGAGGATGAACGGTTGATCTCGCTCGTCGCTACGATTCTCGAGGAAGGTGGCAGATTCGGCGTCGGTTCGGGCCACAAGGATGCCCGGAACGCGCATGATATCGAGCTGCAGGCGGGCGGCGTTGAGGCGCTTGATCTGCTCGTCCTGGGCCACGAGCACCTTGCCGCCCTGGTGGCCGCACTTCTTCGCTCCGGGCTTCTGGTCTTCGATGTGGTAGCCTGGCACCCCGACTTCGACGAAGCGGCGGATCAGATTGCGCACATGCGCGTCCCCCCCGTGACCCGTGTCGGCATCGGCAATGATGAAGGGCCGATAGTCCACGACCGGGGTCGCCTTGCGCACTTCTTCGCTCATCCGCATGCGCGTGAAGTGTTGGTTTTTGTCGGCTGTGAGCAGTGCTCGCACCAGCCCGGCTGCTTCGTCTGGCACCTGACTGAGCGGGTAACTCGCCAAGTCCGGACCCGGATCCTCTGTGAGTGATCCTCTGGCGGACGTCGCCCACCCCCCCAGGTAAATGCCTTCCATCCCCATCCGTTTCATCATGACCGCTTGGCCCGGGGAATAGGGACCGAAGGTCGTGATCTGCTTGCGCTGTTCAAAGAGCTCGCGCAACCGCGCGTAGAAGCCCTCGGCTGCCCGTCGCGCAACGGTGGAGTCGCCCGGCATCGTGCCCTGCTGCTCGACCACCTGGCGGGGCGTGTAAAGACGGACAATGCCGGCGAATCGGGGGCTTGCGAACCATTGCCCTGCGGCCGCGACCTGCTGGTCGGGTGTGGTCAAGGTCGTTTCCTCGCGCTCATCGCGTACCCATACCTTCGCCTCCACAGATGACCTCCTTCGCTTTACTCGTGATATTGCATTTGGTCTTCCATGCAATCGTTTAGCAAAGCGCCAGGTTTGCCGAGCCCCGGACGCTCTGAGCTCCACTCCTCTCCTGAAAGTATTCTAGTGCTGTCTCAAAGTGTCTGAAAAGGGAGCAAGTTTTCGAGAAGGCCGGTGGGGTTGCCCCGATACATCCTCCTGTTCACGACTACGGCGATCGTAGTGGGCCTAGTTATGCCCGGCATGATGGTCATGCTTGGGTATCCAACCACGGCATGCGCAATCTTGTTGCCTGGCTTTCTTCATCGCAAACGTTTTCAGCCATCGCGGGGAACGACCGTATCTTGAGTTAGTAGAGATCGGTGAATTTTCGCCCACATAGCGCCTCACGAAATTGGGAAGAAGGGGATCATTGGTAGGGTTTCGGAGCCAGCATCACTGTGATCGGTTTCGACGCCCCAACGCCACTACGCGAGACATCATTGACAGTCACAGTAGCGTCACTTAATTTTCCGTCGTTCGAGTACGTCATTTACAAGGCGACCGTCCATTACTGTGCCGGTGGCATCGACTGAAACCAAGTAATAGGAGGCTTCTCGTACTTCCTCGTAAGATGAGATGTGCCGGAATGGAAACTCCCTATAGCCCAGGAACCATTCCGAATTCCCGTGTCGCCGATTCTCGGGTCCTAATCCCACACCGTATATGTCCGTAAATGCCGCCGCCACGAGAGCAGCCGAGCTTGAATCGGTCACCTTGATCCTCTCCGCACGAAGAAGCTCACCATATCCTTTGTCACTGCTACTCTCTGGCATGCAATTCCTGCCCTCATTGTCGAGTACGAGTGTGTGGACCAGGGTGCCGGGAATGCTGTACTTGCGCAATGCACTGCCGCTCCCTCTATACACCCAGGGCACAGTCACAAACCGGTACTTCGGAAAGAGTAACTGCAGCGCTTTCGACGATCGCAGGGCAATTCGGTCCCGGTCGGCAACAATGATGAGTTCGCCCGTCGGTCTTTCGTTCTGCTGAATATAGGCCTCAACAGCTTTTTGTTGCGTTGAATTGAGTCCTTGGATCTTTTTCACAGACCCACAACAGGGCTCGGACGTGGTCCCCTGCCACAATGTCACCGTCCTAGCGTACAGGAGACTGAAAATGAGACCTGCACTCTGCGGCTTATTCAACTGCAGCTTGAAGTTGGTCGTGCCGCGAACATGGTTCTGCTCCGATTCCCATTCCGACACGGTCAGACTCAGCGCGTACGTTCCGGCAGTTTGAGCCTGAACAAGCCCCGAAAACGCGTTTTTGACCGCTCCATTCTTAGCCGTTGCGTAAAAGCGCTCACCCACACGCACCGGAATGCGGATGTCGAAATTCTGGTTCAAAGGATCCCGAAGATTCACCAAAAGCACAAGCTTGGTCACTTGAGGGCGCTGCGATATGGGGAGTGCAAATAGAGCGAAACCCAGCAGCATGGCGCGGAACATAGGACTCCTCACCACCGGAAATGTCGCAGGATCATACTGACCCGCTTCAACCCGCAATAGCTACAAATATAACGTTGATCGGCGCCGTTGTTTGTCAGGCGCCGCTCACCTGTAAAAGCGTCGCACGTTTACGTGCTCGCTGTGCTTGCAGCTGGCGAGCGTCCACGGTCAGCTCGGCAGATGGGTTGTCCCCTTCCGTGGTCGTGCCCGGAGAAATGGGTGCACGAACTTCAGGTTCGTGACCGAAGGCGGAGAACAAGCCGGCCTTGAGCCTTCGGTTTTGCATAGCGGCTGAACGTTCCTTAGCGTGGGCGGTCAGTGCGGCGAAGCGGGGGTCGCCGTGTAGAGTGACTGTCCGACTGCTACAATCCCTCGATCACAAGTCCTATGAGAAACCTGCTCCTCCTTAGTCTGGCTTGCAGTTTGCTCGTTTCGCCCAAGTCCATCAGCGCAGACACCGGTCTCATGGCCGACTCCAAAAAGGTATCGGCGGTCGAGTACCTCTATGCCGACGTCAGTGACGCCAATAGCATCTTGGCCACGATCGATTCCGGCCTGCTAAGCACGTATCGGGGTAAAGACCGCGCTGCCTGGCAGCAGTTTTACCGCAAGAAACGCGCCAAACTGACCAAAGAACTGGAGAGGTTGCCCGCCTCCGGACTCTCCGACGGAGACACCAGGGCTGTCGCTGCCATGCGGAAGCAGATGAAAGCCTTCACCGGTGGCGGAGCGCTCTTCAGCCCAGCGGCCAAATGCCAGGATGCAGCCCGCAAAGACATTGCCTATCCGGCCCTCAAATCTGCCCTGGTCGCCTGTTTCGTCGAAATCGGCAACAGCCTCAGCTTTGAAGGTGGCAAGATTAACCGGGTTTCCGCCCTCGACTTGCTGCACGAAACCTCCGATCCTGGCCGCCGCAAGGCGGTTTTCTTTGCTTTTGTTCCATTGTGGCAGGCCATCAACGGCAACAACGAGCCCGACAGCCCCTATCGCCGCATGATCGCCGGGGCTGCCGCTGAAGCGGCCAAGAACGGCTCGGAGATCGACAACGCCGCCCGCGACGTCGGCAAGGATCCCGCGGAAGTCGAACGCTGGCTGGTGCAGATCCTCGATGCCTGGAGAGAATCGAGCGGCAATGCCATGATTGAACCCTGGGACTTCCGTTTCCAGGCAGGGGAGGCCGATCGCTTGCTCGGGACATACATCCCCCGGGAATCGCTGGAGCCGATCAACCAGCGCTACTACCGCGACCTGGGAGCCGACCTGAAGCAAATGGGAACGCTCTACGACCTTTCCCCTCGGCCCGAAAAGGCGGCATTGGCTTACACGGAATTTGTCACCCACGGTCGAATGGTGAACGGAGCTTGGAGGCCCACTGTGGCGCGCGTATCGGCCCCGTACGAGCGCGGCGGCCTGTTCGTACTGAATGAACTGGTACACGAGAACGGCCATGTGGTGAACATCACCGCCATTCGTAATCGGCCCGCCTTCGTGGACTGGCCAAGCGACCTTTTCGCGGAGGCTTTCGCCGATGTTCCCGCCTGGAGCACCTATGAGCCCGTGTGGCAGCGCCGCTATCTAGGCCATGAAGCTCCGGGGCAACTCTCGCTGCGGGCGTTATATTCGGTGGTTGTTCTCGACGTGGCCTGGTCCTTGTTCGAACTGCGGATGTTTCGCGCTCCTCTGACCGACCCCAACGCGCTTTGGACCGAAATC
>DATGEA010000359.1:0-5474 GCA_035310605.1 Nitrospira sp. | reverse complement strand
GGCCATATCGAGGAGGAGCGGGTCAAAAAGGCGGTCGAGGAAATCACCGGCCGCTGTCTGTTCATGAAAGTGCTCGGCTCCTATCCAGCCCACTGTTAACACCATGCCACTGAACGTTCATCCAGATATTGCCGCCTTGAGCCCGTACGTGCCGGGCAAGCCGATCGAAGAGTTGCAGCGCGAGATGGGCCTCACGAGGGTCATCAAGCTGGCCTCGAACGAGAACCCGCTCGGCCCGTCGCCGAAGGCGCTGGCCGTGGTGAACGAGGGGGCTGCCACACTGCATCGTTACCCCGACGGCGGCGCGTTCCGCCTGCGTCAGGCACTGGCCGACCGGTGGAAGGTCACGGCGGACCATATCATTCTCGGCAACGGCTCGGATGAAATTCTGGGTTTGCTGGCGAGAACCTTCCTGTCGCCCGGCGACGAAGCCGTCATGGCCGATCATACCTTTGTGATTTACAAAATGGAGGTCATGGCGGCTCACGGCAAGGCCATGACGGTTCCGTTAAAGGCGTGGCGGCACGATCTTCCCGCCATGGCCGATGCCATTACGCCACGGACCCGGCTGCTCTTCCTGTGCAACCCCAATAATCCGACCGGGACGATGGTGTCGGCGGGCGAAGTCGATCAATTGCTGGCCCGCGTGCCGGAACACGTGATCGTCGTCTTCGACGAGGCCTACTTCGAATACGTCCGGAGCGCCGAATTCCCGGATTCGATGGCCTATGTGAAGCAAGGGCGGAACGTGATCGTACTGCGGACATTTTCGAAAGTCTACGGTCTGGCGGGATTGCGCATCGGGTATGGAGTCACCACGCCGGAAATTACGGATTTCCTGAATCGAGTCAGGCCTCCGTTCAATGCCAACAGCATCGCTCAGCGCGCAGCGCTGGCCGCATTGGGCGACGACGAGCATGTCGCGAAGAGCCGCGCGGTGAACGGGGCCGGGATGGAGCAGATCGTGAAAGGTCTGGGTGCGCTCGGGTTGGCGCCGATCCCGAGCGAAGCGAATTTCGTCTACGTCGATATCGGGCGGGACGGCCGGCAGGTCTTCGAGGCGTTGTTGCGCCAAGGCATTATCATCCGGCACATCGAGGGGCATATGATACGGGTGACGATCGGGCAGCCCGACGAAAATCAAGCATTCCTGACCGCGCTCGCGCGGGTGTTACAGGCGGGTTGAACAAAAGGTGAGGAAAACATGATCATCGTGTTGAGACCGGACGCGTCTGAACGTGAGGTCGATCACATCGTCGATCGCCTTCGTGAACTGGGCTTGAAATCGCAACTCTCGACGGGACAGGAACGCACCATCATCGGAGTGATCGGCGATGACCGCATCCTGCAGAACCAGCCGCTCACGGCCTTGCCCGGCGTGGAGAGCGTGCTCCCCATTCTGGCGCCTTGGAAGCTCGTCAGCAGGGAGTTCAAGAAGGAAGGCACGATTATCGATGTCGGAGGAGTCAAGATCGGCGGCAACAAGCTGGCGATCATGGCGGGCCCCTGCGCGGTGGAACGGCTGGAATTGACCGTCGGCATCGCCCATGAGGTCAAGGCCGCCGGCGCCAGTATTCTTCGCGGCGGCGCCTACAAGCCTCGCACGTCCCCCTATTCCTTCCAAGGACTCGGACGTGAAGGGCTGGATTACCTGGTCGAAGCCAAGAAGCAGACCGGATTGCCTGTGGTGAGCGAGATCCTCGATACCCGCGACATCGAGCTGTTTCTCGAGAAAGCCGACATCATCCAGATCGGCGCGCGCAACATGCAGAACTTCGAGCTGCTGAAAGAAGTCGGCGCTTACGACAAGCCGGTCCTGTTGAAGCGCGGGCTGTCTGCGACCATCAAGGAATTTTTGCTGTCCGCGGAATACATCATGTCGCGCGGCAATCGTAACGTGATGCTCTGCGAGCGGGGCATCCGGACGTTTGAAACGCAATATCGCAATACGCTCGATCTCGCAGCGATTCCGACCCTGAAAGAGCTGTCGCACCTTCCGGTCATCGTTGATCCCAGCCATGCGACCGGCAAGTGGAACCTGGTGGCCCCCATGTCGAAGGCCGCGGTGGCGGCGGGGGCGGACGGTATTTTGATAGAAGTGCATTCGAACCCGGAATGCGCGTTGTGCGACGGCGAAGAATCCATCAAGCCCACCAAGTTCAAAGAATTGATGCAGGACATGCGAAAGATCGCGATCGCAGTCGGCCGGGAAGTGTGATGACGGAACTGAGCGCGCAGCCCTTTTGATTAGCATGGCCGTGCACTTTACACAGGTGGCGATTATCGGAGTCGGGCTGATCGGCGGCTCGCTCGGCATGATACTTCGTCGGAAGGGGCTGGCCTCCAGCGTCGTCGGGGTAGGCCGGCGCATCGAGAATCTCAAGACTGCGGTCGAGCTGGGTGCGATCGATCGCTACGTGGTGGATCCGAAAGAAGGAGTGAAGGGCGCCGATCTGGTGGTGCTTGCGACGCCGGTAGACACGTACGATCGCCACTTGACAGCGTGGGCGTCCTGCTTGAAGCCCGGCGCGATTGTAACGGATGTGGGGAGCGTGAAGGGAAACTTAGTCGAGCAGTCCGAACGAGCCATGCCGGCCGGAGTGCATTTCGTGGGCGCTCACCCCATCGCGGGTAAAGAGAAAACCGGCGTGGCGGCCGGATCGGAGCAACTCTTCGCCGGTGCGCGGTGCATTCTGACGCCGACGAAGACCACGAATCAGCAGGCCCTGGAGCAGGTGCGAGTCATGTGGCAGGAGACCGGTTCCACGGTGCTGACGATGGACCCGCATCTGCACGATAAAATCCTCGGAGCCGTCAGCCATCTGCCGCACGTGGCCGCATTCGCGCTGATCAATGCCCTGGTGGACATTCGCGAAACGGTTCCCGCGCTTGATCTGGCCGGCCATTCGGGGGGCGGTCTGCGGGACACGACCAGGATTGCCGCCAGTTCTCCGGAGATGTGGCGCGACATTTTTCTCTGGAACCGGGACAACCTCGTGGCCTTCATCGAGGCCTACGAGCGGTCGCTTGGACGCTTGAAGCAGTTGATACGAGCCGGCGATGCGGCCGGGATTGAAAAGGAGTTGGAACGGGCGAAGCAGGAGCGGGAAAAGTTTCCCGTCCGCCCGGCCTCCTCGGGATAGCTGATCATGGCGTCGTTGACCATTACACCAGGCAAGCCGTTGCGCGGGACGATTGCGGTCCCGGGGGACAAATCAATCACGCATCGCGCCATTATTCTGACCGGACTGGCCGAAGGGACCGGTACGATCAAGCACTACTGCCGCGGCGAGGATTGCCTGAATACGATGCGTGCGCTTCAAGCGCTCGGGGTGAAGATCGAGCAGACGGTTGACGAACTGCACGTCCACGGGAAGGGTCTATGGGGACTCGCCGAGCCGGGAGAGATCGTCGATTGCGGGAATTCAGGCACCGGCATTCGACTGCTGACGGGTCTGTTGGCCGGCCAGGATTTCTTTACGGTGCTGACGGGCGATGCGTCGATTTGCCGCCGTCCGATGGGGCGGATCGTGAAACCCCTCCGCGAAATGGGCGCGATGATCGCCGGACGCAAAGGAGGCGAACTCGCCCCGCTGGCTGTGACAGGGACCACGCTTCGTGCGATCGAGTACGTCTCCCCGGTGGCCAGCGCCCAGATCAAGTCGTCGCTTCTGTTGGCGGCGTTGTTTGCCAAGGGTACGACACGGCTCTCCGAGCCACGGCTCTCGCGCGACCATACGGAACGGCTCTTTCAGTTTTTCGGGCTTCCGCTCAAGCGGGAGGGCACCACGCTGGCGATCGAAGGGAGACCCTCAGTCGGATGGACCGCTGTACCGGTGCTGACTGTGCCGGGTGATCTGTCGGCTGCGGCTTTTTTCATCGTCGGCGCCAGCATCGTTCCCGGGTCCGACGTGACGATCCAGGGTGTCGGTGTCAATCCCACAAGGACCGGAATCTTAGAGGTGATGAACCGAATGGGCGCCGATATTGCGTTGCTTAACCGGCGGAATGAAGCGGGAGAACCGGTTGCGGATATACGTGTGAAGTCGGCTCCTCTCCATGGGGTGACCATCGGACCGGACCTGATTCCCCAAACGATCGATGAATTCCCTATTCTCTGCGTCGCCGCAGCGGTCGCCCAAGGCGAAACCATCGTGACCGGCGCCGAAGAGTTGCGCGTGAAGGAAAGCGACCGGATCTCCACCATGGCGGCGGAGCTTCGTGCCATGGGGGCGCAGATGACCGAGAAGTCCGACGGGATGGTCATCCAAGGCCTCGGCCATCCCAAGGAGAACGGACGATTGACCGCCGCGCAGGGACAGAGCCATGGAGACCATCGCGTGGCCATGTCCATCGCCATCGGAGGGCTGACGGCTTCGATGGAAACCGTGGTGAAAGACACGGATTGCATCGAGACATCGTTCCCGGGATTTCATCGCACGCTCCTGGGTTTATTGACTGAAACCCGGTGACCGCTATAATACAGCCCATTGTCAACGGGTTGAACGTGGAGAGAGGGGCTCAGCTCGAATGATTGTCGCGATTGACGGACCGGCTGGAGTAGGCAAGAGTACCGTGGCCAAGCAGTTGGCCTCCCGGTTGGGGTATCTTTATCTGGATACCGGTGCTCTCTATCGGGCGGTCGCCTGGGCGGTATTACAGAACGGTCATGATCCTGCCGATGTCGGCGCCGTGGCGAAACTCCTGCCGACGTTGTCGCTTCAGATGCAGTTTAAGAATGAGGCGGTTGCGGTTGCGGTCAACGGAAAAGATGTGACGGGAGAACTGCGGACACCGGCCGTGTCGGCGGCTGCCTCCGTCGTGTCAGCGATCCCTGCCGTGCGGGCGTGGCTCCTGCCGGTTCAACGACAGATCGGCAACAAGGGCTCGGTGGTGGCGGAAGGCCGTGATATCGGGACGAAGGTGTTCCCGTCCGCGCCCGTAAAGTTTTTTCTCGAAGCGGATGCGGCCGTCCGTGCACAGCGCCGGCATCTGGAACTCGTGGCGGCGGGCCATTCCGGAGCCATCGAACAGACGAGCGCGGAACTGGCCGGGCGAGACAATCGGGACCGTTCCCGCCCCGTGGCGCCGCTTGTGCCGGCGGAGGATGCGTACCATATTGATACGTCGACGTTGTCCGCGGCGGAAGTGGTCGATCAGATGATGGCTGTGATTTCGGCCAAGTTGTGAGTTCGCTCGCGTACGGGTTGCTCTGGGTGCTTACGCGAGCGGTTGCCTGGCTCTGTTTTCGTTATCGCGTTCTGGGCAAGGTGCCGAAAACCGGCGGGGTGCTGGTCGCGGCGAACCACGCGAGTTATTTTGATATTCCGCTGCTCGGCTGTGGAATGGCCAGACGGGCTTGGTATCTTGGGCGAAGTGATTTGTTTTCTATTCCTGGTTCAAAGTCGGTCTTGCAGTGGTTGGGCTGGATCCCGCTGAAGCTGGGACGCCTGGATCGCAAGGCATTCGACAAG
>DATGEA010000358.1:0-5962 GCA_035310605.1 Nitrospira sp. | reverse complement strand
ACTTCGGCCGTCGGGATCAAAAAAAAGTCCTCGTCGCGCAGGCGAAACAGGTCTTCCTCGAACTTCGGGAGTTGACCGGTTCCCGTCATGGCGGATCGGTTGACCATTAGGGGCGGCATGACCTCTCGATACCCATGCTCGGTCGTGTGGAGATCGAGCATGAAATTAATCAATGCCCGTTCAAGTCTGGCGCCTGCTCCGGTCAGTACGGCAAAGCGAGCGCCGGCGATCTTCGCCGCGCGATCGAAATCCAGAATGCCAAGAGCTTCACCGATGTCCCAGTGGGGCTTGGCAGGGACGGTCAGTGCCGGCGGTGCCCCCCACCGGCGTACTTCCACGTTCTGTTCGGCGCTTCTCCCGGCCGGAACCGTCGCGTGGGGAAGATTGGGGATGCGGAGGGCGAGATCGTTGAGGTTCTCCTCGATGATCCGGAGGGCCGATTCACCTTCCGCGATGCGTTCCCCGACCGCCTTCATGGCGGCAACGGCTGCATCGGCCGGTTGTTTCTCACGTTTCAGCTTGGCAACTTCGTCGGACCCCTTCTTCAAGTCGGAGCGCAGTTGCTCCACTTGGCCGGTTAGCATCCGCCGCTCTTCGATGAATTTGCGGAGGCTCTCCCATTGAACATCCGCGCCACGCGGGCCCAATTGGTCACGGATCGCGTCGAAGTTGTCCCGCAGGGTGCGTAAATCGTACATACAAATGGGTTTTCCGGATGAGCGGCTGGAATCTAACATCGAGGTGGGGAGGAGTCAATCAAGTGAGTCGGTCCGGTGCCGGTTGACAGCATCGGCGCGAACGAGGGACGATGCAACCATGCGTATCGTGACGAATCCGCCGAATCCCTATGAGTCTCGGCATCGGGATCTCCTTGAACCGGCTCCGCCGGTGCGCCTGGACCTCTACGAAGATGCCACGCGAGAGATTCTAAGTCGCAATGACAGTCCGGATCTACCCTTTCGCTGGAGCCTCAATCCCTACCGGGGGTGCGTTCACGGCTGTGCCTATTGTTACGCCAGACCCACGCACGAGTATTGGGGTTTCGGAGCCGGCACGGATTTCGATTCGAAGATCATTGTCAAACGGAACGCGCCGATGCTGCTGCGCCACGTGTTTGACAAGCCGTCTTGGAAAGGGGAGTTGATCGTCTTTTCCGGCAATACCGATTGCTATCAGCCGGTGGAAGCGTCGTTGGGCCTCACGAGATCCTGTTTGGACGTCTGTGCCGAGTACCGGAATCCCGTCGGGGTGATCACGAAAGGAATTCTGGTGCTCCGCGATCTTGATCTGCTGATACGGTTGCGACATGAAGCGTGGGTGCGCGTCTACTTCAGCATCCCGTTCGCCGATGATAAAACCGCCCGGGAGATCGAGCCGTACGCGCCGACGAGCCGAAAGCGATTTGAGGCCATGGCCAGATTGTCGGATGTCGGCATTCCGACGGGGATTTCGATTTCGCCGATCATACCGGGACTCAACGATCAGGATATTCCCGTCCTGCTCGAGCGGGCGAAACAGGCCGGAGCGACCGAGGCAATGGCGACGCTGGTGCGGCTCTCCGGGCCGGTTGAGGACGTCTTTCTGGAGCGGATAGGACAGGCCTTTCCAGACCGGCTTGCGAAGATCACCCACCGGATTCGAGAGGTTCGCGGGGGAGCCATGACGGACGGTGCCTTCTTTTCACGCCACCACGGGAAAGGCTCCTATTGGGATGTAATCGAACGATTATTCGAGGTGGCAAAGCGCAAGGCGGGCTTTGCCACGCTCGTCGAAGAGGCCGTCCCTCACACGTTCCGGCGCCCGGGTATGGATCAGACCGCCTTGTTCTGAACAGGCTACGAGGAGCAGGTATGAAGCATAATCCCGGATTCTTGATGTTGGTCGATGCGGCCAGAGCGCGGGTAAAAGAGTGTACGGTGGCCGAGGCGAAAGCCCGGATCGATCGGGGGGAGGTGGCGCATTTCATCGATGTCCGTGAAGACCACGAATTTTCGAAGGATCATGCACAAGGGGCGCGTCACTTGGGAAAGGGAATCATCGAGCGGGATATCGAAACCCTGATTTCCGACAAGCAGGCGACGATAATCCTCTATTGTGGCGGAGGCTATCGATCAGTTCTCGCCGCCGATGCGCTTCAGCAAATGGGCTATACCGCAGTGACCTCGATGGACGGAGGGATCAAAGCCTGGAGGGACGCCGGCTATCCGATGGAACGGTGACGGGACCCTGTTATCAGAGGTCCCGTCCGCGAGGGCAGATTACTTGTTGTTGACCCGATCAAATTCCTTGATCACCTGTTCGGTGATGTCGATCGTGTCCTTGTTGTAAATGACGATCTTGATAGTTTGCTCACTGCCTTTATCGACGACCAGAGAAAATCCCCCCTTTTCGGCCACGGTTTGCGTTGCGGAGGCGATCTTCTTCATATAGTCGTCGACGAGTTCTTTCTGTCTTCCTTGCAGGTCCTGATTAAATTCCTGAGCCCGCTTTTGGTATTCTTGAATCTTCGTGCGGAACTGCGTTTCCTTGTCCTTCTTTTCCGCTTCGCTGAGTTTGGAAGCCGACTCCTTCAGCGTCTTCTCCGTGTTGCGCAGCTCTTCCTCGTCTCGGGACAGCAGCTTCTGCCGCGACGAAACGTATTCTTTGAGGCCGTCTAACGCCTTTTTGCCGGCCTTAGACTTTTCGAGCACGGCCTGGGGATCGATCACTCCCATTTTAAACGCTTCTGCCGCCGTGGCCGCAGAGGCAATTCCGAAGAGCAAGACGCCCGATGCACAGATGGAAAGAACGGTCTGACCCCAAAGGGTCCTCGCGATAGACATAGTGTCTGCTCCTTGATTGATGGAAGGCCCGTGCAGTCTCAAGCAGCTGAGAATAGCGGCGGATAGGGGCTCTGTCAAGGGAGTGACCAGGGCTGCGAGCTGGCGGATCGCTGATGCGGGGGGCAGCATCCGGAGAGGAGCACCGTCTTCATCCCCTGTATGATAAGCCTCTAAGAGAATCGGGGACGTAGCAGGCGGACGTCTCGGCCTTTTACGTGAAGTAGCGGGCGGTGTCGAACTTATATTCTGTGTTGTCGATGAGGCGGATGATGTTGTAACGATACTGACCGTTTTCATCTTTCTCGTGCAGATCGATTTCGAGGCCGTTCTCGATGGCGGTCCCATGAGCGTCGGAGATGACCTTCACGTACGGATGCTCGGCGTCGGCAGGATCGGCTGCGGGCTTCAGCACGACGGCCAGTTCGTTGGTATCGAGCAGCACAAGGCTGCCGATGGGAATAATGCCGACACAGGTCATGAAGAGCTTCATCAGCGTGGGATCGAACGCCTTGCCTGCTTTCCCGAACATGAATCCCAACACTTTTGACGGAGACATCGGTTCACGGCGGTAGACGCGCGAAGAGGTCATGGCATCGTAGCAGTCGGCGATCATGAGAATGCGGCCGGTCATCGAGAGCTTCCAGGAGACATTCAATTTTGGATAGCCGGAAAAGTCCAGGTTCATATGGTGTTCGAAGGAAGCCGAGGCCATACGCCCCGGCAAGTTCGTGATTCCCCGCATCTTGGTCAGACTGAGCGCGCCTTCGGTGGGGTGATTCCGCATCATCTGCCACTCGTCATCCGTAAACTCGCCGGGCTTGTTCAGCACCTCCATCGGAATATTGGCTTTGCCGAGGTCATGAAATAGGGCGGCCAGACCGAGATCGGCAAGCTCCACTTTCGGATAACCCGCCCGGTTGCCCAAAGCCATCGAGAGTAACGCCACATTGACGGAATGGTTGTGCGTATACTGGTCGTGGCAGCGAAGCGTCGTGAGCCCTATCAGAGAGGCTTCGTCGTTCATCATCAAATCGACGATGCTCTGGATCGCGCGCTTGGCTTGTTTGAAACCGATCGTACCTTTCTCACGGGAGTCCTGAACGAGCGTGCCGACCGCTGACGCGGCGTTCGCGTACCGGGTTTTTGCTGTGGCTTTGCCCCGAAGGACGCGCCGTTCTTCAAGCTCGATCCCCTTGACGGAATTCTGCTCAAGGGCCGTTCGCAATGTCGTGATCGAACTGGACGCCGTATCGGACGCCGCCAGTTGAAAGATAAATTCCCGAAAGTCCCGAGATTCGACTTCGGAAGAAAACGAAATCCCCCCGACGCTCCAATGATTCATGGTGTCGATCACTGTTGAAAACACAGGCATCTGCGCCGCCGTGACTTTCAGATGGCGTTGGCCGAGGAAGAGAAAATCGTTTTGAAGGCGGATGGAGATGGGTTCGTCATGCGCCAGGGTCTTAATGACGGTCAGTGCGGTGTCGACAGGATTGTCAAGAGCCGCGTTGGTGCGTCCGTGAAGCCGGGACATTTTGATCAGGATGCTGATCTGGGTCACCAACTGGGTGCCCAGCATCAGGATCTGTTGGTCGTAAATGTCACCGGCTTCCGACCCCTTCGCCACTTTATTCGTGAGCGACTTTTCGTGGGTCAGGATCGGTTGAGTCACAGGGGAGGGAGCGTGCGTTGGATCGGAGGCGGGTAATGGTTCAGCCATGCAACGTGTTCCTTATGAGCAGGAATAAGCCAAAGTGAGATTATGCCGTCCGCGGGTGCTTGCCGACGCCGGCTAACGTCGTGGCACAGGCTTGCTTCACCGCCGCCGTACCCTTCTTGGCGCCTGCATCCAAGGCGTCCTGAGCCGCAGGAGTTCCAAGTTTTCCAAGGGCATCGACCGCCATTAGGGCAAGCTCTTCCCGCTTCTTCCGGTTCGTCCACCCCCATTCGGTGAGCAGGCTGATCCAAAAGGGTACGGCCTCGTCCCCCGAGGTTGCGCGCATCGCGTGGAAGATGTTCCGCTTTTCCGCAGGCGGGCGATCACTGAAGGTTTCGGCAGTGACGATGGGCTCCCAACTTGAGAAAGGGGCGGTGTAATTGCCCGTGAGCAACGGTTTAAGCGTCGCGAGGCGCACCCCTTCGTCCGGGTCGTTAATCAAGGGAATCAATTTGATCGCAGTCCCGCTCGGCCGCAGGATCGCCAGCGTTCTGATTGCTTCACGCCGGATCAAAGGATCGGGATAACGCAAAATTTTTTCCACGTTTTCCGCCAATTTTGGATTATTCCATCGCGTGATGAGGCCCAGGAGGTTCCGGACAAACGTGGGGCGACGATCCGTCAGGTGCCTGGTCACGGCCTCGGGAGCATCTTTCGCCAGCTCCATTAAGGCATTGACGACAAGGGTTTGATGGGCGGAATGTTCCAGATTGCCGAGGAGCGTACAAAGCGCCGGCGCGGCAGAGGGTCTCATCATGAGCAAGACACTGGAGAGTCCGTCTGTACGAGGCTGGTCGGCAGCATTCAGGTACTCCTGGATCAGCGTGATGAACTCGGAAGTGCCAAGCCGATCGAAGAGATCGTGCAGCTTCTTTTTGTGGTTTTCGGTCAGGTCCGGACGGATCGCCTCGGCTTCGCAGAGCAGACCGAGCACATTTTCGGCGGCCGACCAATGTCCTCCTTGGATCAGCGATTTGAGCACGCTTTCATAAATCTCAATCAGCTTGCTGAGAAGATCAGGTGATTGCTCGGAAGAGAGCACCGTGGTTAGGATGTCGAGGATGTACAAGATGCTGTCGCGGCTGGATTCTGCTGCAATGTCCTCCGCCAGTTTCGCCAGTTCGAGTTCCGAGACCTCGTAGCCGGTCACGCCCGTAGAGAATCTCGATTTGCGATGTTGGGCGCCACTCGCGTCCTTGGTGTCCTTCGCGTTGGCCTCGGCAAGGATTTCCCGCAGCGATCCTTCCATGGGCGCTTTCCCTTGCGGCGCCAGCACATCGTCGAGTTCGGAGATCTTCATGACCTCATCGGCGGTGACGATCGTCAGCGTGGGGAGGTTCTTCGCCCACAAGCGTGTGACAATATCGTCATCCTCGGTGCCGGCAGCGCCCACCGTGTCCCAGAGGGCATCGAAGAAGAAGAT
>DATGEA010000357.1:0-7529 GCA_035310605.1 Nitrospira sp. | reverse complement strand
GAAGACTTTCTCGATGCGGCGCTCAGCGATTTGATATCCCTCTGTGGCCCTCCGGTCACCTGCGATAATGACGCCTTGTTCATACTTGATCGCCAGCACCGTCGTCGCCTGCGGCACCGTTACGGCCCCGCCGGACCTCGACGGTTCTGCCAGGGAGGGTTGCGGTTCCCTCCACCGGCGTCCAGCGGGGGTGAGTTCCGGATGCTGCGCGGTCAAAAAACCGAAGAAGCTCGCGTCGTCGTGATTGGGAAGGAAAGGAAGCTTCATGATGCCTTCAGTCTGGCCAACAGCGCTTCGGCCGTCTCGGATTGGTCGAGCAGATCGGCCGTAAGCGATTCGGTGCCGCGCAGCGGGTCCATCAGCGGGACCTTCTTGATGGTGGCATTGCCGACGTCGAACAGCACTGACGTCCAGCTCGCGCCGTAGATCGATTTCGCGAACTTTCCGATGCAGCGCCCGCGGAAGTAGGCGCGCGTGCCGGGAGGCGGTGTGAATTCGGCTCTGGTCACCTCAACATCCTGCACCACACGCTCGATGAGATGGCTGCGTTCCAGCGTATAGTAGAGCCCTTTGTCGAGCCGGATATCGTGATACTGCAAATCCATCAGACGCACCCTCGGGTCATCCCACCCGCAACCCTTGCGCTCCATATACGATTCCATCATGTGGCGTTTGGCCACCCAATCCAGTTCGCGCGCCAGCAATCGGGGATCGCGCTCCAATCTGTCGAGGACGTCTTCCCAACGCACGAGCACGTCCTTCGTGATCTGATCCAGTTCGTGGCAGGCGTAGAAATTCATCGCTGCCTTGAGATAGGCGCGCTGGATTTCCACCGCCGTGGTCGAACGCCCTCCCGTCAGTTTCAGCGTGCCTTTCATCCCCAGATCCCGCGAGACCTGCTTGATCCCGAGCACCGGATCGTCCAGTTCGAACTGAGGGACATCGACGCCGGCCTCGATGAGATCCAGGACAATCGCCAGAGTTCCCACCTTCAAGTAGGTCGACAGCTCCGCCATATTGGCGTCGCCTACGATGACGTGGAGCCGGCGATATTTTCCATAGTCGGCATGCGGCTCATCGCGTGAATTGACGATCGGACGCTTGACCATCGTATTGAGGTCGACGAGGCATTCGAAGAAATCCGCCCGCTGCGAAATCTGGTAGTCCGCGGGGCTCGTTTGATTCTCGGCGCCGACTTTGCCGGCCCCAGCATAGATCGGCCGCGTGACGAAAAACGGAGCCAGCACTCTGACGATCCGTTCAAACGGCACCGAGCGGGACAACATATAGTTCTCGTGGTACCCATAGCTGTTGCCTTTTCCATCGGAATTGTTCTTGTACAGTACAAACTGATCGCGCCCTCTCGCGCGGGTCATTTCATCGAGGCATTGGGAAAGAATCCGCTCGCTGATGCGCTCGTACGCGACGACTTCCCGGGGATTGGTGCATTCAGGCGTGGAGTATTCCGGATGCGCGCCATCGACGTACAGGCGGCCGCCGTTGGCCAACACCTTGTTTAGCTGACGGTTGTAATCGGGATTGGGGCGTTCCCGCTCTCCGTCGACCTCGAAGCCGCGGGCGTCGAGCAGCGGATTCTCGTTTTCATAGTCCCACACGGCGTGAGGAACCGAGATGCCGGGGTAATGCCCGATGACGGCGAGTGAATTCGAGATCGGGTCCGTGGCGGAGGCATCCCGGGAGGCGATCCCGAATTCCGTCTCCGTTCCCAGTACTCGAGGAGTCGTCAGGGGTTTGAATTCCCGCATGGAGTTCGGTCTTAGAGATAGTGGCCCGTCGTGATCGTCTCGATCTGACGTGACTCGGCCGGCCCACCGCTGATCGTCCGGATGTGCACGATCTTTTCGCCCTTCTTACCGGCAACCTTGGCCCAGTCATCGGGGTTGGTCGTATTGGGCAGATCTTCGTGCTCTTTGAACTCCTCCCTGATCGCCCGGATCAAGTCTTCGGAACGGAGGCCGCGACCTTCCTGCGCGATGGCCCGCTTGACGGCGTACTTTTTGGCACGCGAGACGATACCCTCGATCAAGGCGCCGCTGGCGAAGTCCTTGAAGTACAGCACCTCCTTCTCGCCGTTCGCATACGTCACTTCGATAAACTTGTTCTCTTCGGAGGTGGCATACATGGCATCGACCGTCAGGTCGGTCAAATGCTCGACCAGCGACCTGGCGTCTCCTCCGTGCCGCTTCAATTCCTCCACGTCGAACGGCAGGTTCGTTCCGACGTACTTCGTAAAGATATCCTTGGCGGCCACGGCATCGGGACGACCGACTTTTACCTTCACATCCAAACGGCCTGCCCGCAGCACCGCAGGGTCGATGAGATCCTGCCGGTTGCTCGCGCCGATGACGATCACGTTGCGCAGGCGTTCGACCCCGTCGATCTCGGAGAGAAATTGCGGCACAATCGTGGATTCGATATCGGAAGAAATCCCGGTACCGCGCGTCCTGAACAGCGCGTCCATTTCATCGAAGAACACGATGACCGGATTGCCGTCCGCCGCCCGCTCCTTCGCCTTCTTGAAAACCTCCCGAACCTGGCGCTCGGATTCTCCCACGTATTTATTGAGGAGTTCCGGCCCTTTGACGTGCAGGAAATAGCTCCGGACTTCCTTCCCGGTAAGATGCCCGAGCTTTTTTGCAATCGAGTTCGCCACGGCCTTGGCAATCAAGGTCTTGCCGCATCCGGGAGGTCCATAAAGCAACACGCCTTTCGGGGCGCTCAGCTGATATTCCGAGAACAGATCGGGATGAAGGAACGGCAGTTCCACCGCGTCGCGCACCTGCTCCAATTCACGCTGGAGGCCGCCGATATGGGCATAGTCCACATCCGGGACCTCTTCCAAGACCAGCTCTTCCGCTTCCGATTTCGGCAACTTCTCAATTACACAGCCGGAACGAGGATCGTAGAGCAGATGATCGCCGACGCTGAGGCGTTCGGCCAACAGGGGGTCGCCTAACTCCGCGACTTTCTCCTCATCGAAATGCAGCGTGACCAGCGCACGATTGCCCTCAAGTAGATCTTTCAATCGCACGACCTCCCCCTGCACATCAAAGTCGCGGGCTTCGATGACGTTGAGGGCTTCATTCAAAATGACTTCCTGCCCCTTGCGCAGTTGTTTGCTCTTGATCGAGGGATGCAGGCTCACCTTCATCTTGCGTCCGGAGACATACACATTCCCGGTGCCGTCGTGATTCAGGCTCGAAAAGATTGCGTACGTAGAAGGCGGCGCGGTCAGCTTTTCGACCTCCGCGCGAAGCGCTTCGATCTGCGCCTTGGCTTCCTGCAGGGTCGTAGCGAGTTTTTCGTTCTGTTTGGTGGCTTGGTCGAGCTGGTACCGGGATTGGTACAGCCGACGGATTTCTTCCTCCATCGACTGGATCTGCACGCGAAGTTTCTCGATCTCGCGAGTCTGTTCGTCGTTTCGATGAATCACGTCAGCCTCCCCCTCAGACAACCGCTTCGTGATGTGTTTGACGGAATCTCGGAGGGACCTGAGTCGGCTCGGACTTCCTTTTGTATCGGCCATGGCACCTCCTATGAAAGGCGACAAACCGTTGCTGAATCACGAAGTCCAAGTCTGTGCGGATTCTAACACCCGCTATTGGGGCGGTCAACAGGACGGCCGATTCCCGCGCATGCGACACCGCCAGTCGGAGCGATCACGAAGACGACGCCAATGCATCAAGCAACTCGCGTGCAGCTCCTTCGATGTCTGCTGCGCCGAGAACCGCCGTGATGACCGCCACACCAAAGGCGCCGGCACGACGGACTTCACGCGCACGAGCGGTGGTCACTCCGCCGATGCCGATGATCGGAATGCGCACGCGATGACAGGCCTCTTCTAACCGGTCCAGACCAAGCGGAGGACCGAACGCTTTCTTGGATGGCGTTTCGTAGACAGGGCCGAGCACAACGTAATCCGCCCCGTTCGCCTCCGCCTGCACGGCTTCATCTACCGAATGCGCAGAAATGCCGAGCAGGCGCTGGTCGCTTAATAGACGCCTGGCAACGCGCAACGGCAGACTATTGCTGCGCAGGTGCACGCCCACTTCGCCGAGGGCAAGCGCCACGTCGATTCGGTCGTTGATGAGGAGTTGGCTTCCACGGGCCGCGGTCACTGAACGCACCTCGCGTGCGAGTGCGAGGAGATCCTTGGCGGACAAATCGCGTTCTCTGAGTTGGACGGCAGGAGCCCCGACGGCCAAGACTCGTTGCAGAATCGACACCAACGGACGCCCGCCGGTCTGATGACGATCCGTAACAACGAGAAGCCGGGACTCAAGCTGTGGCATGGAGAGAGGATCGGCGCGCCATCGCCAGTTAGAGCATGCCCTCGATCGGACTGCTCGCCGTTGCGTACAGCTTGCGTGGAATCCGGCCGGCTTTGTACGCGAGTCGCCCGGCGTGCACAGCATACTTCATCGCCTCAGCCATCGCGATGGGATCTTGGGCGCCGGCAATCGCGGTATTCATCAATACGGCATCGGCACCATATTCCATGGCCAACGCCGCATCTGACGCCGTTCCTACTCCGGCATCCACGATGATCGGCACCTTCACCGTTTCCATGATGATCTTGAGATTGTACGGGTTGCGAATACCGAGGCCGGAGCCGATCGGCGCCGCAAGCGGCATGACCGCGGGGCATCCGATATCGACGAGTTTCTTCGCAACAATCGGATCATCATTGGTATAGGGCAGAACAATGAACCCTTCCTTGATTAAAATTTTCGCCGCTTCGATCAAACCGGCCGTATCGGGGAAAAGGGTCTTCTCATCGCCGATGACTTCCAGTTTCACAAGATCGGACACGCCGGCAGCTCTGGCGAGTCGCGCGTACCGCACGGCATCTTCGACCGTATAACAACCCGCGGTATTGGGAAGAATGATGTACTTCTTGGGATCGAGATAATCGAGCAGGTTTTCCTTGGAACGATCGGTAATGTTGACCCGGCGCACAGCCACCGTAACGACATCGGCGCCTGAGACTTCGATCGCCTTTTTCGTTTCTGCAAAATCCTTGTACTTGCCGGTTCCTACCCACAACCGGGACTTGAACTCGCGACCGGCTATCACCAAACGATCATCGTGCATAAATACAGGCCTCCATTTCGCCGTCCCCCTCCCTCGGCCCGCCGCCTCCAATGAAGCTGAGAATTTCCACCCGGTCCCCTTCTTTGAGGCCTCGCTGATCGAAGTCCTTCCGGTCGAGAATTTCCAGGTTTAATTCCACCGCCACACGCTCTGTGTTGATCTCAAGTTCACGCAGGAGATCGCCAACCGTCGAGCCTACTCGGCAACCACGCCGCTCTCCGTTCACCTGAATCTGCATCCCCTCCACCATCGTCCATCATCCTAGGGAACCGCAATTCCGGTTGTCAACAAAGCCGCCCGCACCCGTCGCTTGCTCCGCCCCTAAGAGGCACGGCACAATAGGTCTAAGGGACTCCGCATGACCACAGCGCAGAACAACCGCCAGATTGCCGGGCTATTCCGTTCTATCGCGGATCTCTTGGCTGCGCAACGGGCCAACCCCTATCGGGTACGGGCCTATCGTCGCGCGGCTGATTCCTTGCTGGCCCTCGAGGAAGATGTGGCGGAGGTGGCCAAACGGAAGGCGCTTGAAGGCCTCGACGGTATCGGGAAGGAGTTATCGGAAAAAATTGAAGAGTTCCTGAGAACGGGGAAAATCCATACGCTCGAAGCCCTCAAGACCCCTCTGCCGGATCAGGTGAGAGCCTGGGTGCGATTGCCCGGACTCTCTGAATCATTGGTGACCTACCTGCATAACCGCCTGAACATCGCAACACTGTCCGACCTCGAACGGCTCGTGCAGTCTCACATGCTCCGGACCGTTCCAGGTTTCACAGGCTCGGAAGAGGACCTCCTTCACGCCATCACGGATCTTCGCCGCCAAGCTCCCCCTAAGAAGGACGAAGCTCCTTGAAGATCTTCCAGGTCTTGAGCATCTCGACCGCCTTTTGCAACTGGACATCCTGATCCAGCGACAGCTCGCCGGATGCATCGACAGGAGAAGCAGGCGGCGTGGTCCCGTTCTTCGGCGTTACCTCTTCAGGTCCCTTTCCGGTGGCGGAAGACTGCTCTTTGCCCGGCACACCCGTAATGGAAGACTTCGCGGTCTTCCCGTCCGCCTCTTTCTCACCTGGCTTGGTGTCGGCCTTCGCAACGGTGGTGGCTTGCTGCGGCTTCACGACGATGTCCGGGGTGATGCCTGTCGACTGGATCGAGCGGCCTTTCGGCGTGTAGTACTTCGCCGTCGTGAGCCGCAGTCCCGATCCATCACCAAGAGGGAGAATGGTTTGCACGGATCCCTTCCCGAAAGAGGTGGTGCCGACGATCACGGCCCGGCCGTAATCTTGTAAGGCACCGGCAACGATTTCGGACGCACTGGCGGACCCTTCGTTGACGAGAATAATCATGGGAGAATCATCCATCTGGTCCTTCCCCTTCGCGAACCATTCGTCCTTCTTGCTTTCGCGGCCCTTGGTATACACCACCAGCTTGCCGGTGGGGAGGAATTGCTCGGAGACTTCGACCGCGGCCGTCAGGAGACCGCCAGGATTGTTCCGAAGGTCGAGGATCGTGGATTGGACCTTCTGTTCCTTGAACTGCTTCAACGCTTTTGCCAGATCCCGTCCAGTCGCTTCTTGAAACTGCGTCAGTTTCACATAGCCGATGTTGTCCAGGACTTTCGACTTCACACTTTCAATCTTGATGGTATCCCGGACGAGCGTGAATTGGAGGGGATCGGAAGTTCCGTCCCGCTGAATCGTCAAATTCACCTTCGTCCCCTTCGGCCCCCGCATCTTCTGCACGGCGTCCATGAGAGAGAGATCCTTTGTCGACTCGTCGTTGACCTTCGTAATATAGTCGCCGGCTTTGATCCCGGCTCGGTGCGCCGGTGTCCCGTCGATCGGCGCAATGACTGCCAACCGGTTTTCCTTGACCCCAATCTGAATTCCGACACCGCCGAACTCTCCCTTGGTCTCGACCTGCATTTCCTTGTACATTTCCGGAGTCATGTAGGCCGAATGCGGATCAAGGGTCGAGAGCATGCCCCGAATCGCGCCCTGGACGAGATCCTTCACCTTCGCCTCGTCGACATAATTCTTCTGAACCTGGGTCAACACTTCGGAGAACGTTCTGAGCTCCTCGTATGTTTCGGTAGCGTGGCCGGTTCGCTCCCATCCCTTTCCGATCAACACGCCGGAGACCAAGGCCACTACGACCATCGGGCCCAACATCCAGAATCGCCGCCTCGGGTTCTGTTCCATGATATGAGTTCCTTTCACCTTCCAGCCCTATCGCCTAGCCAGCCATTGGAGGGGATCGACCGGTTCCGCCCCTTCACGCAATTCGAAGTATAAAGTATTTTCTCCCGTCATGCCTGTGTCGCCCGTTTCTCCGATCGCCTGGCCCGATCCGACTTGCGCTCCCACCGAAGTGAGGATCTTCGAGGCATGGGCATACAGAGAAAAGAACCCGTT
>DATGEA010000356.1:0-3334 GCA_035310605.1 Nitrospira sp. | reverse complement strand
TCCGTTCTCTTCCATCGAAGGGTGGAGCGCAGTCACATCATGATTCACTTGGCGAAGGGAGGATACTCACAACGAATCGTTCCCTCGAACAGTATTGGATGCTCATATTCCTGGGAAGGCCAGAGACCTTCGAGTCCCGAGTCAGACCATCACCATCATTTTTCAGGGAGGTTTTCAATGAGGATCCGGTCAATCCTCGGGGCTCTCGTCATCGCCAGTTTGCCGGTCATGCCGGCCTGGGCGGACATGACTCCAGAGGAAATCAAGAAGCTTGTTGATGACGCGGTAAAGCAGCGCCTTGAAGAACATGAGCGCCGTGAAGGCGCAGTCGAGCGCAGAGAAGGGACAACGGCCCCCTCCCCTGAGCCTGGCATCGGTGCGCTGCCGGAGGTCGGACGGGAACGCCGTACAGAATCGCAGCCAGCATTGTCATTTGGATCAAGCGGGTCAGGGCGATTAGTCTATGCCAAGCCATTCGTTGCAGCCCCGAAAGCGATCGTCGGCGGCTATATGGACATCCAGTATCGATCCCAGCGGCAGAGCAGCATTGAGAATGGCTTCAATGGTGGCATCTCCAACAGCTTCGATCAGCAACGCTTCGTACCGTTCATTTATGCGGACATCACTGAACACGTCAAGATGGCGTCCGAGCTCGAAATTGAGCATGGCATCAGAGAGACCTCTGATAATGAGTTAGAATTCGGACTTGAGTTTGCCCATATAGACTATCTTGTCAACGAGCCGTTTAACCTCCGCGCTGGTATCCTATTGCTCCCCATCGGCAAGTTCAACCTGCTCCATGATTCGCCGTTGAACGACCTGACCGACCGCCCTCTCGTCAGCCAATTCATCATTCCATCGACGGTGTCTGAAACGGGAGCTGGCTTTTACGGCACGGTCTATCCAGGCCGCACCAGCAAGCTGGACTACGAGTTCTACGTGACGACAGGGCCTTGCGGTTACGATAAAAACGGTGCACCTCTGGTCAATGAAACCGATGGTACCCGTGGGGCACGGCAGCGTAAATGCGGCGCAACCGATGGCCTCGATATCAACAACGGCAAGTCATTTGTAGGACGCGTGGCTTTCAGTCCGATGCTCGGGGTCGAGGTGGCAGGATCAAGCTATTATGGCAATTCCGCCCCCAATGGTAATTACAACCCTCTCAGCATCACGGCCATCGATTGGACACTCCAACGGGGGCCGTTTGAAGTTATCGGGGAGGCCGCCTGGGCCTATGCGAGAGGAAACTCGCGGGCCATTCAGACAAACACGCTTGGATTTGCCCCCGGATCCTTATTAACGGCGATTGGCGGGAACAGTGGCTTGGGGATACCACCGCAACGCATGAACGGCTTTTACATCCAAGGCAACTACCATTTCATGCCGGAGTTTCTCACAAAGCTCTCGCCAAAGCGATTTGGTGAAGGATCAACGTTCACTGCCGTGATCCGCTACGACCGAGTCAATACGAACCAGGACAACAAATCTGGAGGATTCGGCGATATGGAGCAAATCTCTTTCGGATTGAACTACCGTCCGGTCGAAGACGCTGTCTTCAAGATCAGCTATCAATATCAGCCAATGGCGTTCAACCCAAATTCGGGCGAACGGATTCACGACAGCGCGTTTGTCATTTCAGCCGCGACGTATTTCTGAGCTTCATCGTGAGGCCTCCTTAAGAGGAGGCCTCACAGCAACAGAGGAGTCTTCTCCCGTGTTCCGATTGACCTATCCGTTCCTCGCCATCATTTTGCTGGCCTTATATAGTTGCGCCTCACTCAGCGGAAGCCGTGAACAATATTTCGTCTGCTCCTATGACACAGTCTGGGACACCGCTCTGGAAACAATGAAGGGCTACTCGGTGACCTCGCAGAACAAGGACATCGGGACCATCGAAACGGCCTGGATCGAAATGGAAGGGAAGGACCGGGGGTTCGGCATCTTCAACCGCGAAGGATTCGGCAATCGTGAGCGAGCCCGCATGACTGTGTCCGTGAAACGCTTGAACGACGTTTCGTCGGTGAATGTATTGGAAACCCGCCAGCGATGGCATGCGCGCGGCGGCGTCACATCTCAAGCAACTAGATGGTGGCCTATCGATCCATCGGAGGAAGCGATGGAGGAGGTGACCGGAAAACTAAACTCCCGCCTCAAGGAGAAAGGTTGTTCGACCACATGATGACGCGTCTTCTGAGTGTCAGTGTTGCTCTGATGGTTCTGTCGGCTGTCCCTGCAAAGGCGGAACGGGTCTGGGACAGCGAGCTCAAACGCTATCTGACGGAGCAAGAGATGTCCATGGCGGAGGTCTTCATGGGCGAGGAAGAAGCTCTGAAAATCATGCTGCCGAAGTCCGAACGGATCCGCAAGGATGTGATTAAGTTGAGTCAGGACAAGAAAACGCTCATTGAAGAACGCATCGGTTGGAAGTTTCCGGAAGATTCATTCGAGGTCTATATCGGTGAAACCGGGACAAAAGTCGATGGCTATGCGCTCGTTCAAAACACGATCGGCAAACACAAGCCGATGACCTATATGGTCGGCATCGACAGCAGAGGTCAAGTATCGGACGTTGAACTCCTCGTCTTCCGAGAATCCCGCGGGAGTGAGATCCGGCAAAAGCGGTTCAATTCTCAATATGAAGGCAAGACGGTCCTGGATCCCGTTCGCATTAATAAGGACATCATCAACATCAGTGGCGCCACGATGTCGGTCCGTTCCATGAGCGCAGGCATCAAGCGTGTATTGGTTCTGGTGGACGAATTCTATCTGAGACCGGCGGGCCTCGGGAGCGACACCGTCGCAGCCCGCAAGTCCGAAAAGGGTTTCTTTACTTCGATTTTCGGAAACTAGACGAGCGGACCAGCGTCCCCTGCATGAGAAATTTCAATCAGCGATTCAAGCTTCGCGATTCGGACCGGCACATCAGGCTGCTCTACACGCTGTTTCTCTTGCTGATGCTGGCCGGATTTTTATTTTCCTTCTTTTGGGCGCATAGCATGACGGGACTTTCCCCCCAAGGCATCGCTGATCACTACCGCGGTTCCGACGCCACCTTCGGCGAACCCATGTCGTTCCGCGAACTGGCTGAAGTAACGCACTTTCACCTCTTTACCATGCCGGTCGTGTTCATGATCCTGATTCACGTTATGTACCTGACCAATGCGAGTCATGGCCTGAAGGCCGTGGTCACCTGGGGGGGATTCGGCGGGGTCATACTCGATCTGGTGTCACCATGGCTGATCAGTTATGTTTCGCCTATTTTTGTCCTGACCATGCTAACCGGCGATACGCTGATGATGGTCAGCTTCTTTGTGATGATGGCAATTCCACT
>DATGEA010000355.1:0-8115 GCA_035310605.1 Nitrospira sp. | reverse complement strand
GACCTTCCGATCGATCTCCGTTTCCTGAGCCAACTCAGCGGCCAGAACCCGTTTGATCTCCTTCAAAATATGGCCGTCATCCCCCCGGACCGTCACCAAAGGGCTTTTCTTTACCGCTTGCAAGATCACATGCGACAGATGGCTGGCCTTGTCTTCGTTCAACATACTATGTCCGTACGGCGTGAAACGTGAGGCACTCGGGATGATCGTCTACAGAATGATGCCCCGTTCCCGTGCCAGCTTGCTCTTCAGCATCGTAAACATTTTCTGATAGTCCACGTTGCCGCGCTCGATCTCCTGTTCATAGGCTTTGAGCATCTGGCGAACCTCGACGTTCAACCGATCCTCGATCAACAATTCTTCGGTCACGGCACGGTCGAGAGCTTCCACAAAAGCCTTGTGCGTACCCGTGAGGGCGACGTGCCCCTCCTGCACCAGCCGCGTGGCCAGCGCATCGGCCAGGTGCCTGACCCGTTCCTTCGAGAGTCGCATCCGTCACACCCGTTCGACACGGATCGTCGGCGCTTCCATGACGCGCCGGAAGACACTGGCATCCCCGACGATGCGGCCGATGACATTGACCCGATCGGCCGGAACCGGGTCCGGCCCCATGCTCATAGGCGTGCGGCCGAAAAAAATCGCCAGCACCTGCCCGGCGCCCCAGAAGGCCACATCGCCTACCTTGACCTGGGTGGTGGCGGTTTCGCGGTGGTCTTTCACCCCGCCGAGTTTGAAATAGAATTCTTCCCCCCACGTATTGATCGGAGCTTCCACCGGCAGAGCCGCATAGACCTCCTGGGCGGTTCTGGTCCCCTTGAGTTCCGCCTCGACTTGTACCGGCCCCACCGTAATACGAATTTTCTTTGCGGAATCAGCCATCAGCCCCCCTTGCCGTTCTCGGACCGTCGGTGCATGAAAACCCGCGTCCGTCGCGGACTCTAGCTTGTTTAATTGGTGAAATCAAGGCTACAATCTCGCCATCTCATGCTCACATCGACCTTCGTACTTCTGAAAGGAATCGGGCCCGGCACGGAACGTCGCCTCTGGCAGGATGGGATCGCCGATTGGGCCGCGTTTCTCCGTCACCCGACTATTCAGTACATATCCTCTCCGAGAAAATCCTGGTATGATGAAACCCTTCTCACAGCGCAGTCGCAGCTTGCGGCAGGTCGGGCGGATTTTTTCGGGACGTGCCTCAAGAGCCGCGATCATTGGCGCCTGTTCGAAACCTTTCGTCATCGCACGCTCTACCTCGACATCGAAACGACGGGCATGTCCGCCCGCGAAGGACAAGTGACGGTGGTTGGTTTGTATCGGAACGGACGCATGAGCAGTCTGGTGCGGGGAGAGAGCCTGACGGAAGATCGTCTCCAAGCGGAACTCGAACAAACCGATCTGCTCGTCACGTTTTTCGGCAGCGCGTTCGACATCCCGTTTCTGCATACGGCCTTTCCACGACTGGACTTGAAGAAACCTCATTTCGATCTCTGTTTTGCCGCTCGCCGACTGGGGCTGCAGGGAGGACTCAAGTACATCGAACGCGAATTGCAGATCGAACGGGATGCCGCACTCCACGGGCTGGACGGATGGGATGCGGTGCGTCTCTGGGGACAATGGCGCGGCGGCGACGAAGCCGCACTGGATCTGCTGCTGCGCTATAACGCCGCCGACACGAAAAACCTCGAGGCGCTGGCCGAGCTGCTGTATGAGCAGATGGTCGCTCGACATGGGCCGCCGTCGGTCGTCGCCGGCTCTCATTCACAGCAGGACGCTGGGACGGTGCTCCCGTGAAGAACACCGCCAGATGGATCGGTTTCGGACGAACGGAAACCGGTCATGTGCGACAGTCGAATCAGGACGTCTTCGCCGCGATCAACAGTTGCAACTTTTGGATTGTGGCCGACGGAATGGGCGGACACCCGGCCGGCGATCTGGCGGCGCACATCGCGGTCGACGTGGCCACTCAAAAAGCCAAAGAGCTTGCATCAAATTCCCGGCAGGCACCCGTCGGCCCGGCTGAACGCCTAGCGGAATGCATTACAGCGGCCAACCAGGCCATTCATGAAAAGGTTCGCGAGGAACCCTCGCTGAAGGGAATGGGCACCACCGTCGTGGCCATGACGATAACCACTTCACCCGCGCCGACAGCCCACATTGCCCACTTGGGTGATAGCCGAGCCTATCGTTTTCATGCTAGAGCACTCGCCCAATTGACCCGTGATCACACCTTGGTCGCCATGCTGTTGGAGCGCGGGTTGATCGATGACGCCACCGCGCGAGCCTACCCGGACCGGCACATCCTGGCCAAAGGGCTTGGTATGGGTCCGGACCTGACGCCCGACGTGACATCGATCCCCCTCGCGAATGAAGACCTTCTGATGCTCTGCAGCGACGGATTGACGAAAATGCTCGATGATGACGAGATCGCCTCAGTCCTGTCACGCGCCGAGGGCAATCCCCGCCGCGCCTGTCATGACCTGGTCGAAGAGGCCCTCCGCCGCGGAGGAGAGGACAACGTGACGGTGATTGTCTGCGCCCATACTACTCCGACCAAGGCCGGGAGCTTGGCCATTGACAAGACTCTGCCGGCCATGTAGCCTGGCGCTCTAGCCACACGCTCCTTCGTATAACATCTGTCATATCGACCTACGGAGACCCATAATGCCTGTGAACATGTGTCGATTGTTGTGCCTGATAGGTGCAACGGTCTTCTCGTTGTCATCATCCATGCCGGGCATAGCCGCTGAGGACAGCGGTGCCGAAGCTGCGGTGCGGGCTCTCATCCGAGCCAATGCCGAAAAGGACATGGCAACCCTGTCAAAGCTGATGGCCCATGATGCCGACATTACGAGCTATACCATCGGCGGCCGTAAGTATATCGGCTGGCCGGATCTAGAGAGGGATATGCAGGTGGAATTCACATCAGCGGCCAAAATTGAGATTCCCATCCGGGAATTAAAGGTATGGACGAAGGGAGACCTCGCCTGGTACGCGATGGAAATCGACTATATCCGGACGGTGGCCCAGGGCAATGAACAGCAGCGGGCCCTCCTCCCCTTGCGCGAGACCGGGGTACTTGAACGTCGCAACGGACAGTGGGTCCTCCTGTCTTGGCATGAGTCATTTCGCAACGCCGGCGGAGCGGTCACGTTGACCGATAGGGCGCAACATCCGTCTTCTTTGACGCTGACGTCAGGAGCCAGCAGCGCTCCTGCGCCCGACTTGAGTGGCGAATGGGAAATTCTCGAAGTCGAGGACGACAAACGCTACAAGGCTACGCTGGATAAGGCGGGAAATGGCCCCTATACCCAACATGGCGGGCAATTCGCGACGACAAAGTTTTCCGACCGGCTCTGGCAAGGCACCTGGCAGCAACCGGGCAACGATCGGGAAGGCGGATTCGAAGTCTTACTCTCGGAGGACGGCAAGCAGGCCAAAGGAGTTTGGTGGTACACCAGAGTCGGCAACCATAAGAACATTCCGCCCCGTGAACACGGCGGTACGTACCAGTGGAAACGGCTTACTCCTGTTCCGGCAGCACCATGACGGGACAAGTCGACGGTCGGATACGCCACCACCGGCCGTTTCACGCATACCCGATTACGAGTGTTCTGTCAGCTTTGGGAGGGATTATGCCTTGGATCGTTCTATTTGTGCTTACTCTGTTATACGGTTCACCCGTCTTTGCGGATGGCGGACACAACCATCATGCCGTTCCGACCCTCAAGAATCAGACAACCACGGTCGTTACGATCAAAGACAATACTGTCACGCTCACGTTCGGTCCGATCGATCTTCCATCAAGCCACGACGGCGACTTGGCGGCATCCATGCCCAAGCATGTGTTCCAATTGCCCAAGGACATGTACATGGTGGGATACAAGTCGGCTGTTTTCACCAAGGAAGGCAAGCCGCTCCCCAGAAATTTTCTGCATCATATCCTGATGCTCAACAACGATAAACCGAGCGTGTCCTGTCCTGGCGAGCCCCTGTTTTTCAGCGGCGCCGGACTGGAAATGACGGAGGCCAAATTCCCCGAGGGTTACGGGGTCAAACTCGGCAAGGGACAACACTTGATGTCCGTCGTCGCCTTCTATCACAAGGCGCCTCCAACAAAAAATGTCATGGCCAGCTTCACCATGTACATGGCGCCGGAGAATGCTCCGGTCAAAGAAATGGATGTCTATCAGGTCGGCGTCAACGTAGTGTGCTACAGCAAATTCGCCCAGCGCGGTCCGGATCAGACGGACGAAGGGATCGAAATCAAACCCGGCGTACAGGTACATAGCGCCCCGCTGAAGTTTTCTATGGATGGCTGCGTGAAATTCGCCTATCCGCACGGACATGACGAACTCCTGCTGATCACATTGGAAAACAAAACGAAGAAGCAAACCTTGCTCCGCACGGTTCCAGACGTCGCCCTGGACGGCACCTTCCTCGAGTTTCAACCGCACCAGGTCTATAAGGATAGCCAAGGGTTTCCGGTGACAAAGGAGGATGACTACGAAATGGTCATGGTTCATCACCACCCTCTGCAAAAAGAGGAACTGCAGCATGGGATGGGAAACTACCTGCTCTATATGACCCCGGGGGCTTGTCCCAATCCGAAAACGGCGAGCGCACAATAAAGAAGCCTCAACTCCAGCCTGCCACGCTGATGAGCAGGCTGGAATTTTCTTCCGCACAATCCACAATCTCAAGCTCTCTCTTGCACCTTTCGGCCGTCCATTTTTGTTCGGGTTTCCAATTCTGTACAGCGCTCCCCTACCAAAGCGGGCCCATTTCTCCTGCATCCACGCGGGTTTTCTATGTTATTCACATAGGCATGTCGTGCACCAGATTTTCCCCAGCGCCTGAGCGGATCCGTCTGTCTCCCGGAGAGCCCCACGGGGTAAATCCTGTCCGTTTTGGGATTGAGTGAGCGCGACAGTCGACAGGAACCAACCGATGCCGCAGAGCAAGCCGGTAACGATCCTTATCATCAACGAGCATGCTGAAGAGATCAAACTTGTCACAATCAGTCTGCGAGGGTTCTTTCCTGACTGGCGCATCGATGTCGCCTATTCTGCGGAGGAAGCCGCCGCCATGGCTTCGGCGGCAGGACCAGAATGGGCGGTTGTCCTGGTCGATGAAGCCTCCCTTCCCGAAGCGTCTTCCGCCTTCATTGAGGACCTGAAACGCCGGTCTCCGCATACCTCAATTCTCCTTCAGAGCGCGAGAACCGATTCGACCTCCGCCCTGCAAGCACTCCAAGTCGGCGCCGATTACTTCCTGTGTAAACAGTCTCCAGCATTTCTGACCGAACTCCTCTTCTGCACAAAGGAAGCCCTCGACAAGCGCGATTTGCGACTGGCTATCGACCGGGCGGAGATTCGCCAACGCCAGTTGGTCGAGTCACTCAAGGATGTATTCTACGAGCTCGATGCCGAAGGCCGCTTCCTCGCACTCGGCCAGAATCTGCTCGCCTTGCTCGGTTATCGACCGGATGAATTGATCGGCCTCCCCTATCACACCATTTTCTCCGAGGCACAGCAAAGTCTCGCTCGCTTTCGTTTCAATGAACGCCGATCCGGCGCCCGTGCGGCCACCGGTCTTGAACTGATTTTGCAGGGAAAACCCGCAGCGGACGGTACGACGGTCCTCGCGCGCGTCGGAATCAGCGCGAGAGGCCTGTACGATCCGTCACGACGATTCCTGGGTACCGTCGGGATCATCCGGGATCTGTCGGAAGCCAAGAGACAGGAATCGACGATTCAAGCACTTCAGCAACAACTGCGACGCACCGAAGAACTCCGTTTGCTCGCCCAGCAGATCAGTGCGCTTTCGAGAGACCTGCAACAACCGCTCTCCACATTGCTGAGCGAGTCCCAACAGCTCTTCGACGCGCTTCGTAGCGCCCGCGTCACGGATCGGGTCGAAGCATTGACCGGACAGGCGGCCGCTGCTACGCAACTCGGGGAACGACTCGAACGTCTTCTCCTTGAATCCTCACGAGGAGATACAGGGGTCACGATCAACCATCTGCTCGAAGACCTGTTGGCCTCCGCATACCCTGGACAGGATGATATCCGCGGTGTCCTGACCGACTTCGCCGAATCCCTTCCGCCGTACCAAGGTGATCGGGAACGGACGATTCAACTGTTTCAACGCCTGTTGGCATATGCCAGAACGTATCTTGTTGCTGTCGGTCGATCCCGCATCCTCATGATGAAAACCAGCGTGGTGAGACTGCCTATCTCTGTGGATGCTCCGACCCTCTTCCCTCTCACTCCACGAACTGAGGTCTCCGTCGAGATCTACGAATCCGACCGCGAATCGCCCGTTGTTCCGATCATTCCTCTCACGGCCGAGCCGATCAACTTTCTGCACCTCTATCAACGCGCAGGAGAACTGGGCATCGCTCTCGACGTGTCGGCGCCGGCAGCCGGCCCCTTGCGCCTGCTGGCCCGTCTCCCAGTTGTGTCAGAGCCATCGCCCCAAACGCTCCAGCCGCCGGTTGCCTCCATTTCCGTCTCACCGCCAACTGCCGAGGCGGAAACGCCGGCGCAGCCTCACGCCGAAATGCCGCCATCCTTGCCCCCCGTCACGCCGGAACGCCGGACTGCGCCGCGCATATCGACGACGCTCCCGGCGCAAATCACGATCGGGTCATCTGCATGGGACGGCACTCTCATCAACATCGGCCAGGGCGGCGCCTGCATCGGACTTCCGAGCAATTTTCCCCCGATCCCGCGTCAGGACGCCTATATCGTGCTGAGAACGGCGGCGGGAATTCTTGAACTCAGTGGACAGGTCTACGAACGAACCACTCCCACGGACCTGCAACCGATCAGTTCGCCCCAAGCTCACATTATTGTTGTCCAATTCCTTACGGTGGAAACAACGGAGGCGGCGGTCCTGTCCTCTCTGGTCGAAGCAGCCCGTGAACAATCACTTGCCTTTACCCTTGAGATCCTCCTGGCAGCCGGCCCGATGGTTTCTCCAGCCACCGGCCAGCAACTCCCCGTGGATCTCGCCGAGCATGATCGACGGGAAGCGGTTCGCGTGCCGCTGTCACTACCCGCTCGCCTGGAAATGACGCTTTACCCTCAACCGGCCGATCGTCTCGCGGCACAGGTGTCAAACATCAGCCGCAACGGCGCATGCATGGTCGTGCAAGAACGCTCCGAGCGCATGCAGGAATTCATGATTATCCATTTCGCGCCTGCGCATAGAATGGATCAGCCTGGTTCCCATGAGCCCGGGGCACCGGGTACAGCGCTGCCCGCCCGAATCGTATGGTCCACTCCAGACCCGACAGCCTCCAGCGCGCTCCACACTCCCGGCACGCCTCACGCGACCCGGGTCGGTGTCCGGTTTCAGCCGCTGACCCCTCACGCGGAACGCGAACTAAATCACGCGATCAGACAACACGTGATCTCGCAGCGGACAAGCGGCGCCCTCTCAGCCTCGGCATCCATCATCAGCGTCCCCCGCGAATGCCGGAATGCGCGAGGTCAGGCAATTGCGATCACGGACAACCATCTCCGCCTATCCATCGAAGGCAACCTTCCGACCATCATCATTGCCCCCGGGTACGGGCAAACCGCGTTGGACTATGCGGCGTTCTCGTTTTACCTGGCGCAGCATCACCTCCGCGTCCTCCGGTACGACCACACGAATCACATCGGAAACAGCGAGGGTGAACTTCAGCACACGACGTTGCGCAGCATGCAACACGACCTGTCCAGAGTCATCGAATTCGTCCGTCAAACCTGGCCTCAAGCCCCGATAGTGGTGGTCGCGAGCGATCTGGCGGCACGGGTGGCCCTCAAGATGGCCACACAGACCCGGCCTCTCAATCTCCTGCTGCTGGTGAACCCTTCGATCGAAGTCGGATCCATGCTGACGGCGGTGCACGGACACGATCTCGTCGCCGATTACCGGTTCGGCTTGCGGCGCGGCGTCTCCAATCTCCTTGGTCTGAACGTCAACGTCGATCAGTTTGTCGGCGATCTCATCGCGGGCCACTTTACCGATCTCGATTCGACACTGGACGATCTCCGCCTTGTCCGATCCCCGCTCGGCATCATCACCAGCCCGACAACGATTTCGGCCGCGCTCCCGCCGGCCGAT
>DATGEA010000354.1:0-22880 GCA_035310605.1 Nitrospira sp. | reverse complement strand
CGGCTCCTTGCGATACTGAACGATGCCTGAATTGACCGGAATGTTGCTACTCGTCGTCGTGCTGGCGCTGCTGTTCGATTTTTCGAACGGTTGGCACGACAGTGCCAATGCCATCGCGACGGTCGTCTCGACCCGCGTGATCAGTCCGTTCGTCGCCGTGATGGGAGCCGGTGTGCTGAACGTCGCCGGAGCTTTCATGTCGACGGCAGTGGCGAAGATGGTGGGGTCCGGAATCGTCGATCCGGCTTCTGTCACGCAGTACATGGTCGCCGCAGCCCTGGCCGGGGCGATCTGTTGGAATCTCTTCACGCTGCTGCTCGGATTGCCCACGAGTTCGTCTCATGCCCTGATCGGCGGGCTCGTTGGAGCGGCGGTGACACATGGCGGCTGGGAAACGGTGAAGCTGACCGGTCTTCGGTCTGTGTTGGAGGCGATGGTGCTCTCGCCCTTTTTCGGTTTTGCGATCGGCCTTTCCTTCATGGTGCTGATCAGCTGGATCTTCTTCCGCGTCACGCGCTCGGTCGCGACGCGGTTGTTCAAGCGGTTGCAGTTGATCTCGGCCTGTTTCATGGCGTTCAGCCATGGGGCCAACGATGCGCAGAAGGCCATGGGGATCATCACGCTGGCCCTGCTGTCGGCGGGACAGATTCCCTCGGCGGAAGTTCCAACCTGGGTGATCGGCGCCTGCGCAGTGGCGATGGGACTTGGAACGGCGATCGGAGGTTGGTCGATCGTCAGGACCCTGGGCATGGGTATCGTCAAACTCGAGCCGGTTCACGGGTTTGCCGCCGAGACCGGCGCCGCGGCCGTGCTGATGGTGACGGCTCACATCGGACTGCCCGTCAGCACAACCCACACCATTACCTCTTCCGTCATGGGCGTCGGCGCCATCAAACGGCTTTCGGCGGTGCGGTGGGGAGTGACAAGGAGAATCCTGTATGCCTGGCTCTTTACCCTTCCGGGTGCCGCTCTCCTCTCAACGCTGATCTATCTCCTCATGACCAAATTCGCGTAAGCGGAGATCCTTCGGTCAGGCCGGCAATCGCACGACGAACCGGCTGCCGGTGGGCCGATTCGCTTCAACCCAGACCTGTCCTCCGTGACCCTCGACGATGTGTTTCACGATCGCCAGTCCGAGGCCCGTACCTCCCAGTTCGCGTGAACGGGCCTTATCCACCCGATAAAACCGCTCGAACACCCGCGGACGATCCTGCTCGGGAATGCCGATGCCGGTGTCGGCGACGCTCAGTTCGATCCCGTCGAAGTGGGGGCCGGCGCCGTGCTTGGCGGCCGGAATCCGGCGCACCGCGACGGTGATCTGTCCCCCTTCGGGGGTATACTTGATCGCATTATCCACCAAGTTGGCCAGGACCTGGACCAGCCGCTCCTGGTCGCCGGTGATGAGAGGCAAATCGGCCGCGACTTGGGCGTTCAGCTGATGCTGCTTCTTGTCCGCCAGGGGCTTGATCATCGCCAAGGTCCGCTCGACCACCGATCCGATGTGCAAGGGCTCACGCTTGAATTGGACCTGGCCCGACTCGATTTTCGACAGTTGGAGGAGGTCTTCAAGAATCAGATTGAGCCGGTCGCTTTGCTTCAAAATGATGTCCAGAAATCGCACGCTCGTGTCCGGGTCGTCTTTCCCTCCGTCCAACAGGGCTTCGACGTATCCCTTGATCGACGTCAGCGGGGTCCGCAACTCGTGCGATACGTTTGCGACGAAGTCCTTCCGGATTTTTTCCAGTCTCCGGAGTTCGGTGATGTCGTGGAACACGAGGACAGCGCAAGCCTCGTTCTCCTGCTGGCCGCCGGCTACAGAGGCTTCAATATGCAGGCATCGTCCGCTCGGCGCGAGAATGATTTCATCCTCCTGCCCGGTTCTGGTGGCGAGCACGGTCGAGACGAGGGTATTCAATTCAGGATGTCCGAACACTTCGGAGAACTGGCGCCCCCGCGCCTCAGCTCTGGTCACTGCGAACATCCGCTCCAACGCCGGGTTCACTTGGAGCACGCGTCCTCGATAGTCCAGCACCATCACCCCTTCCACCATCGAGGTCAGCATCGCCAGCAACTGCGAACGGTCTTCGGACAGTTCCTCGATCTTGGATTTCAACTCATCGGCCATGCGGTTCAAGGTGTCGGCGAGAAACCCAACTTCGTCGCGGGAGGATGTCCGGATGTGGAGGGTATGATTGCCTGCACCGAGCTGCCGGGCGGCGGTCGCCATGTCCAGAAGCGGCTTGGTCAGACTTTTCGCCAGCCACACGCTGAGTCCGACCGCGACCAGAAATGCGCTAGCGAACGCAAGCGTCAGATTGCGTTTGAGCGTAAAGAGTTCTTCATCGAGTCTCGTCATGGGAAGGCCGAGCCGAAGGTACATCGGCGCGAGGGTTTGCCCCTGCTCGCTCAGGCGAACGGCGCGGTAGAGCGTGCGTTCACCGGTGGTGTGGCTCGCGCGCATGTCGGTGCCGGAGCCGGTCGCTACCGCTTGCTCGATCTCGGGTCTCGTGCGGTGGTTCTCGACTGAAGCCAGGTCGCGGTCCGCAACCGCGCTGTCGGCAAGGACCTGACCGGCGGCATCCACCAGTGTCACGCGCGCAAGCGCGCGCTGGCTCAGTTCTCGAACGATGACCTGGAGCCGGGGTGTCGCCAGAAGAGACGACGACGCCGTGAGAAGAGAGTGCAGGTCGAAGGCGATGAGACGGGTGGTGACTTCGAGTGCCTGGCTCGACTGAGCCAGTTCCTCCTCTTCCAGGGAGCGGGCCGCGAGGATTCCTGCGATCATGAATCCGCACGCCAGAGCAAAGAGCGTGGCGAGCGTGACTTTCCAGCGGATCGAGAGACTCATGACTTCGGTCGAGGGTGAGGGGCAGAGTGCAAGGGGCCGACGATGCGGGAGGCAGATTTCAGAAGGTCCAATCCGTCATCCGTCATGCGTCACCCGATGCGTCCTTCAATTTGTACCCGAGTGATTTCACGGAAAGGATGGCTTCATCGAGCAGCGGAATTTTTTGCTTCAGCCTCCGGACGTGGACATCGACAGTTCTCGTCGTTCCGAAATAGTCATAGCCCCAGACCGTATTCAAGAGGACTTCTCTGGTCAAGACCCGTCCGGGGTTGCGGAGGAGATGCTCCAGGAGGCCGAATTCTTTTGCGGTGAGCGGCACGTCTTTGCCCCGGACCGTCACTTCGTGGCGGGCCAGGTCCATGCTGAGATGGCCGTATCGATAGACCGTTTGATGCTCCTGCTGGCTACGGTCGAGACGGCGGAACAGGGCTTTGACGCGGGCGACCAGCGCTTTCGGACTAAAGGGCTTCGTGACGTAGTCGTCGGCGCCGAGTTCGAGGCCGATGACGGTGTCGGATTCCTCGGCTTTTGCCGTCAACATGATGATCGGCAACATGGCGGTTTCCGGGGCGGAACGAAGTCGTTTGCAGACTTCGAGTCCGTCGATTTCCGGCAGCATCAGGTCGAGGACGATCAGATCGGGTGTGTCGTCATTGGCGCGTTTCAGCCCTTCGGCGCCGGTGGTCGCCGTCACGGTTCGGAACCCTTCTTTTTCGAGATAGAGTTTGACCAACTGGAGAATGTCCCGTTCGTCTTCGACAATCAGGATTTTCTTGGCAGCGGCGCCGGACATGATGGGTGGTCCCAGCGTACGGGGGAGGGGTCTTGCTGTCAAGCTGCCACGAGCGGGAGCCGGAAAAACTGCGTGTCGGCCCGGAGGGCAATTCTGTTGACGCGACTGGTGGGAGTCACGTAAGGTGTTCGAAGCATACGTGAAAAGGGAAAGGTGGCCGGTATGAAGATTTATCTCGCGAACCCACGTGGATTCTGCGCCGGGGTCGACCGCGCGATCGACATCGTCGATTTGTCGCTCAAGAAGTACGGGGCCCCGATTTATGTCCGCCACGAAATCGTCCATAGCCGTCACGTCGTCAACTCGCTGCGCCACAAGGGTGCGGTATTCGTGGAAGAGCTCGGTGAAGTGCCCGAGGGTTCCGTCGTCATCTTCAGCGCCCACGGGGTCGCCAAGTCGGTATGGGAGGAGGCCAATCGGCGTCGTTTGCACGTGATCGATGCGACCTGCCCCCTGGTCATTAAAGTGCACAACGAAGTCAACCGCGACTATACCCAGGGATACGATCTCATTCTGATCGGCCATGCCGGTCACCCGGAAGTGATCGGGACGCTGGGCCAGATTCCGGACAAAGTTCATCTGGTGTCATCAGTGGAAGATGTTGAGAAGCTCCAGGTGGAAAATACGACGAATCTGTCGTATGTGACGCAAACCACGTTGAGCGTGGATGAGTGCCGCGATATCGTTGGCGCGCTGCACAAGCGGTTTCCGCATATCAAGGGTCCTCACCAGGAAGACATTTGCTACGCAACGCAGAACCGGCAGAATGCGGTGAAGGAACTGTCGAAGCTCGTCGATGTTATTCTCGTGATCGGGTCGCCGAACAGCTCCAATTCGAACCGGTTGCGCGAATTGGGAGAGCATTGCGGAATTGACTCGTACTTGATCGATTCGGCCGCCGACATCAATCCGGATTGGCTGAAGAATGCCAAGGCCATCGGCATTACCGCCGGCGCCTCGGCGCCGGAAGTCCTGGTCGAAGAAGTCGTGGCGTATCTCAAGACCTATGGGACCGCCGAGGTTGAAGATCTGACCGTGATCGAAGAGGATGTCGAGTTTCTGCTCCCCAAAGAACTCATTACGATCGAGTCTTCAGGCAAGTCCGTTGCCGCCTCGGCGGGATAATCGTCCCGCCCTGGCGCCTTCCCTCCCCAATTCCCAAATATTGTAGTTAGATCCCTATACGCCTACTACAGGCGGTATTTTTCTTTGATTTCTACACAACGCCTGTGCTACATAACCCACCCGTGAGTTCCCCTCGTCATTCAGCCATTCGACCAGCCACAGAAGGAGACGTGCATGTATCTCAAGTCGCTTGAGATGTTGGGGTTTAAGTCGTTCGCCGAGGCTCGCATCGAGTTTCCGAATGGCGTCACCGCCATCGTCGGGCCGAATGGAAGCGGCAAGAGTAACGTGGTGGACGCGATTCTCTGGGTGCTGGGGGAGCAGAGCACCAAGACTTTGCGCAGTGAAAAGATGGAGGACGTGATCTTCAACGGCACGGAAGTGCGGAAGCCGTTGGGCATGGCCGAAGTGTCGCTGGTGATCAGCGGGCTTGATCAGGTGAAGATCGACAGTCAGTCCGGTTTGCCGGGCCAGTTGGCGGAGTATCAGGATCTCATGATCACCCGCCGGCTCTACCGCAATGGCGACAGCGAATATCTCATCAATAAGACGTCCTGCCGCCTGAAAGACGTTCGCAGCGTGTTGCTGGATACCAGAGCGGGAACCAAAGGACATACCGTAATCGCTCAGGGTCAGATCGACCAGATTCTGAATGCGTCACCGCAGGACCGGCGCGAATTGATCGAAGAAACCGCGGGCATCATCCGGTACAAGAAGCAGAAGGCGGAAGCGTTGCGAAAGCTCGATGCGACTCAACAGAATCTTCTGCGGGTCCGCGACATCATCGCCGAGGTCAAAAAACAATTGAACTCCCTCGAGCGCCAGGCGCGCCAGGCGCGGTCCTACCAAGTGCTCCAGCAGGAGGCACGGTCGCTGGAGATCCGATTGCTGACCAATGAATACCGGAGGCTGCATGCGACGATCGTCGAGATCGAGCGGGAGCTGGAGACCTTGTCCGGCCAAGAGTCCGAACAGGCGGCCGAGCAGGCGCGTTTCACCGCTGAACTCGAGCGAATCAGGCTGGCCATCACCGAGGCCGGCGTCATCGTCGGCCAGCGGCGTGAGGAGCTGTCGAAGATCGAGCAGCAGCAGGCGCAGGCCTTGACCGCGGCCGAAGTCGAACGGCACCGGGGCGAACTCTACGAACAGCAGCGGATACAAGGCGCGGAGGAGTTCGAGCGCCTCACGCGGGAGCAGGAACAGGTGAAAGAGGCCGAAACGGCCCTCCTTGCCACGCTGGAAACGCTGGAGCAGGGTTTGACGGAGCGCGAGCAGGTGCTGGCGACACTCGATCAGGACATGAAGGGGCTCTTACAGCAGCGGGCGGCGGCCCTGCAGGAAGAAGAGCGGGGCCGGCTGGATGTGCTGAATCTGGCCGTACTGGTCGCGAATACCGAGCAGAGCTTGTCGCAGTTGGCCTTGCGGGTGCAGGAGGTTTCGGAGCGCGACGGGAGGGTGGCGCGCGAACGCGAGGAAATTCAGGCCCAGCACGATGCCGCGATGGACAAGCGGCAGAAGCTTCAAGAGGCCTGTCTCGAGGCCGAACAGGTCATGGCGGATCTTCGCCGGCAGCAACAGCAAGTGGAACAGAAGTCAGAGGAGGTCGCTGTCCAGTTGACCGACGTCGAGCAGCGGCTGTCGAGCCAGTCGGAAGAGTTGGCGGCGGTGGACTCCCACCTGCGGGCGCTTCAAGGGGTGTTGCGGGAAGACATGGGATATGGGCGGTCGGGCGACGAAGAATCGACCGCGCTCAAGACGTGTGAAGGCGTGCACGATGCGGTCGCCGAGTGGCTCGTCGTGCCTGCAGGATTGGACCGGGCGGTGGAAGCGCTGCTGGGCGAGCGGGTGCGAGGTTGGTTTGTCGATAGCCCTCAAGCCGCGTCGCACGCCATTGCCTTTCTCATGGGAAAAGACCTTGGAAGAGGGACGTTTATTCCGCAGGTCCCGCGGTGGAACGCCGAGTCCGCCGGATCGAGCGACTGGTGGGCGGCGATCGTCGGCCGGGCGGGCATCATCGGGCGGGCGGTCGATCTGATCGAGGTTGAAGGGCATCGGACGGCCGCACGTGATTATCTGTTCGATCGCGTGGTGTTCGTCGAAACCCTGCCCGATGCGGTGCAAGTCTGGGAACAGCAGACCTGGTCCGCGCCGGATGGACCGACGTTCGTCACCCGCGCGGGAGAAATTCTCGATGCGGCCGGCGTGGTTACCGGAGGGCAGGTGAGTTCGACCGGCGGATTGTTGCAACGGCGCCGGGAGGTCATGCAGCTGGAGTCCCGACGGACAGCACTGGGGGAGAGCGTGGAGGATGCGCGCCAGCGGCGGGAACGATTGCTGGGAGAGGGCCAATTCTTGCGCGAAGAAGGGCGTCGCGTCGCGGACGCGTTACGCGAGGCGGAAATGCGGGGGCTGTCGTTGCACAAAGATGCGGCGGGGCTGCAGCAATTTCTCGGCGATTTGACGCAGCGCATCGATACGTTGATGGGTGATGCGCAACGCGGCTCGCTGGAAGTGCAACGGTTGGAGCAGGAGGCCCGGTCCTGTCAGGCGCAGCTGGCTCAGTGGATTGCGGAGAAGGCCGGGCAGGAGGGCGCGTTACAGTCGGTGCGGGAACGCCTGCTTCAGATGGATCACGGCATGCAGGGGCTCCAGCAGCGGCTTACTGAAGCTCAGCTGACCGTGCAAGGAATTCGCACCACTCGCGACCACCAGCAGAGCGATCTCCGCCGGATTCGTCAGGAACAACAGGATGCCGTCGGCCGCATTGAGACGTTAAGCCGGCAGGTGGAATCTCTGCGGGTTTCACTCGAAAAGAGTCGTGAGGAACGGGAGCGGCAGGAAGGAGTCTGCCGCGAGCTTGGGCAGATGGCGGAGCATGTGAAGGCGCAACTGGTCGAGGTGCAGGAGCGCCAGGCTCAGGATATGACCCAGGCGCATGAAATCGAAATGACGTTGGAGGTCGTGCGGAAGGCCGTCTCGGCTTTACGGGACTCTCGGATGGGCATCGAAGTAAGGCGGGCCGAGGTACGGACGCAATTGGCAACGGTGGAGTCCACGCTATCCGGTACGTACCAGGTCGATCCCGTCGCATTGGCCCAGTCCCCGGAATCCGCCGCTGCGTCCGCGCCGCAGCCGGGTGAAGGGGAACCCATGCCCGAAGCGTCATCGACGGCCATGGAGGAGGAACTCAGGCAGCAGCTTCACAAAATCCGCGAGCGGCTCGATCGGATGGGGCCCATCAATCTGGCTGCGATCAACGAGCATCAGGAGTTGGAGGAGCGGCACCGGTTTCTTTCGACCCAAGAACAGGATCTGTCCGCGTCGATCAGTTCGCTCAAAGAGATCATTCAGCGCATCAACCGGACGACCAAGGACATGTTCGCCACGACATTCGCCGAGTTACAGGAGAAGTTCGGAGAAGTATTCACGAAGTTCTTTCCGGGTGGTCGTGCGGAGTTGCAGCTGGTTGAGGTGCCGGTCGAGGAGGGTTCGGAGGCCAAAGGGCCTCAAGAACCCGGTGTCGAGATCGTCGCGCAACCGCCGGGGAAGCGCCTGAAAAACATCACGATGCTGTCCGGGGGCGAAAAGACGTTGACCGCGATGGCGCTTCTGTTCGCCAGTTTCTTGATCAGGCCTACGCCGTTCTGTATTCTCGACGAAATCGATGCTCCTCTCGATGAAGAGAACATCGGGCGATTCACCGCCGTCCTGCGCGAGTTGGCTCAAGGCGCGCAATTCATGGTGATCACCCACAATAAGCGGACCATGAGTATTGCCGACTCGCTCTTCGGGGTCACCATGGAAGAGCCGGGTATTTCCAAACTCGTCTCGGTCCGGTTGAGCGATCTGCAGCCGGCGTAGCCGGTCACGTCAGCCAAAACCTTCGTACTTCAGAGGACTTCCGCGCCACGATTGCTTGACTTCAGTCAGGCCGTCTGTTATATCCCGACGAACTGGGACGATGAATCTGCATGGCTGGCCTGGGCGCGATGCCGCGTGGCGGAAGATGTCGGCTCTGCCTTGTCCTTCTGAGAATTTCCCCCGCTTACAGAATACGATGAGCCTGATTCGAACAATCCTCGATCGTCTGTCCGATAGCCTGTTCGTATCGGTTCCAGGGAAAATGAGAGTTCCCGCCGATCTTTCCAACCAGCCGTCCTTACGTTTGGTCTCGGACAAGTCCGCGATCCTGCCGACCGCCGATCCGTCCGTCAGACGAACCGCCGGTCAGGTGGGCAGTCAACTCGATGCCATTGACGATGCGGTCCGTCGGAGCCAGGCTTGGTTCTTGGCCCGGCAGCATGCCACGGAAGGCTATTGGGTAGCCGAACTTGAGGCCGATACGACGCTGACGTCCGAATACCTCATGCTCAGGCGGTTTCTTGATCGTGTCGACCCCGAGCGAGAACGCAAGGCCGTTCGTTATCTCCGCTCGGCGCAGCTGCCGGACGGTGGCTGGCCTATTTTTTACGGAGGCCCCTCCGAGATCAGCGCGTCGGTTAAGGCCTACTTTGCGCTGAAGCTCAGCGGAATCTCGGCGGACGAGCCCTACATGGTGCGCGCCCGCGATTGCATCCGCGCCAAAGGCGGTGTCGTCCAGGCGAACGTGTTTACAAAAATTGCGCTGGCCTTGTTCGATCAGTACGACTGGGAAGGCATTCCGCATATGCCGGTCGAACTGATGCTCCTCCCGAAGTGGTTCTATTTTAACATCTACGCCATCTCCTATTGGTCCCGCGCGGTGTTGATTCCGTTGCTGATCGTGTTCGCGCATCGCCCGGTTTGTCGCATCCCGAAGGAGCAGGGAATCGAGGAGCTGTATCTCATTCCCCGGAAAGAGATCCGCTACTGGAAGTTCCCGCCGTTCAACAAAGATCAAAAATGGTTCACGCCGCATAATCTCTTCGTCGCCTTGGACGCGCTGTTGAAACTCTACGATCGTATGCCCCTCATGTGGCTGCGGGAGAAAGCGCTGCATCGTGCCGCGACCTGGATGCTGGAACATATCAAGGGGAGCGGGGGGCTCGGTGCCATCTATCCGGCCATGGCCAATTCGATCATGGCATTGGAGTGCTTGGGATATCAGGTCGACGACCCGTTGGTCCGCAAGGCGCTCCAGGAAATCGAAGATTTGGAAATCTATGACACAGTGTCGATCGGGGATCAGCGCGTCGAGGCCCTGCATCTCCAGCCCTGTCATTCTCCTATTTGGGATACGTCGTTGCTGATAAATGCGCTGGTCGAAGCCGGGATGCCGCAGGACCATCCGGCGATTCAACGGGCGGCGGCATATTTGGTATCCCGCCAGGCGAACGCGGTCGGGGATTGGAAGGTTTCGTCTCCTCAAGCCCAACCAGGCGGCTGGTATTTCCAGCATGAAAACGAACTCTACCCGGATGTGGATGATTCAGCGGTCGTCCTGATGGCCTTGTCGAAAGTGAAGATGGGACATCCGGCCGAACTGCAGGACTCAATCCGGCGAGGCGCAGCATGGGTTGTCGCCATGCAGGGGTCCGACGGCGGGTGGGGCGCATACGACAAAGACAACAATCGCATCGTCTTCAACTACATTCCGTTTGCGGACCATCATGCGTTGCTCGATCCGAGCACCGCCGATCTGACCGGTCGCTGCCTGGAGATGCTCGCGGCGCTCGGGTACGACCACACCCATCCCGCCGTCGGTCCGGCTCTGGCGTTTCTCAAGCATGAACAGGAGCCGGACGGCAGTTGGTACGGCCGATGGGGTGTGAACTATATCTACGGCACCTGGTCCGTGCTCGCCGGTCTTCGTGCCATCGGAGAAGATCTGTCACAGCCCTATATTCGACGGGCCGTGGCCTGGCTGGAGTCAAAGCAGAATCCAGACGGCGGGTGGGGGGAATCCTGTCTCTCATACGGCGATCCTGCCTGGTCGGGGAAAGGAGAGAGCACGCCGTCGCAGACAGCGTGGGCCCTCATGGGTTTGATGTCCGCGGGCATGACGGATTCGTTCAGCGTGGCGCGGGGGATTCAGTTTCTCCTCCGGCATCAGATGAAAGACGGTTCGTGGGAAGAGGTTCGTCACACCGGCACTGGGTTCCCGCGCGTGTTCTACCTCCGCTATCACTGGTATTGCCAGTATTTCCCTCTGTGGGCACTCGCGATGTATCGGAATCTGAGAACACGCAATAAAATGCGGGCCGACGAAGTGCGGCATCAGATTCTGATGGCCGGGTGCTATCGGTCTGGTCATTGACCTCTCAGCCGACGTCATCCGTTGGCGTGTCACAGCTCCATGCCGACTCTCAACTGCACCCTGTCGCGCTGTTTGTCGCCACACGATGGGAGTTGGCGGCGCTCCGCCGGGCGTTGCCGGTCGTCCGGCAGGAACACGTGGGCGGTGTATGCTGCTTGGTCGGCCAACGAGCGGGGCGAGAGTACTGGCTGATTCAAACGGGGGTCGGTCCGGAGGCGGCACAAGCAGCGGCGGGCGCGGTCTTGAATCGGCAGAGGATGGCGTTAGCCGTCTCCGCAGGCTTTGCGGGCGCCCTGGTGCCGGCATCGATCGGGGATCTGGTCATCGGCACCAGCGTATCGTCCGCGGCCTATGACGGCGGCTGGAACCAGGGGACGGATTCCGTTTCTTCCGCCGCCGCGATGGTTTCGGGTGCGCAGTCTGTGGCCGTGCAGCTCGGGATCGCCGCGCGTATCGGCCCGGTGGTATCGGTGTCCCAGGTAGTCTGTCGCGCCGAGGACAAGCAATCGCTCGGTCGAGTGACCGGTGCGTTGGCGCTCGATATGGAGAGTGCGGCATTGGCGAGAGTCGCGCAGGAGCGGGCGGTTCCGTTCATGGTGCTCCGGACCGTGTCGGACCTTGCGGGGGAAGATCTCCCGCTCGACTTCAACCTGTTTCTCAAGCCCCCCGGGTGGCTGAAAGGAATCCGGGATCTGATCAGGCATCCGTCGACCGTGATCGGTCTGAATCGGCTTCGACGGCAGAGTAATCTGGCCGCCGACAGGCTCACGGCGGTGTGCGCGCTCTATGCCGGAGCAGGGTTCGGGCTTTCCCCCGCCCCAGAGAGAGGAATGACGTGATGATTGAACGCGTAGGAGCATGGGCCGTGGCATCGATCCAGGAAATGGGGCGCATGCTGCTGTTCGTGCTGTCGTCCTTTGCCTGGTTGACGAGGCCGCCTCTCCGGCTTGTGCAGATCGTCAAGCAACTGCATTTTATCGGGTACAAGTCCACGTTCGTGGTGGTGCTCACGGCGGGATTCACGGGGATGGTGCTCGCTTTGCAGGGCTATTACACACTAAGAAAGTTCGGCTCGGAAGGATTGCTCGGCTCGGCGGTCGCGCTGAGCATGATCCGTGAGTTGGGCCCGGTGCTGGCGGCCTTGATGGTGACAGCGCGCGCCGGATCGGCCATGACGGCAGAAATCGGTATCATGCGGATCACCGAGCAGATTGACGCGCTGGACACGATGGCCATCAATCCGCTTCAATACCTGATCGCGCCAAAATTGGTTGCGGGTCTGATCGGAGTTCCGCTGCTCGTCGCCATATTCGATGTCGTCGGGATTTATGGCGGCTATGTGGTCGGCGTGGAACTGTTGGGCGGGAACAGCGGCGCCTATTGGAATTCGATTGAGTCGGCGGTTGAGTGGAAGGACGTCTACGGCGGCATTCTCAAGTCGATCAGCTTCGGGCTGATCGTCAGCTGGATTTGCTGTTACAAGGGATTCTTCACGAGGCAAAGCGCCGAAGGGCTGGGCACGGCCACGACGGAGGCCGTGGTGCTGTCCTCCGTCCTGATTCTCGTTTGGGATTATTTCCTGACGTCGGTACTGTTGTAGAAAAGAAGCCGTCGGCGGTCAGCCATCAGTTCCTCGGGAGTGCGTGATCTGAAGGCTGAAAGCCTATCGCTGAAGGCGAACTGAAAATGATCAGACTTGTCGGGGTCGAAAAAACGTTAGGCGGCCAGCGGGTGTTGCAAGGCATCGACTTGACGATTCCCGCCGGCAAGCTGACGACCGTGATCGGAAAGAGCGGAGAGGGGAAAAGCGTGCTGCTGAAACACATGATCGGACTCATGCAGCCTGATCGGGGCAAGGTGTGGGTGGGCGATGTGGAGATTTCTCGGCTGCGAGGGGCGCGCCTGAATGACGTGCGGAAAAGGTTTGCCATGCTCTTTCAAGGGGCGGCGCTCTTCGATTCGCTCTCGGTCTTTGAAAACGTGGCATTCCCGTTGCGGGAAAAACTACGGATGAAGGGTCCTGAGGTCACGCGGCGGGTCGAGGAAAAACTCGAACAGGTGGGGCTTGCCGGCATGGGGCACAAGTTTCCGGCCGAGTTGAGCGGAGGAATGCGGAAGCGGGCCGGGCTGGCGCGGGCCCTCGTGATGGAGCCGGAAATCATCCTCTTCGACGAGCCGACGACCGGGCTCGATCCCTTGATGGCGAAATCGATTCACGATTTGATCGTGGCGATGCATCGGCGATTCAAATTTACCGCCGTGATGGTGAGTCACGAGATTCCTGAAATCTTCGGCATTTCGGATTGGGTCGCGATGTTGCGAAAAGGGAAGATTGCGGCGATGGCGCCGGCGGCTGAGTTCGTCAGGACGACGGATCCGGAGATTCAGGAATTTATTTCCGTCGGCGGGCCGGTCGTGCTGTCCGGAGCGTCAGCCGGCTTAGGATGAAGGAGTGAACGATGGAAAAAGTGAAGATTGAATTCGTGGTGGGCCTGTTCGTGCTGGTGGGTATTCTCTGTCTCGGGTACCTCTCGATCAAGCTGGGGAAGCTGGAACTCATCGGCGGTAATGTCTACGAAGTGGTCGCGCAGTTCAATTCGGCGTCCGGGCTGAAACCCGGGTCTGCGGTCGAAATTGCCGGAGTCGAAGTTGGAAGAGTACGCGGGATCACCCTCAAGGAGGATCGTGCGGCCGTGATCCTCGCCGTGGACAACAGCGTCAAGCTGTATAGCGACACGATCGCGTCGATCAAAACGCGGGGCATTATCGGAGAAAAGTTTCTCGCGCTTTCTCCCGGCGGGGGTGGCGATCCGTTGAAGCCCGGTGATACGATCCGTGACACGGAGTCCGGACTGGATCTCGAAGAATTGGTGAGCCAGTATGTCCATGGTAAAGTCAATTAATCATTTCACTCAGGCTTCGTGGGTGCGGAGGCTGGGGATGATGGAGGACAGGTCATGACGGGTTCGGTTTCAGAGAGGCCGGTGGTCGGCAAGGCAGTCCGCGTGGGCATCGCGCTAGTGTTGTTCCTCTGTGCCGGACTGGCTGCGGAGAAGGTCTGGGCCGGAGGAGCCACCGATGCCATGAAGAGCACCATTGACGAAGTGCTCAGGATTCTACAGGACAAAGATCTGAAGCAGCCGGCGAAGGTGAACGAGCGCAGGCAGCTATTGGAGAAGGTGGTCGGCGATCGATTCGATTATCAGGAGATGTCCCGCCGCGCACTCGGGGCGCCGTGGGCCAATCTATCCGACAAAGAGAAGGAAGAGTTTGTCTCCCTGTTCCAGACGTTGCTGGTGAATTCTTATGCAGACAAGGTCGAAGCCTATTCGGGTGAAGGCGTGCAGTACATCAACGAGCGGACGGAAAAAGACTATGCCGAAGTGCGCACCAAGGTGATGACGGGGAAAACCGAAATCCCGCTCGACTATCGCCTGCTCAACAAAGCCTCCGTCTGGCGGGTCTACGATGTAGTGGTCGACGGAGTCAGCCTCGTGAATAATTACCGGGGACAGTTCACGAAGATCCTCCGCTCCGGGAGCTATGGCGACTTGGTCGATCAGCTCCGCAGGAAATCCGAAAAGATCAAAACCCAATAACATAGCTGAGTCGAGCGCTCATGACGACCCTGCGTGGCATCCATGTTTTGCTTGCATGCCTGCTCGCAGGGATCGGACTGGTGCGGGTGGACTCCGCGAAGGCCGACACCCAGGTCTTCCCCATTCCCTCCGCTTCGACCTCGAAGAACGACGGGAATGACGCCGGTCTGATCGTCCCCATTCTCATTACCGATCCCGACGGAGAGCTGAAATATCTGTTGGCGCCGATGCTCATCCGGAATTCGATCGTCGGAACCAGAGGCACGTTCAACCTGTTCCGGTACGATCCCGGCGGGCGGCAGATGCAGTTCATCGCGTCATTTACCGAAAGGATCGAGCGCAAGGTGGTCTTTAACTACACCGATCCGGCGTTCAGTAACGGACGGTATTTTCTGAATTTCGGTGCGTCGTTCTTTAAGAACGCCACGTCTCGGTTTTTCGGGCTGAGCGAACATACTGTCGAAGCCGATCAAACCAACTATACTGCCAGGGAGGGCAGAGCCAACTGGCGATTCGGGATCTACGCGAATGAGGTGACACAGATCGCCATCGGGCAACGGGTGCGTGACGTGCAGTTGCAGCGGGGGGCGACGGATCTGCCGTTCACGGGCGAGCGGTTCCCCAGCGTCGACGGGGTGCAGGGAGAATCGATCATCATCGGTCACCGCGCAACCTTCTACTACGATACCCGGAATAACCTGTTTTCCCCGACCGACGGCATGGCCATCACCGCCTATGCGGAGGTGAACCAGAATGTGCGCAACGGCGACCACCCGGTCTATTCCCGCTACGAATTGGAAGTGAAGAAGCTGTTTCCCAGCGAATCCAAGCGCGCCATTCTCGTCGTACGCGCCGATCTGCAAGCCACGATCGGCGAGCAAGTGCCTTTTTTTGAGCAGAGCTCTCTGGGGGGGCAGAACAATCTCAGAGGCTACGGAGTCGACCGCTTCATCGACAAACATCTGGTCTCGGTGAGCATCGAAGAGCGCATTCATGTGGCCAGGGCGAAGATTGCTGGCGTCTCGGCTGATTTCGAGATCGCGCCGTTTCTTGATACCGGGCAGGTGTTCAACACTTTCAGGGACGTCAGCTTTAAAGACTACCGTATGACTCCCGGTGTAGGATTCCGCGGGCTCGTTCGACCCAATGTGGTCGGTCGAATCGACTACGGGTTCAGCAAGGAGGGAGGCGCGATCTTTGCCGGCCTCGATTTTCCGTACTGACAGGCTGTCGCCGGTTGTGCGCCGGGGACTGGGATGGTACCGTGTCGCGCTCGCGGGCCTCATCATCTTCTCATGCGCCCATCCCCTCCGCGTTTCGGCCGAGGGATTCGGCCCGTTTCCCGTGCGCAATTTCAATCCCCTCCAGCAGCTGGTCCTCAATATGCCGGGCGATCGGGCAGCTGTCCTGCGAAAAGGCACGCTCGATGTACGGTTGGAACTGGCTGAAACCGCCGCGATCTACCGGGAGGAGTCTCCTCAGGCCGCCGCCACGGTGAAATTCGAGACGTTACGGAGCGGTCTCTTCCTGCGCTATGGAGCGACCGAGAAACTCGAAGTCGCTCTGGAAATCCCGGCGCTCTATCGGTATCACGGTTTCATGGAGGGGCCGATCAAAGCCGTTGAACGGGCCACGACCGGTTTGGCCCCGGCGCGAAACGCGCTGGCCCAAACGGGTTATGCCTATGACATTTCTCGAGGGGGGCAACAGGTCGTCCATGGGAAGAAGGGGGCGGTGGGGCTCGGCGATACCACCCTCATGACCAAGTATCAGCTCCTCTCAGAAACCTCCTCGCTTCCGACCCTGTCCGTCCGCGCGGCCGTGAAGCTCCCCACGGGAGATGAGGGAGATTTGTTCGGGAGCGGTAGTCCGGATTTCGGAATCGGGCTTGCAGCAGAAAAGTCCCTGGGGGGACGTTGGATTCTCTATGGCAACGTCAACGGAGTGTTCCCGACCGGCCGGATCGCCGGTATGCCGCTTCAGCCGACGCTCTCGGGCCTCGCGGCATTGGAATACCTGTGGTCGGAGAACCTCTCCATGACCCTGCAATTTGATTATTACTCGACGCCGTTCCACGGCGTGGGGCTCAGGGTTCTAGACAAAGGCGTTACGGAGGTGGTTGCCGGGGTCAATTACCGGATGACCAGGCATTGGCTCTGGCAGGTATACGGCGTCGAGAACGTCGACTTCATTACGGGGAGCGCCGCCGATTTCACCCTGGCGACCCTTTTTACGTATCGGTTTGAATCGTGACGCAGCCGGTTTCCGGGTTCCGGAATCGGTCTAACCGCTTGACAATATAGGAGTCCTGTGTGAGACTGACCAAGCCAGCGTACAAACTGCTTGACTACTTCGCCAGGCCTGTCTGAACTCAGCCCGTTGCACCAGGCGCATGAATTCACGCAAAGGAGTGTCTGCTATGTCGATCCTCAAGACCATCCAGAGTCCTGCCGACCTGAAACGGCTCTCTCCGGCGCAGTTTCCCGCTTTATGCCAAGAGCTTCGGGAGCAAATCATCGGCGTTGTTTCCAACGTCGGAGGACATCTCGCCTCGAACCTCGGCGTCGTCGAATTGACGGTAGCGCTCCACTATCTGTTGGAGACCCCGCAGGACAAGGTCGTGTGGGATACCAGCAATCAGGCCTATACGCATAAGCTGCTGACCGGCCGCCGCGAGCAGTTTCACACACTAAGGCAGTACGGAGGGTTGAGCGGATTCTGCAAACGCGAAGAAAGTGTGTACGACACCTTCAATGCGGGTCACGCGGGAACCGGTGTCTCCGCCGCCTATGGCATGGTGGAAGCCCGTGAACAACTCGGGCAGAAGCACAAAGTCGTCTGCATCGTCGGCGACGGGGCGATGACCGCCGGCATGACGTTGGAAGCTCTGCATCACGCCGGAGGGCTCGGAAAAGATTTTCTGGTGATCCTGAACGACAATCAGATGTCGATTTCGAAGAACGTCGGAGCCATTTCCTCCTACCTGAACCGGACATTTACCGGAGAGTTCTACACGAAAATGCGGGAGGAAACGGGTCAACTGTTAAGGAAGATTCCTCATATCGGGTCTGATGTCGAGAAACTCGCGCGGCGTGCCGAAGAGTTGGCGAAGGGCGCGATTCTGCCCGGCTTGTTGTTTGAAGAGCTCGGATTCCGCTATGCCGGCCCGATCGACGGGCATAACTTCGAACATCTCCTGCCCACCTTGGAAAATGTTCTCAAGATGAAAGGCCCGGTCCTGCTCCATGTCATCACGAAAAAGGGACTGGGTTATGAGCCGGCCGTAAAGAACCCGGTCTGGTTCCATGCCTGCCCGCCCTTCGTGCGGGAAACCGGCATGTCGGCCAAGAAAGCCGTACGGCCTTCCTATACTCAGATCGCCGTCGATTCCCTGGTGAAGCTGGCACGTGAGAACAAGAGGATCGTGGCCATCACTGCGGCGATGTGCGAAGGGACCGGCCTGAATGCCTTTGAAAAAGAATTTCCGGAGCGCCTGTACGATGTCGGGATTGCAGAGCAGCATGCCGTCACGTTTGCGGCGGGGCTGGCAGCGCAGGGCATGCGGCCGGTCGTGGCGATGTACGCCACGTTCCTGCAGCGGGCCTACGATCAAGTCGTGCACGACGTGGCGACGCAGAATCTGCCCGTGACGTTCTGTATCGATCGCGGCGGGTTGGTGGCGGAAGACGGGACCACCCATCACGGCGCATTCGATTATGCATTCCTGCGGCATGTGCCGAACATGGTCGTGATGGCGCCGAAGGATGAAAATGAATTGCAGCACATGCTCAAGACCAGTCTCGAGCATGCCGGGCCTGCGTCCGTGCGGTATCCGCGTGGCGTGAGTCTGGGTGTCCAGATGGATTCAGCTCCGAAGGCGCTTCCGATAGGGAAAGGCGAGTTGCTGCGCGACGGGACGGACGTCGCCATCGTTGCGATCGGCGTTCCCGTTTGGCAGGCCGTCAAGGCCGCCGAACAGTTGAGTCAGGAAGGGTTGTCGACCGCGGTCATCAACGCCCGTTTCGCGAAACCGTTGGACCAAGAGTTGATCGTGAGCGTAGCCAAGCGGGTCCGTTATGTGGTCACCGTTGAAGAAGGCTGCAAGATGGGCGGGTTTGGCTCGGCGGTTCTCGAAACACTGTCCGACGCCGGCGTAACCGGAGTGACGACCAAGATCCTCGGGCTTCCCGATTGGTATATCGAACAAGGGCCGCAGGACCTTTTGCGTGAGCGATACGGGCTGACCACGGAAGGCGTCTACCGGGCTGTGAAAGAACTGGTCGGCAAGACTCCGGCCGCATCACGCGAACAGGAGCTGCTGTCGGCTGCGATCGATCATTTGCCGCACGGCGACGAGCAGGGCAGCTGAGCCAAAACGTAAGGCGGGAGCAACGGTGCAACTCCATGCATATTAGCCGGCGCAAAACCAGGCAGATTCAGGTCGGCAACATGAAGATCGGCGGTGACGCGCCGGTTTCCGTGCAGTCGATGTGTTCGACCGATACCCGGGATGTCGCGGCGACGGTCGAGCAGATCCGTCAACTCGAAACCGCCGGCTGCGAATTGATTCGTGTGGCCGTGCCGGACGAAGAAGCGGCCGCAGCGCTACCGAAGATCAAGGCGGCAATGACGGTGCCGCTGATTGCAGACATTCACTTCGACCACCGGTTGGCCTTGAAAGCCGCCGAGACCGTGGATTGCGTCCGCATCAATCCCGGCAACATCGGCGCCTGGTGGAAAGTCGAAGAAGTCCTCAAGGCCGTCAACAATCACGGGATTCCGATTCGCGTCGGTGTGAACGGCGGTTCGCTCGAGCGGCCGCTGCTGGACAAATATGGATGGCCTTCGCCGGAAGCCTTGTCAGAGTCGGCGCTGAACGCCGTGCACGCGCTGGAAGACGTCGGTTTTACGAACATGAAAGTCTCCCTCAAGGCTTCCGACGTGCACCATGCGATCGACGCCTACTGGCTCTTCGCTCATCAATCCAACTATCCGTTGCACATCGGCATCACTGAGGCCGGTACCGCGATGACCGGCGCCGTCAAGTCGGCAATGGGACTCGGCTACCTGCTGTCCCAAGGCATCGGCGACACGCTGCGTGTCTCGCTCGCAGCCGATCCGGTAGAGGAAGTGAAAGTCGGCTTCGAAATTCTCAAGTCGCTCGAGCTGCGCCACCGCGGGATCAACGTGATCGCCTGTCCGACCTGCGGCCGTGTCGAGATCGATGTGGTGCGCATGGCCAACGAGTTGGAGAAAAAGCTCGGTCACATCAAGACCCCGCTGAACGTATCGGTGCTCGGCTGCGTGGTGAACGGTATCGGCGAAGGGAAGGAAGCGGACATCGGCATCGCAGGCGGCGAAGGCAAGGGGATCCTGTTCAAGAAGGGCAAGCTCGTCCGCAAAGTGCCGATGGATGAGTTGATGGACACCCTGATTCAGGAAGTGGAACAGCTCGCCAAGGAAAAAGAAGCTGAAGGAAACGGAGAAGCCGTCGCCCATTCAGGCGAAGGTTGGGAGCCGCTCGTGCCGCAATCCGATCAGCCTTCGACGCTCGGGAAAGAGATTCCAGTCCTTTCGAATAAACGATAGGTTTCTCTCCCCGCCCCTAGCCTCGGGCCCGGTGCACAGACTATAATGCCGCCTTCGCGAGGCGCCGTACCCAAGTGGTAAGGGAGCAGTCTGCAAAACTGCGATGCAGCGGTTCGAACCCGCTCGGCGCCTCCAAACAGAGCCCGCTCGACCCGGAGCCCTTACGATTGTTCTCGGTGACGGGATAAACTCCTCCAGAGGATTTTTTAGATACCTCGCTCGCGCGTGCCGGCGGCTCTTCGGGCGCAGCCCTCCTCATTTACGCCGCCGGATAAATCCCTCCAGCGTCATGATTTCTTTTGGTGCGTGCCGACGACCCTGCATCGTGTTATCGTAATAATCGTCGCCGGATAAACCCATCCGGTGTTGTCTGCTTCAGATCTCCCGCTCGTTCCGCCGCGTTCGATGAAATCGCGGCGTATAGGTACTTTGCCACTAGTAGGTTCTCATTCTTCGCTTCGTGTGAGCCGCTCTTCAAGGTCTAAGCCTCGTTTCTGCTGTGCCGTCCACCCCCACCACGTTGTGGATCGTCCGACAAGGATCTGACGAATGGTGGAGTGGCCATGGTCCTCGATCAGCAGCCAAATTGACTGTCAGCGAGACCGAGTGTTAAAATCCCCCGCGTTTACAACCTGCTAGTTCGGCGGTGATCGCCGCCGTTACCGAATACAGATTCAAAAGAAGGAGAGCGGAATGGCCGTTCCGATTTCCCAGATGTTTACCGTGTCGAAGTACGTGCTCACCCAGAAGCTCAAAAAGGTGAAGCGATATCCGTTGGTGTTAATGCTGGAGCCTTTGTTCCGTTGCAATCTGGCTTGTGCCGGCTGCGGAAAGATCCAGTACCCGGATCATGTCCTCGACAAGCGGCTGACGCCGGAGCAGTGCTGGGCCGCGGCGGAAGAGTGCGGCGCGCCGATCGTGAGCATCCCGGGCGGCGAGCCCTTGATCCATCCGGAAATGGCCAAGATCGTCGAGGGCTTGATCGCTCAGCAGCGCTACATCTATCTCTGCACCAACGCGATTCTCCTGGAACGGAAGCTCGACGAATACAAGCCATCGAAATACCTGACGTTCAGCGTCCATATGGACGGGTTGAAGGATGAACACGATCTGGCTGTCTGCCGCGACGGGGTCTACGACGTGGCGGTGAAGGCGATCAAGGCCGCGCTCAAACGGGGCCATCGTGTCACGACCAACACGACGCTCTTCGACGATGCGAATCCTGAGCGCGTGCGGAAGTTTTTCGACGAGATGATGAACCTTGGCGTCGAAGGCATGATGATCTCGCCCGGGTACAGTTATCAAAAGGCACCGGATCAGCAGCATTTCCTGAAGCGCGAACGGACAAGGGAACTGTTCTCCCGCATTCTCGGGAGCCCGAAACGGGGATGGCAGTTTAATCAGTCTCCGCTGTTCCTGGATTTCCTGATGGGCCGGCGCGAGTATCAATGCACTCCCTGGGGCAATCCAACCTATAACGTGTTCGGCTGGCAGAAGCCCTGCTATCTCCTGCAGGAAGGCTATACGAAGACCTTTCGTGAACTCATGGAGCTCACGGAGTGGGATCAGTACGGGAGGGGGCGGAATGAAAAGTGCGCCGATTGTATGGTCCATTGCGGCTACGAGGCGTCCGCCGTGGAAGACACGTTCGGCAGCGTGTCCGGCTTCAGCCGGACCGTCAAATTAACTCTGCTCCCTACCTCGCGATGATGCTTCGCCCTTCTCGTGTTTTTGGTCGGACGGTCCCACGGCTGGCGAGTTCCGCGTCACGAACGACGGCCCCTCGATGACCGATACGAAAAATCATACCATGGGCAACAACGGCGGCTCGCTCGAAGGGCGTGTCTTCGCGCCGGCTTCGTTCAATGAGCTCGCCGAGGCCGTTGAACTGGCCTTCGACTACCGTGGCGACGTGACGGTGGCATTGCAGTCAGGCGAATCGGTCGTCGGCTATTTGTTTAATCGAGAGGTCGCCGGGTCCGATTCCTATATCGAGCTCTTTCCCGCCGATAATCCGGCCCCCAGACGGATTCCGTACCGGAGCATTGCGACTATCGCGTTCACCGGTGAAGACACCGCGAACGGCAAGTCGTGGGAAACCTGGATCAGCAAGAAGGAATCCGAGCGGCGCGCAGAAGCGGAGCGGGTGGAATCGGACGCGCGCACGCGCGGATATTTGTAGGGTTCCGGTCTACTTCGCCCCATCTTTCTCCTCTCACGACAACCGTCGTTTCATCTCTCACCACGAGCGTCAATCCCTTGGTAGCGGGCCCGATCCGCTCACTCCGGCGCCCGGTCTTCTCGTTGACAAAGGAGGGGTCCTATGCTAAAAGGGTCCGCCTCAAAACTGGGGAGGCGCTGTCGTCGCGAGGGGATCTATTGTCTGAAGATTTTGGACGCAATCGTACGACGCGCACTGACCTCAGTTCGGAGGATGTGAGACGAAAACAGCGAGCATGGGCCGGGTGGGGATTGAGGCTCGGTGCCGGCGTGGCAGGTCTGCTGGCCGTGGTCTTCCCCGCAGTAGTTTCGGCGACCCACGAGGCCGATCATCGGTTTACAGTCGAAGGGTTTGTCTGCGGGGCCGATGGCAAGGGAGTGCCGAATACTGATGTCCTGGTAAAGGACACGAAGATCTCCTACGGGCAGATCGTCAAGACCGACGGAGACGGGTACTATAAGGCGCCGTTT
>DATGEA010000353.1:0-3263 GCA_035310605.1 Nitrospira sp. | reverse complement strand
GAAGGGAATGTCCCTCGTCCCGGAGGCACTCTATAAGTAGCCACTTCTAATGTGGTCTCGAGGGGACAGTTTTGATGTGCTTCAACAGAAACAGCTGCGGCGCGTCAGCGGTGGTGCGGGTAGGTTGCTGGAAGAAGAGATAGGGGAATAGACTCTTCGCATCGGCAGTACTACCGCTGATGTCCCGCATCACGCCCACGTGCTCCTCTTCATGGCGCGGTTTTTCCTTCGACACGTGCAGATCGAAGTGACCGTTCTGACTAACCCTTTACGCCTTTGCGGCGGTTTTTAGCCCCATCGGATGCTCGTCCGAGGCCGGGCCTAAATGGTTGTAGGCCCAGGCAAAGACCGCACCGCCGACGAAGCCGTCCACGGCTCCGTAGAGCGTTCCGACGACGACTTCCCCTATGCTGCGCGTTGCGTGATAGCCGGGGTAGACCGATGACATCAATTGGAGGAATTGCTGGCCGTAGCTGGCCGAGATGAGGTTCGCCAGAGTCATTACGAGCATACAGAGGCCCCACAGGATTCCCGACGTGAGGGCGAGAGCCAGGGTGTTGAGTTTCATGATCCGCACCTCCGGCGGCATTGTATCGCAATGCGAGCAGCACCAGTTCCAGCATTGTTCCCGGGGGGCGGTTCCTTCCTTATCACCAACAAGCGTGAGCATTGTCACAAACCAGAGGAGTAGTCAAGTTCACAATCACTGGGGCGATTGTGGGGGGTGGGCTGTGCCCGTAAATAACGCCGATCTCATCACCGTCGTGCAATGCGAGGCGCTCTTTCTTGAGTGTGGCGGGTACCGATCCAGTTCTTCCTGCTGGCGTCCGGCGCTTCTCTTGGAGGATTCACCGTCGTGCCCGCGAGGAACTTCCGGTTGCGGGTGTTCGGAACAATCCTGCCCGTGGCTCGCGTTTGTCGCGCTCAAGCACCAGCGAAATGAGATCCCGTGCCGGCAGATCGTGGTCGGCAAACACGGCGAAACGATCGAGATCCTCTATCGGACGGCCACTCCTGTGGAGTTCGAAGAGAGCTTTCACGCGTGGTTGATTGAGACCATCGACCGTCTTGAGCACCTGGCCGCACAGGCCGATGAAGAGCGGAAACAAGGGGGTTGCATGAAATTCGTATGCAAAGGATGCGGGAAGCGGAAGGGTGAAGCGGACGAGTGGCTTCTTGTTTTCGAGTTTGTCAAACCCGACACCGACGTAAAGAACATGATTTTTCTTGCCGAGTGGGATGATAAACGCGCCCTTGATCCGCGAGCCACGCATTTTTGTTCTCTCGCCTGCCAAAAGGGATACGTTGCCAAATATTACGCGAGAGAACTGGCCGCGACCTAAATGAGCCGCTCGGTTCAGGAGTGTTCGACTTCGAAGTAGGTCCGCGTGGTGGCGCGGTATTGCGTGTTTTCTTCCCTTCGAGTTCCATCTCCAGCTCGCTCACCCGCGCCCATTTCATCCCGCGAACAGTTTCACGATGTCGACCACCTTTTGGGCCATGTTGTGCTCCTTCGTACTTTGATTTGTCTCACGAGCCAGGAACAGCCCCGGCTGAGAGGGCCGGGGCTCGGGAGGTCTTGCATTCGGTTCACGCTGCGGCTGCTATGAACTTCCTTGTACTGACTGTCTCGTCTACGTGGCCGAGCTTCACGGTGATCGGCGCAGTCAGGAAGGGATCATAGATCGCCTGGACTTTCGGGAAATGATCCCTGTGGAACTGCTCGGCATCGCGCTTCTCATGCCAGAGCGACATCACATAGAACTTCGTCGGTTCCGTCTCGACATCCAGGGGAACCAGGTCGAAGAAGCCGTGGCATTTCTTGAGGATTGGAAGAATGTCGTCTTTGAGTGCCTTGATGAGTTCGGGTTTCTTCTCAGGTTTAATGGTCATTTCGAGGAAACGAGCAAACATAAAACGCCTCCGTATCATTTAAGAGTAGGGGCCCTGGGATAGCGTTCCTGTCGTTGCCGTCAGGCAGCGACGGCGGTTGCGACTTTCATGCTAATCGCCTCACTGACCGTGCAGTGCCTTACGACGATCGGCGCGGCCAGAAACGGATCGAGGATAGCTTTGATCTTCGGGAAATCTCTCTTTGTATACTTCTCCAGCTCCATCCTGTCGTGCCAGGTCGAGATCGCAAAGAACTTGGACGGATCGGTCTCGACCTCAAGGTGAATCACGTCAGAGAAGCCTTTATAGCTCTTGAGAGTGGGAATGATCTCGTCCTTGATTGCCTTGATGAGCTCGGGTTTCTTTCCGGACTTAATGGTCATTTCGAGGAAACGGGCAAACATATTCGTACCTCCGGGAGGTGCAAGTTTGGAATTTTAGGTTACCGCTGCCGTCAGGCGGCGACGGTGGCGATTAACCGCTTTGAGATCGTCTCGTCAATCGTGCCGTGCTTCACGCTGATCGGGGCGACGAGGAACGGCTCCAACATGTCGTAGATCTTGGGAAAGCATTCCTTGTGATATTTCTCCGCGTCGCGCTCGTCGCGCCAGAGGGAGATCGCGAAGAACTTCCTCGGGTGGGTGTCAAGCTCGAGCGGGATCAGGTCAAAGAAGCCATCACAGTGCTCGAGTATCGGCAGAATTACGTCTCTTTCCAAGCTGAGGAGCTCCGTCTTCTTCTCAGGCCTGATGTGCAGTTCGCATACACGAGCAAACATAGATGCCTCTACACTTCGAGATTTCGCATTTAGACATTGGCCCGGTCCGGCCCGCCGCGGAACTGGCGGGAAATGAAATCAATGAGTCGGGCACACGGTTTCCACAACGACCTCTGCGGGCCTGGTTTCTTGGGCAGCTGTGTGCGTGTTCAGTCCTGACCTGAACGCAGGACCTTTCGTCGTGTGCCCGACAAGCTTCCGAGATCCATGCTCTTCTTTCGAATGTAGTACTCGCAGTGACATGAAGCACCCTAGGATGTGAGTTGGTTCCGATTTGGTCCGGCAGATCTTGGATATCGAAGGCTACCTTTGTGGAGCTCGGGTCATACAAAAATAAAGGTCCGAATCCATCTTCACGACTCGGCCGAAGGAGGGCTCCTATGTTCGCCGGTCTCTTATCCTTTTCGTATCTACCACGATATGCAGTGACGCCAGTCAAAGTTTCTTGAGGTTGGAGAGGCCAGTCCCCACCTGACGCCGCCTTCAGGGTCTTGGCCACGTTGGACTTTGTTTCGGCTTGGCCTCTTCCCGCTTGGGCACCTCAACGGTAAGTAGCCCCCGTTAACGTAATTTGCTTCCATCTTTTCGGTAT
>DATGEA010000352.1:0-21126 GCA_035310605.1 Nitrospira sp. | reverse complement strand
TTATATGAATCGAGCATGATCCGATTCTTCGGCCATATCCTCACCTCGATCGGCAGCAAAGTGCTGGTGGCCCTGTCGGGACTCGGACTTGCGGGCTTTGTCGTCTTTCACATGCTGGGCAATCTTCAAGTTTTTGAAGGGCCCGAGGCGCTCAACAGCTATGCCGCCTTTCTGCGGGACATGCCGATTCTCCTCTGGACTGCGCGGGTGGGGTTGTTGGGGATCGTGAGCCTGCACGTCGCGCTGGCCATCAGACTGGCTCTTCACAACCGCCGGGCTCGTCCTGTCGGCTATGCCGTCCGTGAGTACCGTCAGGCCTCGCTGCCGTCACGAACCATGGCCGTGACCGGCGGTCTGCTGTTTCTTTTCATCGTCTTCCATCTGCTGCATCTGACGGCCGGCTGGGTGGATACCTCGTTCCCCGATCGCCTGGACCTCCGGGGCCATCGCGACGTCTTCGGCAAGTTGGTGCATGCCTTCCAGAATCCGCTGTTTGTGGTGATCTATCTCTTAGGACAGGCGGTATTGGGGTTGCATCTCAGTCATGCCTTGTCCAGCGGTCTGCAAACGCTAGGTATCGAGCACCCCATTCTCGATCGTCTCTTTAAGGGAGCAGGCCCGCTCGTGGCCATGTTGGTCGTGGTGGGCAACGTGGCGATCGTGTTAGCAGTTGCCTTTGGGGTGGTACGCGCATGATCGTGCTCGATTCGAAAGTTCCGGCGGGGCCGCTTGAAACGAAGTGGGACCGCCATCGATTCGGCGAAAAGCTCGTAAGCCCGAATAACAAGAGGCGTCTCAATATTATCGTCGTCGGAACCGGCCTGGCCGGCGCCAGCGCCGCCTCCACGTTGGGGCAGCTGGGGTATCAGGTGGATTGTTTCTGCTTCCAGGATAGCCCTCGTCGTGCCCATAGCATTGCCGCGCAGGGCGGAATCAACGCCGCGAAGAATTACCAGGACGACGGGGACAGCGTCACCCGGCTGTTCTACGACACGATCAAAGGCGGCGATTTCCGTTCCCGCGAGGCGAACGTGTATCGCCTCGCGCAGGTCAGCACTCAGATTATCGATCAATGTGTCGCGCTGGGCGTGCCGTTCGCACGAGAATACGGCGGGCAGTTGGCCAACCGGTCTTTCGGCGGCGTGCAAGTTTCACGGACCTTCTATTGTCGCGGACAAACGGGTCAGCAGTTGCTGCTCGGGGCCTATTCAGCCCTCTCCTGGCAGATCGAGCGCGGGCAGGTGACGATGCATCCCCGCACGGAGATGCTGGACCTGGTTGTCATCGACGGCCACGCCCGGGGGATTGTCGTTCGCGATCTGGTCTCCGGGGCGATCTCCACGCACCTGGCTCAGGCTGTGGTGCTGGCCACCGGCGGGTACAGCAACATCTTTTTTCTCTCGACGAACGCCAGCGGCAGCAACGTAACCGCCACCTACCGGGCCTGGAAACAGGGGGCGGCCTTCGCGAACCCTTGCTTCACGCAGATCCATCCGACGGCCATCCCGCCGAGCGAGGAGTATCAGGCCAAGCTCACGCTCATGTCTGAATCGCTTCGAAACGACGGACGCTTGTGGGTTCCGAAAGAGCCGGGGGACGTACGCTCGCCTGATCGGATTGCCCAGGCGGAGCGGGATTATTTTCTGGAACGGCGCTACCCGCGATTCGGCAATCTGGTGCCTCGAGACGTGGCGTCCCGCGCGGTCAAGCAGCTGTGTGACGAAGGCCGCGGCGTGGGGCCCGGCGGGCACGGCGTGTATCTGGACCTCTCGGATGCCATCGCGCAGGAGGGTGTCGAAGTCGTGCGCGAACGCTACGGAAATCTCTTCGATATGTACCAGCGGATCACCGGTGAGGACGCATACAAGGTGCCGATGCGCATTTATCCCGCGCCGCACTATACGATGGGCGGCCTATGGGTCGATTACAATCTCATGAGCACGATCCCCGGCCTCTTCGTCATCGGCGAGGCCAATTTTGCCGATCATGGCGCGAATCGGCTGGGCGCCAGCTCGCTGATGCAAGGGTTGGCGGACGGCTACTTCATTCTTCCCTATACGATCGGCCATTACCTGGCGACCACCAAGAGTGAACCGATCTCTCACCAGCATGCGGAAGTACGGGCGGCGAAGGAACGCGTGACGGACAGGATCGCACGACTCCTTGCCGGAAAAGGGAAGAGAACGGTCGGTTCGTTTCATCGAGCACTGGGGCACATCATGTGGAACGCCTGCGGCATGGCACGACATCGCGCAGGCCTCAAACACGCACTGCAGACGATCCCTCCGTTGCGCCTTGAGTTCTGGCGCGACGTGGCCGTAAGGGGATCGGGAGAAATGTTCAACCAGGAGTTGGAATATGCGGGGCGGGTCGCCGATTACCTGGAGTTCGCCGAACTGCTGTGCCATGACGCGCTTCACCGCGAAGAGTCGTGCGGGGCGCATTTTCGGGAAGAGCACCAGACTCCCGACGGCGAGCCGCTGCGCGACGACGGCCGGTTTGCCCATGTGGCTGCGTGGGAATACGTCCCGAACAAAGCGCCGCTGTTGCACAAGGAACCGCTCGTGTTCGAATTCGTGAAGCCGGCGACGAGAAGCTATCAATAAGCGGTCGGTTGTGAGGCGTGATGTCATGAAGTTCACACTGAAGATCTGGCGCCAGCAGGGCCCCTGCGAGAAAGGCCGGCTGGTGACTTATCAGGCTCAGGCTGTGAGTCCGGACATGTCTTTTCTCGAGATGCTGGATGTCGTTAACCAAGAGCTCATCCTGAAGGGCGAGGAACCGGTCGCCTTCGAGTACGACTGTCGCGAGGGGATTTGCGGGAGCTGCTCGCTCGTGATCGATGGAGTGCCTCACGGCCCTGACCGTGGGATCACCTCCTGCCAACTGTATATGCGCCGTTTCGCCGACGGCTCGACCATTACGATTGAGCCGTGGAGAGCGAAGGCCTTTCCGATCATCAAGGATCTCGTGGTAGACCGGAGCTCGCTGGATCGCGTGATGCAAGCGGGCGGGTACATCTCGGTCAATACCGGCGGAGCCGTCGACGGGAACGTGTTGTTGATCGGAAAAGATCGGGCCGAGACAGCCATGGACGCCGCTTCCTGCATCGGCTGCGGTGCCTGCATAGCGGCCTGCAAGAATGCCTCGGCTATGCTGTTCGTTGCCGCCAAGGTTTCGCACCTGGCCTCTCTGCCTCAAGGGGAACCTGAGCGAACCAGACGCGCCAAGGCCATGGTCGCGGCGATGGACCGAGAAGGGTTCGGGTCCTGCGGGAATCAGAATGAGTGCGAAGCGGTCTGCCCAAAATCTATCAGTGTTCGTTTCATCGCCATGCTCAACAGAGAATTTCTTCGTGCGACCATAACCGAGCCCGGTCCACTAACGGAATCGCCTGCCCAACCTCCCCCGGAATTCCATTGATTCGCCCTTCGCGTGTTTCGTCTCAACGTGCCGAGACGCGCCCTAGTCGAGGGCTCAGGCGAATCCGCCCGTTTCCTTGACAGAACGACAGACATGCACTATCGATGAAGTGAACGCGGGTTTCTCGAAAGCAGCTGTGACAGCCGGTGTATGGTCGACTGCGGTGCCGGCGACCCCGCGAACACGGTCGAGGGTGCGAATCCGAGAAAGCACAAATCCGATGGGTCGGCTCCTGAATTGCCCACAATGCAAGCATGAAAAGGTGCTGCGGTCGCGGCCGCTGTCGGCCACCGAGCACATGGCCGCGCTCTTCATGGTGTCGCCCTTTTCCTGCCCAAACTGCAGCTGCCGCTTCATGGCCTCCCGCATCGGATTGGACCATCCGCGGCATGCGATCGACCGACGCGAGCACCTGAGAATTCCCGTGCGGCTCTACCTGTCGTTTTCAGGTGGGAAGGTCCGCGGCGAGGGCACGGTGCTGGATCTCTCGATGGGAGGGTGTATCATCAAGAGCGAGACCCGGGTACATGTCGACGACATCTTCTACTTGGAGATTGCGACGGGCCGTCACGATCAATCGATCGAGGTCGCTGCCATGGTGCGATCGATCAGTTCACGCGGCATTGCGTTCAAGTTTCTCCGCGCAGCGCAGGATAACAAGCGCCTACTCGCATTCGTCCAGGCTCAAACAGCCGAACACCTCCAGAAATCCGGCACTCCTTCCGAAGTTCCAGTAAAGTCCTAGATCACGCGCGCCTTCCGGGAAGCATTTCCCGCTTCGTTCTCTCATAGCAACACAGCCAGAGTGCCGGTGCGGATCAGAGCGGTTGTTCCCAGGCGGAAGGCAGGGGATGGTCGCTGATCAAGCGTTCGTGCTCGGCGAGATTGTAGGGTTCGATCGCCAGGTCCTGAGGGTTTAGCGGTTCGGCGCATTCGGGCGACGTGAGAAAGTTGATCATGGATTGCGCTTTTTCCGCTGTCGAAAATCGGCACAGTCCATACTCCGGCATCCCGGACGAGGGATGCCAGAATGCCAGCTCGATCGCACTGCCTTGATACACTCCGAGCGTGCGGTGCCTGATCTGAAAGCCACCAGGCAAATGGGATGAAGGCTCAAGGGACATACAAGACTCTTGACGCTCCTTTGTTCATCATGACGACCATGATAGCATGTTCACGTTCGTCCCTTCTCGGAAGGGAGGAGAGCCAAGGACACAGGTCGCATGATGAAAGCCGGTCTTCTCATGGTCGTCGGTTGCTGGGGTTGCGGCCATAGCGAGCTGCCTGATCGGTTTGCGCAAGAGGCGCAATGCGCAGTTCGATAGACTGCCCCTCACCGTTCCGCTAGAATCCGGATTCATGTCAGAGCCCACCGTAACAACTCCCGCTCACACGCAAAGTGAGAATCACTCGGTTGTGAAAGCCGCAGGGGTGATCGGCATCGCCACGTTTTCCAGCCGCATTCTCGGCTTCATCCGCGACATGGTCCTCGCGCGTCTGTTCGGTGCCACCCCGGCGGCCGACGCGTTCTTCGTCGCCTTCCGCATTCCCAGCCTGCTGCGAGAGTTGTTCGCGGAGGGCTCCATGTCCTCCGCCTTTATTCCCGTCTTCACCGAGTACCACACGCTTAAATCCAAAAGGGAGGCCTGGGAACTGGCCAGCGCAGCCTTTACCACATTGCTCACGATCGTCACGATCGTGACGCTGGCGGGAATCCTAGCGGCGCCCTGGTTGGTCCAAGCCCTTGCCCCCGGATTTCAGGCATCCCCGGAAAAATTGGCACTCACGACAGTCCTGACCCGCGTCATGTTCCCTTATCTCCTGTTCATCAGCCTCGCCGCAGTCGCCATGGGCGTTCTGAATTCTGTGCGGGCCTTCGCGGTTCCGGCCTATGCGGCGTTGTTTCTGAACATCTTTATCATCGGCTGCGCCTTGTTCCTGTCGCCGCAACTGGAGGAGCCTATCATCGGCGTGGCGATCGGCGTGGTTGCCGGAGGGGCGGCGCAGTTCGCCATGCAGCTCCCCAGCCTGAAGCTCAGGGGATTCTTGTTCGTGTTGCGGTTCGAGCCGGGTCATCCCGGTGTGAAGCGGATCGGCCAGTTGATGGTGCCGTCACTGCTAGGCATGTCCGTCACCCAGATCAATCTGACCGTGAGCACGATCCTGGCATCGTTTATTGCCGGCGCGCCCACCTATCTGTTTTACGGCATGCGGTTGATCCAATTCCCCTTGGGCATTTTCGGCGTGGCACTGGCGATGGCCATTCTGCCGACCCTGTCGGCGCAGGCGTCGCGCGGCGCGCTGGAGGAGCTCCGGGCGACGCTCGGGTTTGGGTTGCGCATGATCGTCTTCATTATGTTGCCGGCCATGCTGGGATTGATTTGTTTGCGCACGCCCATCGTGCATTTATTCTTCGAACACGGGACATTCACCGCTCACGATACAGCTGAGACGGCGTTGGCGGTTTTGTGCTATGCCGTCGGTCTTTGGGCGTTCGGCGGGGTGCGGATCATCGTGGCCGCGTTCTATTCGCTGCAGGACACGAAGACCCCCGCAATCTCGGCTGCGGTCGCGGTGATGGCGAACATTGCCTTCTCGCTGTTGCTCATGTCGCCGCTGGGCGCATCTGGTCTGGCGCTGGCGACGGCGTTGGCTGCGATGGTGAACGGAGGCATCCTCGTGGCGGTGCTCAACCGTCGGCTCGGAGGGGTGGAATGGGGATTGGTCGGGCGTTCGGCTTTGCGCGTCATCGCCGCCTGCGTGCCGCTGGTCGTGGCCTGTCTTTGGGTCGCGGGGGCGCAAGTCTGGTCGCATCCCGGCGAGTGGGTGGCCAAGTCCGTGATGCTGGCGGTGGCGATCGGACTCAGCCTGAGCGGATACCTCGGTGTCCATGCGTTGCTTCGCTCCGAGGAACTGGATCTCGTGTGGGGCATGGTCAGCAGGAAACTCGGCCGCGTGATGGGACGATAAGAGAGGCCATGCATCGCACGATTATCTTCAAATCACGATGGGGCTGGATGGGGGTGGCCGAAACGGCCCGGGGCATCGCACGGATTGTGTTGCCGAAATCCACGAAGGCGGCGGTCGCATCGGATTTGCGAGCGGGCTTGCGTAAGCCCGGGGAGGCGTCGACGTCTCCTCAATTGCACAAGGCGAGGAAGCAACTGACCGAGTACCTCGCCCGGAGGCGCACCGCGTTCACGCTTCAGCTGGATCTCTCGGAGGGAACCGCATTTCAACGAAGTGTCTGGAGGGTGTTGCGAACAGTCCCCTACGGCCGACTCCGATCCTATCAAGCGCTGGCCGATCGCGTCGGTGGAAAACAATACGCGAGGGCCGTCGGGAATGCCGTCGGGGCAAACCCCTTGCCGATCGTCATTCCGTGCCATCGCATTGTGGCACGGGACGCGTCATTGGGCGGATTTTCCGGGGGAGTGCCGACGAAACGAAAACTCCTTGCGCTCGAGGGCTCGCTCTCCCGGCTGCGCCGCACGGGGCGGGGGTCATGAAAGCGGTGATTCAGCGGGTGACGCGAGCATCCATCGAGGTGGAGGGCTGTGTGGTCGGCCAAATCGGCGAAGGTTTGCTGGTGCTGCTCGCTGTCGCAAAAGGAGACGTGGAATCGGACTGTCGGTTCCTCGTGGACAAACTGCGCTCGCTAAGGATCTTCTCCGACGAAGCGGGTAAAATGAATCGGTCGCTGACGGACGTTGGAGGATCGGTCTTGCTCGTGTCGCAGTTTACCCTTCTGGCCAACACAAGAAATGGCCGGAGGCCCAGTTTTGAGGAGGCCGCTCCCCCGGAGGAAGCCAAACGCTGGTACGAGCGTGTCGCGAGCGATCTGAAGGCACAAGGGACGGCGGTGGAGACCGGCGTCTTCGCAGCCCACATGAAGGTGGAACTCCTCAATGATGGACCGGTGACCATTGTGTTGGATAGTCGGAACGGGGTGTCTGTAGCGCACTGACCGGATTCTGCTATACTGAAAACGGACGTCTGTAGTTTCAGTGAGAGGAAGAGATGGGAACGCCAGTCCCGGCTCGACATCCGCTGCGACAACTCTTCGGCGCTCTGACCGAGAAGAGCTTCACCGAACATCTCGGTTGGCCCGATCCCAATGTGACCAGCTACGTTTCGAACCTTCTCGTCGACTTTACCCGCACCGATCAACTCTATAAAATCAGAAATCAGCAGGATAAAGCGGTGGATACGGTGATGGACTTATTGTTCGAATCGGAGGTGCTGCTCGAGGCCCAGTCCCTGGATCGGGAGCGAGCGGTGCATCAGCATATCGGCGATTTCACGCTCTTCATGGCAGGACTCTTTCCTGAATATCTCCGCCGGCTGAAGACGGCCAGCCTGATCTACCACAAGGATTTCCTCGTGGATTATGTCAAAACGGGAAAGCGGTCCTACGGCATCGTCGCAGAGATTGGCGACAATCCTTCGCCGGGCGAACCGCCTCTTTTCAAGAAACTCTCCGAGAACTTCGAGCTCTGCGTGACCGGTCTCGGCTTCGTGAGGTCCGATTTGGATCGCATGAGAGATCCGGCGTACCAGAAGGCTCGGGACCTCCTCCTCAATTGAGCCGTTCTCGTCCCCTCATCCTCGCTCACGCTGGCGCGGGCCGTCGTCCGATGACGAAGCCTCAGGTTGCCTCTCTTGCCGAGGCACTCGCGACCGGCTATGCGGTTCTCCGCGAGGGCGGCACTGCGGTGATCGCGGTCGAAACCACGATCAGTTTTCTCGAGCAATCGGGCCTCTTCAACGCCGGACGAGGATCCAAGCGACAACTGGATGGGGTGCAGCGGATGGATGCCTCCCTCATGGAGGGGGCGAAGCTTCGCGCCGGCGCAGTGGCCTCGATCGAAGGCATCCTCCACCCCATCACGGCGGCCAGGCTCGTGATGGAAGAAACGGATCATGTGCTGGTAGTCGGGCCCTTCGCAAGCAAGTTTGCCAGGCACTTCAACCTTGAACGGCATCGTTCACACGGCATGTCTCGGCCCCTCTCGTACGACAGAGTGCTGGCAAGACGTAAAGATGTACAGGAGAAGCACGGGACGGTCGGCGCGGTCGCCTTGGATGAATCCGGAACGGTGGCAGCGGGCGCGTCGACTGGAGGCATCGACTCGATGCTGCCGGGCAGAGTCGGCGACACGCCGCTCATCGGCTGCGGTGTCTATGCAGACAATCGCAGCGGCGCGGTGTCCATGACCGGTCTTGGCGAAGGTATCATTCGTCTGACGATCGCGAAAACAATCTGCGATCGTCTGGCCTTGGGGAAGACGCCGCTGATAGCGGCCAGGCAGGTGCTGCAACAATTGGTCTCGCGGATTCACGGGGCGGCTGGTACACTGGTGATCGCGCCGGATGGGCGATTTGCGATCACCCACGTGACCCCTTGCATGGCCGCCGGTTGGTGGAATGGATCAGCTAGTCCGATTATCCGGAGTCGTTGGCGGTGAGCGACATCCTCTTTCATCTGGCCTTTCCCACGCACGATATTGAAGCAGCCAAACGGTTCTATGTGAACGGGCTCGGCTGCACGTTGGGGCGTGAATCCGATCGGGCTGTGACCTTCGGGCTTGCCGGGCATCAGCTCGTGGCCCATGTGGCTGATGAAGCCCCCGCAGCGCAGAAGGGGATCTATCCTCGACATTTCGGCCTCATCTTCCATTCGAAAAGTCAGTGGCTGGAACTGGCCGAGCGGGCAAAAGCCAAGGGGCTCCCGTTCTATCAACAGCCCCGCATCAGATTTCCCGGAACGCGGATCGAGCATCACACCTTCTTCCTTCAAGATCCTTCCCAGAATCTCCTCGAATTCAAGCATTACACCCACGAATCGGCGATCTTCGGCGAACAGGATGTGCGCGAAGTCGGCGACAGTGCGAATCCTGATTGACGGTCAATACTCCGCGCGGATTCCACCCATGATCAGCAGGGGACTGCCGAGCGTCTTGACGGGGCCGGTCTGTGTCGCGATGTAATGCCGGTCGGTCAGATTTTCGCCGTTGAGGACCAGCCTGAGTCTATGGCGAAGCTGGTGTTGGAGCGACGCATCGAGCACCATAAAGTCTGCGACAGGTTGGGTGTTGATGTCATCGGCGTACTGGCGTGAGAGATACCGTGCCAGGATCGTGACCTCAACCAGATCGGGCCGCCCGGCTGTCACCCCCATGGTCACCTGATTTCGCGACACGTTCGGAACCCGTTTCCCTTCTCGATCCGGACTGCCGGGGAAACTACTGATCCATGAATCGACGTAGGCATAGCCAAGATTGACGGACCACAGCGGAGTCACGCGATAGGAAAGATCCAGCGCTCCGCCGGTCGACGACGTCCTGCCGACGTTCTGGCGCTGAGCCGCTAACGAACCTTGCGACACGAATAGAATCTGATCTTTCACCTCGTCTCGATGGGCCGACAGACGCCAGCGGAGCGCCCGGTCGGTGAAGAACTCCCCTTCCACTTTGATATCTATTCCGGTGAGACGCTCAGGGCGAAGCTGATCGTTGGAGAGAAACGAAAACCCGCCGAATCCGAATCCCCGGTACAGTTCGTTCAAGGTCGGCGCACGAAATCCCTGGTAGATGGAGGCGCCGAGACGCAAGGTCTCCTTGATCCGGTACTGGGAAGCCAATTTCGGGTTGACCACGTGGATCACGTTATCGCGGGAAGCGGCAACTGTCGTCGTCGACTCGCTGTGCGCATTGAAATTCTTCCACCAATCGGCACGGATACTCGGGATCACCGTCAGTCGATCCATGACCGGGACGATCCATTCTCCGAAGAGACCCCATCCGAGCTGTTGGCCCCTGGCAAGGGTACGACCGGTGAACCCGCTTGACGTGAAGAGATCGTCGGTGGATTGGGCAATAATTGTCCTCGCATCAACGCCCAGCACGAGTCGATCAGTGTCCAAAAGCGTCCCGGCCCACTGCAATGAACCACCGAAGTCGTTGCTCGGGATGGTCTGGACCCGGTCTCGCAATTCTCCAAGGCGTATGAGTGGAGACGGAATGATCTGCGACGTCAGGTTCCGAAAGGTTTGCCACTGGCCGAAGAGTTTGCCCTCCCACAGACCTGCCCGGCCCTGATCGCTGCGGAAGCCAAGCGCCGCGTTGCCGATCGTTCTCGACGCGAGGCTGAGGTTGGTTCCGAATGTCCGGTCCTCCCGGAACAGGCTGCCGGATACGTCGAGCGTCGTGGAACTCGACGGCATCCAGGCCACGCCGCCATTGATCAATTGATGACGCGAGTCGTTTGTCCGGTCCACCGATCCCTGCTGGTAGGCCGGAACGGGAATGATCCCGTTCGTATGAAACCACCGATAGCCGAGCGAGAAACGGACGTGGTCGGTTCCATAGTGGGCGTTCACCGCCTGTTGATAGGTGCTCAACGTGCCGGCCTGACTGTCCACCCTGAATCCCGGCTTCTCGCGAGGATGTTTCGTCATGACGTGAATGAGGCCACCCATGGCCCAAGAACCGTAGAGATTCGAGGCTCCACCGGGAATGATTTCTACCCGTTCAATGTCGTTCGGAATCAATCCCCAATTGACCCATCCTCCGAACCCATCGTTAAGCGGTACGCCGTCGAGCAAGACCAGCGTGCGGCGGGTCCCCAGCCCGTTCAGCGTCACCGACTGCGCCGTGGGATGGTTGTATCGACTGCTGAGCGTCGCCGGTTGGACGCCGGGGACGGATCGGAGCAGATCGTCGAGCTGATGTCCGCCGGCATACGGGGATCGCTCGATCCGTTCCCGCGAGAGGACGGTCACGGGGGCGGCGCTGTGTTCAATCGGCTCAGGGGTTCGCGTCGCAGAGATCACGATTTCGTCCGTGGTGAGAACGGGCTCCTCATGATCCTGAATCGCCGCGGCAGCCTGGCCGAAGGCGGAACAGGCAACACAGGCGAAGCAGAGCAGAATGGCGCGGCAACACCTCATGATAGCGTTGTACGCTAGTCGCCGCGCGTCTGATGGCGCGACGACTGATTCATCCGGTGGAGGATGCGTTCGTACCGGCGGGTCAGGGCCGTGGTTTTTCGCAAGGGGTCATATCGACGTGGCGACGGCAGAATGGCGGCCAGCCAGGCGGCTTCCTCTTCCGTCAGGTCTCGCGCCGATTTCTGGAAGTGGTGGTGAGCTGCCGCTTCGGCGCCATAGACTCCATCTCCCCATTCGGCGACATTCAGATAGAGCTCCAGGATTCGAGCCTTTGTCAGATGATGTTCGAGCAATCGGGTGAGCAAGGCCTCGTGGGCTTTTCTGAAGATCGACCGTTCGGAGGACAGGTAAAGGTTCTTGGCCAACTGCTGGGTGATCGTGCTGCCCCCGCGTCTAAGCTCGCCTTTTTCGAGGTCGTAGAGAACGGCATCCTTCATGCCTTCCCAGTCGAATCCTTCGTGCGTGAAAAACGACGCGTCTTCGGCCGCGACTACGGCGCGGCGCAGGTGCGGAGAAATGCGCGACAGCGGCACCCAGACCCAATGTCGACCGATCCGGCGTCTTTCCGCTTCTGCCTGGGCTTGACGGCGTTCGATCAAGGCGGTTGTTTCGGGGTTGTGCGACTGCAACGAGCCGACGTCCGGGAGGGTGAGGAGCCACATGAACAGGAGTGCGCCGAGCGGAAGACAGACACACAGCAGCAGCACAAGAAGCAGGCGGGTGCGACGTTGTTTGGTTGACTTCCGCATCTCGGACTGCGTATGACAAAGCACACAGCGAGAGGCGCGGGACAAGGGGGCCGGAGAGCTGGTGGTTCCGCCCTCGTTCCTTCCTCACGCTGTATGGGGTGGTCGTTGAAAATCCTGAACGCGCAGTTTATCAGAAGTTGTGTCGGCCCAGGACAATTTCCGACAGGTCCGACGCCGGAAATCGCCTTCGTCGGACGCTCAAATGTCGGCAAGTCCTCGCTCATCAATTCCTTGTTGCAGAGGAAGGGGCTGGCCAAGGTCAGCCGCACCCCCGGAAAAACTCGGGCGGTCAACCTGTTCACCGTTGCTACCGACGATCCCATCCTCTCGCGATTCGTGCTCGCCGATCTGCCGGGGTATGGCTATGCCAAGGTCTCAAAAACAGAGCGCGCGCAGTGGGGGCCCCTGATCGAGCAGTACCTCAATCAGCGCGAGCAACTGTGCGCCGTCGTGATGCTGGTCGAAAGTCGTGTGCTGGGGACGCAGGACGTCGAGACGATCGCCTGGCTCAGATCCATCGGGTGCGATCCGCTGGTCGTGGCCACGAAAGTCGACAAGTTGAAACCCAGCGAACGCGTGTCCGCCTTACGTCGTCTGCAGGAGGGACTGGGATTGGCCGACAGCCGGACGTTTATGGTTTACTCGTCGGTGACGGGCGAGGGGCGAGAGCGCTTGTGGGCGGCTTTGAAGGAGCGCTGTCGAACTTGATTTCGATGTATGCCTTGTTCTTCAAGTCCGCCAGCCAGGCCTGGAACATGTCTTCGCTCTTCTGCTGAAAAACGAGCGCCTGGATTTCCTGCTTGACTTCGTCATAGGGTCTGAACTGCTTCGGCTTCTTGTCTTCCAGTCGGACGATGTGAAAGCCTTCCGAGCTTTCAATCACTTCAGAGATTCCACCTGGGACGAGATTCGCCACGCCCCGTTCGATCACCGGCAGCAACTCCCCCTGTCGGACCAACCCCAGCCGTCCCCCCCGCGAGGCATTAGGCCCGTCCGAGAAGCGAAGCGTGAGATCCTCGAAGGACTCTCCTTGTTTGAGCAGCGCCATCACTTCCCTTGCTTTCTCCTTAGCGTCCGCCGTATCGTCGGATGCTCGGGGTTTGATCAAAATCTGACTAAGGGTATACTCCTCCGGCAGGGCAAACCGCTCGCGGTGTTCCTGGTAGTACCGTTTCATTTCAGGGTCCGCCACCATTACGCCGCTTCGGACCTCTCGATCGACGACTTTGAGCAGGGTCAGCTGCTCGCGGACGCCTTTGGAACTGGCCGGATCCTTCTCATCGATCTTCTCGCCCTGCTGAATCAACTGCTTGACGGCCTGCCGGACTTCCTGGTCGTTGACGTCGACGCCGCGGGCCTTGGCTTCCTGAAGCTGCAACCGGCGCTCAATCATCGTCGTCATGGCCATCGATTCCGCCACTTTCAGCCGGCGCTGCAGTTCCTCGCCGCGATACTCCTTTTCGATACGCTCGCGCTCCGGGGCCAGTTCCCGCTTCACGTCAGACCACATGATCAGATCGGAGTTGACGACCGCCACGATTCGATCTTCGACCTTGGCGGCGTGAAGGTACGGTCCCCCAGCGATCAGCGCCATGGCGAACATCCAGGCAGGGACCGCGCGTCGTGCGGCCGTTCTGAGGAAGGGATGGGTCATGATTGTTCGAAGCGAGGCATGGCTCGGTTTTGCCTGTGACGACGGGTCAACGGTCCATAATCAAATCAGCTGATTGTACAGGATTTCAAGGACAATGAGGAGAGCAAGACGGGCAAGAAGAGAGCTAGCGCGCGGCGGCGGCCCCGTCGGCGTATCGTGACGCATCGGCCAGTTTGACGACCGCTCGCGCGCGGATGTCGGCGATGACATCGTCAAATCGCTTCTGCCGTTTCTCGTTGAGCAGTTCCTGACGCAGCCGTTCCCTGATCGCCAGATCGGCTTGGATGATTTCCGGATCAAGCGGGGTGAGCTTCACGAGATAGTAGCCCGCGTCCGTTTTGATCGGCGCGCTGATCATCCCGGGTTTGAGGGTGTGAATCACCTCGTCCACTTCCGGGACGACCAGGTCTTTCCGGTACGGACCCAGATCGCCCCCGTTGGCTTTGGTCTTGCCGTCGATGGAGTAGCGCTGGGCAAACTTGGCAAAGTCGCCGCCTTGATTGACCTGCTTTTCCAGATCCTTCGCGGCAGGGTAATTCGGCAGCAACATGATCGACACACGAACCTTGAGAGGAGTCAGGAGCTGGCGGGCGTGTTTCTGATAGTAGGCGTCGAGTTCTTCTTTCGTGAGCTCGATCTTGGTCTTGATCCGATCCTTGAGCAGCTCGTCCAGCATCAGCTTTTCTTTGTAGCGCCTGGCGCGGTCGCGGATCTGATCGTTCTGATCCAGGCCCTGCTTGCGGGCTTCCTGCATGAGGAGCTCACGGGTGACCAGTTCGCTCAGCAGCCGTGGCTTGCCCCCTTCTTTTTCATAGCGGGCTCTGGTCGCCTCGGGAAGCTCGGCCCATTCGTTGTCGAACTCGGTTTGTGTGATCGGTCGCCCGTTGACGAACGCCACGACCCGTTCCTCGGATGGAGGAGGAGTGCAGCTGGTCAGAAGGAGAAGCGTGCCGCCGATCGTCAGGGTGACGAGGCAGAACAGGCGTATGGCTAGCGTATTGACGGACCCGATCAGTGAGCGATTCATGCGTACGTGAAACCTCGTCGGAATTGAGAACGGTTACGGCTTCGCTGCTGTGTTGGTATCACAGACTCCGAGGCTTTGCAAGGTTGCGGTGAGTTCCGGAAAGATGGAAGTCCAGTCCTGATGCGGCATTTGGAGTTCAAACGACAGGGGAGATAGAAATCGAATTCGTTTCTTGTACTGATCCATCAGACGCTGAATGGCCGTCGGAGCGACGGGGCTCTTGGCGTCCAATGTGACGACGACGGACTCTGTCTTGAGTTCGATCGACGACAGCCGCAACGCCTTGGCCTGCATCCGCACCTGCATCACCTCAAATAAACGCTCGACGGCATCGGGAGGCTGTCCGTAGCGATCCTGCAGTTCTCCGTGTAGGAGGGCGAGGTCGCCGACCCGGGTGCAGGACGAGAGCCGCTTGTAGAACGAGAGGCGCTGGTGAGGGTCGGCCACGTACTCTTCCGGAATGAATGCGGAGACATTCAGGCGGAGGGTCGGATCCGGTTCCTCCTGCACGATCTGGCCTTTGAGCCGTTGAACGGCCTGCTCCACCATCTGCATGTAGAGGTCCAGTCCGATGGCGGCGATGTGACCGGACTGCTGTTTGCCGAGGAGATTGCCCGCGCCTCTGATCTCAAGATCCGCCGCGGCGATTCGGAATCCCGATCCCAGCTCCGTAAATTGTTGGATGGCGGTCAGACGTTTTTGGGCGTCATCGGTCAGCCGCCCTTCGTCCGGGACGAGGAAATAGGCATAGGCCTGATCGCCGCTGCGGCCGACGCGCCCGCGCAACTGATACAGCTGCGCCAACCCGAACGTGTCGGCCCGGTTCACGATGATGGTGTTGGCGCGGGGGACGTCGATGCCGGATTGAATGATGGCAGAAGCGATCAGCACGTCGGCCTCGTGATGAAAAAACTTGAGCATGACGGCTTCCAACGGTTTTGCATCCATCTGTCCATGAGCCATGACGACGCGGGCTTCCGGAACGATCTGTTGCAGCCAGGCGCCGGTCCGTTCCATCGTTTCGACACGATTGTGGACGAAGTAGACCTGTCCGCCACGTCCCAGTTCGCGCAGGATGGCTTCACGGATCAATTTGTCGCTGGAGCGGACGACCTGCGTGCGGATCGAGAGCCGGCCCGCCGGCGGGGTATCGATGATCGACAGGTCGCGCACGCTGGCCATGGCCATTTGTAGAGTCCGTGGAATCGGGGTGGCTGTGAGGGTCAGCACATCGACTTGCGTGCGCAGCTCTTTCATCCGTTCCTTGTGCTTGACGCCGAACCATTGTTCTTCGTCGATGATCACGAGTCCGAGATTGCGGAAGACCACGTCTTTTTGGAGCAGGCGATGCGTACCGATCACCACGTCGACCGTCCCTGCCGCCACATCCTTGAGGATGGCCTTGGCCTCCTTGGGCGACTGAAAGCGTGACAGCAGCGCTACCCGTGTCGGGAACGGCGCAAATCGCTCTGTGAAATTGTCGAAATGCTGGTGGGCCAGGAGCGTCGTCGGAACGAGCACGGCCACCTGCCGGTTGTCTTCCACCGCCTTGAACGCCGCCCGCATCGCTACTTCCGTCTTGCCGTAGCCGACGTCGCCGCAGACCAGGCGGTCCATCGGTCTGCTGGATTCCATGTCGCGCGCGATGTCCTCGATCGCTTTGAGTTGATCCGTCGTTTCCTCGTATTCAAAGGCCGCTTCGAACTCGTGATACAGCGTACTGTCGAATCCGTACGCATGGCGCTTCGCGAGTTCACGGCTGGCATATAGATCGACGAGCTCCTGCGCCATCTCCTCGATGTCCTTCTTGACGCGGGCGGTCGTCTTGGCCCAACTGGTGCCGCCCAGGCGGTCCAGACGCGGGACATGGCCCTCCGCGCCGCTGTACCGTTGCACTTGGTTGAGACGGTCCAGCGGGACGTATAGCTTGTCCCCTCCGGCGAATTCCAGAATGAGGTAATCGCTGTCGAAGTCCTGGACCGAAAGGCGCTTGAGTCCGTGATACTTGGCGATGCCATGCTGCACATGGACGACATAGTCGCCCACGTTGAGATCCTCCAACGATGAGAGAAACGTCGCGGCCTTGCTTTTCGCTTGCGGCTTGTGGCGGACTCCTTTCGCAAAGAGCTCTTCTTCGGTCAGTACCACCAGTCTTAGTTCGGATGACAAGAATCCGGCGGAGAGATCGCCGTGCAGGACATAGAAGGGTGCGCGCACGTTGGTCGACGAGGTCCAGCTTGCGGTCGTCCATTCGACGGCCGGCACGTCATGCTCGCGCAGGAGCGCCAGGAGGCGATCGACCTGGCCGCGGCTTCGTGCCACGAGGACGACTCGGCATGTTTCACGCAGCCGCTCGAGAATCGAGAGGGTCTGGCTGAACGGCGTGCCGCGCGCACCGAGTCCGGCACTGCCCGGCACTTGCGCCGGAAACGGCTGCACCGGCTCCCATGAAGCGTCGGCTTCCGCCAGCGGCTCGAGGGCGAGCTGGGACCATCCCGCTGTGCAATCCATCAGCTTCCGCCAGGTGAGAAACAGTCGCTCCGGAGAGGGATAGGGAGTCGCTTCCTCTTTGTCGCTGTGCCGGAGATATCCGTCGTCGATCCTGTCCCACAGCTCCGCGCAGGCCCTGTTCAAGAGGGCCGGTTGATCGAGCACGAGCAAAGGTCGTATCGCGAAATAGTCGAGCAGGCTCTGCATCTGTGGGTAGAGGTCAGGGGCGCGCCATTCGGCATCGGCCGGGATCGGCGCGAGGGCGTCCGGCGCCCGTTCAGGCCTGAGATATTCACGCGCCGGCAGGACGACAGCACGATCCATCTTGGCCGTGGACTTCTGCGTGGCGGGGTCGAAGAGACGGAGCGAATCGACGGTCTCACCGAGAAATTCCACGCGAAGCGGGTCCGTATAGGCGGTGGAGAAGATGTCCACGATCCCGCCGCGAATACTGAACTCGCCGGGGATTTCGACGACGGAGACCCGGCGGTAACCCAGACGCAAGAGCCCTGCCGTAAGGACCTCCCGTTCAATCCCGCCGCCGACTTTGAACTGCAGGAGCGTGTGCAGGAATGTCTCGACCGGGATGAGTCGCTGCATGACCGCATCAATGGAGGTGACGACCTTCGCGGCGGGGGTTGTACGGATCTGATGGAGCGCATTCATGCGGCGTGCGACAAGGCCGACATGCGGCGCCGTCGATTCGTAGGGAAGGGTTTCCCAGCGTGGAAACAGCGCCAGCGAAGTCGTGGGAATGCCCATGAGGCCGTGAAAAAAGCGAAGATCGTCGAAGAGTCCTTCGGCGGCTTCGTCCGACTTCGTGACGATCAGCCAGGGCCGGGAGCTGAGCGTGCCGGTTTGCGGGTGCAGCAGCTGAGTCAGCGCAAACCCGCCTGTCGAGCCATGCAAGCCGGTGAGGCACGGCCGTCCCCCTTCGCGGGCCAGGGCGGCGGCGATCGGCGTACAGCACTGAGGTGTTGAGGGACCGGGCGAAGTATTTGACACTGCTTACGTGGCTTGTGATCGGATACGTTGAATGAGCGTGGTGGTCGACATGCCTGGGATCAGCGGAATGGTCCGGACGGATCCACCGCGCCGTTCGACGACATCGCGGCCAACGATTCGTTCGAGCGTCCAGTCTCCGCCTTTCACCAGCACATCCGGTTGCAGGACGGTGATGAGGTTCAGCGGATCCGGCTCCGTGAAGATGACTACGTAGTCGACGCAGCCCAAGGCTGCGAGCACTTCGGCCCGCTGAGCTTCGTTCACGATCGGACGGTCAGGCGCTTTGCTCAGGCTCCTGACGGAGGCATCGCTGTTGACTCCCACGACGAGGAGATCCCCAAGTTGCTTTGCGGCTTGCAGGTAGCGCGTATGCCCCACATGCATGAGGTCGAAGCATCCGTTCGTGAACACGATCCGTTTGTGTTGTGCGCGGGCCTGTTCGAGGATCGGGACAAGCTCTGTGCTTGTCAAAACTTTGGCGGACATGGCCTCATCATACCGACTGTCTCTCCGGATAGAAAGAGACTGGGTGGTCTAATCGTGGTCAGCCGGGGTGACCCCGCCCAACCCGATGACGCCGGGGCCGTGCCGAGCGATAAGGGCATCCATTGCTTCGATCGCCTTGCTCCGTCGCTGGTCATACAGGCCGGGGGGAGCCGGGATTAATGAGCCGAGCGCAAGGCCGGCGAGGCGATACTTGGTTCCCGGTTTGAGCAGCTCATGCAGGGCCTGCCTGATTGTCGGCCACATATCCGGGTCGTAATTGAGTGGTTGGGGAAACCGTCGCTGTCTGGTCGTGATCGCGAATCGAGCATCCTTCAGTTTGACCGTGCAACCGGCTGCCGCGAGTCCTTCTTGCCGCAGGTCGCGAGCCAGCGCGCGCAGAAATACCCGCAGCGTGTGCTCCAGGAACGACCGGTCGTCTGTGTCCTGGTCAAACGTCGTCTCGTGGCTGGCACTCTTCGATTCTCGGTCGGCCACGACCGGCTCATGATCGCGTCCCTGGGCCGATTCGCGAATCCAGAAGAGACGGGGTCCAAAAAGGCGGCGGAGCGCCTGATCCCATCTCGTATCCAAGAGGTCGCCGATGGTCTTCATTCCCAGCGGCTCCAAGCGCGCCGCGGTCTTCGGCCCGATGCCTGGCAGGGCTCTGAGAGGACGGCGGGCGAGAAAGGCGGCTTCGGTCTCCGGCGGGACAATGGCGAGGCCGTCCGGCTTGTGTGCATCGGCGGCGATCTTCGCGACGATTTTCCCGGTTGCCACGCCGATGGTGCAACGCAATCCTGTGGCATCCAGAATAGAGGCTTTGACGAGTTGCGCGAGCACCGTCGGATCAGGATAACGGGTCTGGAGATCTGTCGTATCCGCGTAAAATTCGTCGATGCTGCTCCATTCCGTGACGGGGAACAGCCGGTCCGTCACGGCCCGCATCCGGTCGTGGAGCAGGCGATAGAGCGGCCGGTCCGGCGGAATCAGCATCAGTCGGGGGCAGAGGCGTATGGCTTCGGCCGTCGGCATCGCGGAGCGCACGCCGAACTCGCGCACGACATAGCTGGCCGCAGCGATGATGCCTCGCGGCGGCGGCCCGCCGACGGCGATCGGTTTTCCCTCGAGACTCGGATCGTTCACGACGGCAGCCGATGCGAACATGGCATCGACGTCACCGAAGAGGATCTGGCGGGACCACCGCATAACACGCTCCAGTGAAAGAACTTAGGAAATTATCGAGAAACGATCTGAAACAGTGGCAAGTGTGAGACCTCGAACGCTCCGATCCGCTCAGAACCGTTCACAGGCTGTTCAAATTGTCCGTCCAGCAAAGCCGCAGTGAGCGAAGAGGCGAAGAGGTACATACCGAGCTTCGCTTGAGCCGCTCGCTTCGATTACATGCGAGCGGATAATTGCTTTGCCTCAAGGAGGCTCCTCTCTACATTGAGCCTCTGAGCGATGCGAGAACGTCGCTGGCGGGCGTTTTCAACAGCCTGTTAGAAGGTAAAGGACAACTGTTCGAGGTTCAAGGTCTGCCGAGGGACGGGCGGGGGAGGGCAATCGGCTTGGAGCCGTGTGACCGATCCCAATTCCTGTAGGGCGCCCCGGCAACTGCCGCAATGGTGGCGGCGCGGCTGGATCGTCCGGCGCTGACGCCGGTAGATGCGGCCGCATTGCCGACAGCGCCAGGCGAAGCGCGCGAGGGCCAGCACTTCCTTCTGGAGCGAGTGGTAGATCGTGATGGCCAATTCGCCGTTGCGGTTCATCTCCGTCATCTTACGCAGAAAATCGGGCCCGTGATTCGGCCGCCGCTTGAGGATGTCGTACTGCCATTGATGAATCATCTCATGGGCGAGTGTGCCGACCAGTTCGTTCCGGCCATGCGACATGCGCGCGAGAAGGGGCTTGAGCAGCGGAAGTGAGAGGCGGATTTCACGTTGTGCGAATCTCTGTGTGATGGCCCCGGCCCATGAGGAGCGCGGCCCTGCGCGGCTCACGAACATTCCGACGGAAGAGGTCAGTCGCCGGCTCCAGACGAGGTCGATCGCAGGGAGCGTTCCGTCGAAATAGCGCGCGTTGAGGGTCGACCAGATGCCGGTGAGTTCTTCAGAGGTCAGGGGAGGTGTGGCACGTAAGGCCATATCTCTTGTCATCCCAGCTCTTCGGCGACCGCCGCGACGAGCAACGGGAACATGATCTCGTGATGTCCGATCAAGGCATAGCCTTTCCCGCCTTTTTGCGTCGGACGACGGACCACGTTGGTCAGCGGACGGTAGTGAGACAGAAAATCCATGTTGACGGTCGTAATGTTGGACAGCTCGTGACCGAGATTCCTTCC
>DATGEA010000351.1:0-5160 GCA_035310605.1 Nitrospira sp. | reverse complement strand
ACTCTCCTCATCGTCTCCATGGGGATGTTTAGCGAACTGCAGAGCGCGTTGAATTTCATTTGGAGGATTCCGGGAAAAGGCAGTTCCGCTATCTGGCGAGCAGTCAGAACGCGACTGTTCTCAATTATACTCGTGATCTGCACAGGCTTTCTTCTCCTGGTCTCCCTGATCATGAACGCTCTTCTCTCTGCGCTGGAAAAATTCATCCACCGGGCGGTGCCCTGGCCGCAGATCCTCATGATCGTCGTAGATCTCACGGCTTCGCCGGTCGTGATCACCGTGCTTTTCGCGATGATGTTCAAGCTGCTGCCGGAAGGGCATATCGCCTGGCGGGACGTCTGGTTCGGAGCAATCATCACCGCCGCGCTCTTCATGTTTGGGAAATGGGCGATCGGCCTCTACGTCGGTCGCGCGGCGATGGTGTCGATGTATGGCGCCGCCTCTTCACTGATGGCGATCTTGATCTGGGTGTACTACTCCGCCTTGATTTTCTTTTTGGGCGCCGAGTTTACCTATGTCTATGCGCATGAGTACGGCTCGCGCCGGACTCAGCGGTGAGGCTCCACATTCAGCCGTACTTTGCAGAAGAGAAAAGGGGGTCGGGATGAGCTACCCTGGGTTTCGTGGACAGCCAGTTAAGAGTCACCGCTCCGTCGTTCGAATTCCAGCGGACCGAGATACCCCAGACTCTGATGCAGCCGCTAGCGAATATAGAATCCATCAATAAATGCACAGATCTCCCGGCTCGCCTCGTCCAGTGTGGGGCAGTTCAGAATGTCCCCTTTAAATCAGTCCCATCGGGGATTGCCATGCTTAATCGAAGCACATATGATGGATGATGTACGACCAACATAAGGTGGGTACACACCAACAAGTACTGTCTACCAACGGCGGGGTCGTGGTGTCGGGGAACTGCAATTCCTTTCATCTCGGAGATTACAGATGCACCTGATCGCATTCACTGTTGCACTCATTGGCGGCATTCTGGTGTCCTACACAGCCCGGTCTTTTGCAGCGGGCGAAGCCTGCACGTTGCTCACGCAGATACAAGTCAGCGCGGCACTGGAGGTGCCGGTCGACGCCGGGACACCTATCGGCCGTCCCTCGGCGTGTCAATGGACGGGGAAGGGCAGGTTTGCAACGCTGACCATTACTCAGCCGCTCGCTGGCAAGAGCGCCATCGATCGCTTCAACGCCGGCAAGGCGTCGACCCTGCCTGGCATCATAACGGAACCGGTCAGCGGCGTTGGCGACGAGGCGTACTATGTATACTTCAGCAACACGACGCGGGCCGGCTTGGGCCTGGTAGTCAAGAAAGGCAGCTCCGCGTTCGAGATCCGCGTATACGGATTCGACATTGACAGGGCGAAGTCGGTCGCGAAGACGCTCTGCCAGACCGTCGCTGGGAACATCTGAGGTATGTAGTGTCAGGCTTTTAGCAGGACTGCAGCCGAGTAGCATGTCCTCAACCCCCTTCGCCTCCTTGAGAATGCATCCCACCTTGAGAAAATACTCCGCTCTAGGAAGGGTAAAGACACGCAGGCCCTGAAAGTCTCCTGGTGCGACCGTGCAAAGGTGTGCACTGACTGATGGGCGAAGAGTACAGCAACACATGTTCCACGATGAATGCGTGAAGTTGGATCGAGATGCGAAGCATCAATAAATCCCATGGAGTAACCACCGCATTTCGATTATGGGGTACCGAAAGACCGTCGTGGCATCGTAGTTGCTCATACGTACCACCACGTGTCGAGGGACCACTCAATGTCTCAAGGCTCTTGAAGGAATCAGATGGCGCTGGTTCAGGCCTGGCGACGATTGCGGAACTTTCGGCGGTGGAAGAAAGCTACCACCCCCATGCTGCTCAATACTGACACGGGGGAGTTGATCCCATTCACCAGCTACACAGGGGCACTCCCGACGGGCAAGTGGATGCTTCGTCGTCCGATCACGCTGCCTGGGAGTCCGGTGCCTCTTTTCCTCGAAGCTCCGCTCCTCCCTGGTGACCCCGCTGGGCGGAAACGTGCAGAGGCCTCCAATCCGCTAGGCCATCAGGTCGGACTCCAGCACAATCCGGGAGCCCAACTCCCCCACCCGCCTCCGTAGCAGTTCATGTAGTTTTTCCCTTCCGCGGCATTCCCTTCCGCTCTAACTCCTGAATCCGTTCCTCGGCCAGCGCCAACAACAGTGTCAGACCCCATTTCCCCGCGCGTGGCGGGCTGATCCTGACTATAGGTCGGGCTTATACATGACATCCGTCCGCAGCACATACTTCTGTCCGCTGTGCACGACAGCACCTTCGTGCCAGATGGCATGCACAAACACGAGGGCCGTCCCTTCTTTCGGCTCCACAGATAGGTATGGGTGTCCCCGGAATGCCTGGTCCATATCGGCGAAGAATCGAGTTTCGCCGCCCGTCATCCCATCGTTCAGATAGATCATGAACGTGAACTCACTTTCCTCCCACGTCTTCATCCGCATATACGATCCATCACGATGGGGCTTGAACGTCTGCCCCGGCTGATAGCGGTAAAAGCGCCATCGTTCGTTGAACCCGACAAGTCGATGACCGTCGATGTCAGCCGGCAAGAATTCTTTAGCGCGGTGGAATAGGTCTGCCGCGAGAGTCGCATCGTCCAACAGCACGCGCTCGTTGTTCCGAACATCCTCAATGACGACATCGGCCACCGTGCCAGGCTCATAGGTGAGGCTCTCGCTTCTGTGGATCAGAGCCGCACATTCCTCACCTGAGAGGAATTCATGGATCACAATCACCTTCCCTGGATCCAAATCTTCCTTGGTCATGACCGCATCCCCACGACTTTAGTTATGCTCCCTTTTTCGCGATGCCGGCCTTAAACTGCTCATACCAGGGGTTCGTTACTTCAACCATTGCAAGCACCAATCGCTTGATCTCAGGCGGAGGCTCAATCGATTTGGATCCGTACTTGAAAAAGATCATCCGCTCTTCTTTGTTTGGAAGAAACAGGCCTATCATTAACTCACAGATTTTCCCCCTCGGGGATGGATCCGCTCGACCACCCACCCATTTGAATAGGTCCGGACTGATCTGAGCCCGAAGATTCTGAAAAGCCTTGGGATCATCAATCACCCCTATGCACATCTCCTTTTCGGCATTGTCTATGGTGCCAGTCCCCATCCGATTTATAGAGCCATCAGCCGCAAGCAAAGCAAACAACGAAAGGTCATCGGCGACCTTAAGGGACACTGCCACACCAGTTACGTCTTCCGGCTTGAACATGTTTGTGGCTGCTAGTTTTTCATATGGGGGGTCTTCTAGTCACTCGTACCAGCAAGCGTCATGCCTCCTGGCTCATCGGGGAAAACCTCGTTGTTTCAAAATAGTCCCGAACTGCAGCCAGAGGCAGGAGTCTTCAGGTGAATCAGAAGAGGTTCTAGGTGGGAATAAATTGATTCGAGGCGATATAAAACAAAGTTGCCAGGCCCCATTTCCCCGCGCGTGACAGTCCGGCGAATCCTTGCCCCTCCCCCTCACTCGCCGACAGACTGACCTGTCCAGACAAAGCAGAATGCCCCCGCTGCTTTGCTTTCTTCATTTTATTCATTAACTGAGGCGGTGTGGCCTATCTCTACAGGCAACGGGTTCTGGGTTGTTGCGTATTGACCCGCTGATGGCCACTTCAATTCCCCACCTCTTGCCATAATCATTTCGCCATCATTTGGTTACGACAAACTTCCGGGAAGTGGTTGGTGGCGTGTTCCTTGCTCTCGTTATTCACAAAAGATCACTGCGGTTGGAGGGCCTATGGGTTCGCGGATGGCTCATATGCACCGGTCGAAAAGCTGGCAGAAAATGTACACACTCTAGATAAGAATTTAGGGGGTGCCCCATGAATCCGTCGACATGGTGTGGACCTGGTATGGGGTGGATGTGGATTTTCCCATTTCTGTTCTTCATCGTGATGATTGCCATGATGGGCCTTTTCTGGCGGCGCGGTGTTCGGCCACCCTGGTGTGGAATGATGGGAGACCATCTACACGAAACGCCACGACAGATTCTTGACCGCCGCTACGCCAGCGGCGAAATCACGAAAGAACAGTATGACGAGACAAAACGCAATCTGGGGTGATGAACAGAACTGAATTGCCGTCGTGTGGAACGAAAGGTTGAACAACGGCGATCGTTTCATCGGAACAGTCGAGAAGGTGACGGGAACTCCTCAAGAAGCAGGAAGCCGCCATGAGACTTGATAATCGTATCAAAGAGCTGATCGCTGTGGGTGCATCGATCACTGCAAACTGTCAACCGTGCTTGCAGTATCATACGAGCGAGGCTCAGAAAAGCGGAGCTGACGAAGATGACATCCTGGAAGCTATTGAAGTGGGAAAGATGGTGCGGCGGGGCGCAGCGGGTAAGATGGATAAGTTTGTGGCAAGTCTCAGCCAAAGCGCTACTCCATCTGATACAGGCTCATCACATGAGGGAGGTAATTGCGGTAGCTAATTGAGTTTGGGAAAGAACCACAAATAGATCCCGGGACCAATTCCGCGGCAAGTGGTGATCCGGCGCCTTCTTCGCTCTCCCCCTACCGCTCCCCCATCGCCTCCAGAGTGATGGATACGCCTCCGACATTGGGCTAGACTTGCCACATAAGTCGCGGCCCTCCAAGAAGGAGTCTCAATGTTTGTAGGTCACTACGGGGTGAGTTTCGTTGCCAAGAGGATTGATTGCACCATCCCGCTCTGGATGCTCTTTCTTGCCGTTCAGTTTCTGGATGTCCTCTGGGCACCATGCATTCTCTTGGGCATCGAGAAGGTCCGCATCGTGCCAGGCATTACTGCGTCGAATCCATTTGATCTGTATTACATGCCGTACACGCACAGTCTAGTTGCTGCCCTCGTGTGGTCTTGCATCGCCGGCCTCGCCTACCAGTTCATCATGCGCCCCGAAGGTCACCAGGCCAGCGCCGTGATCGGGATCGCCGTCTTCTCGCACTGGATGCTGGACCTCATAGTCCATCGGCCTGACCTTCCCCTGTATGATAATTCCGGGAAGGTCGGGTTGGGGCTTTGGAACTTCCCTACATTAGCCTTTGGCCTTGAATCGGCTTTCCTCTTCGGCGGGCTCTTGTTCTGCCTTCGAGGACGCCCCACGCACTTGCTCGGGACGCTGGCATT
>DATGEA010000350.1:0-2269 GCA_035310605.1 Nitrospira sp. | reverse complement strand
ACGTTCCGTTCTGGACGGCGCTTCTCTTCATGATTCATCCGATCCAGACGGAAGCCGTTACCTACATTTCCGGCCGTGCATCCAGCCTCATGGCATGTTTCTATTTGCTTGCCCTGGCCCTTTATGATGACGCGGTTCTGCGTCGGCGGCATGGTGCGACGCATCGACAGTATCTGCTTGGGGCACTCTTGTCGTTTGTGTTGGCGCTCGGCTCCAAAGAAACGGCCATGACATTTCCCGTCGCGCTTCTCCTGTGGGACCTGCTCATACGGCGTCTCGACCTTCGCGACCTTCCCACGACGTTCGTGTCGCGCCATTTGCCGTTCTGGCTCGTGCTCATCGCCGCCAGTGCGTGGGCTTCGTGGCATCCGCGCTACTCCATGCTCGCGCAGTTTAGTCTGGAGATCCGTCCGCTGGGGGACCATCTCGTGAGCCAGCTCAATGCCGTCACCTATGCACTTCTGCTTTTGTTCTGTCCGTGGAAATTGAATTTCGATCATGATCTCCCGGTCCTGCACTCCCTAGTTGAGTGGCCGTTGCCGATCGATCTCCTTGTACTCGTCGGCCTGGCCATGGCCGCTGTCTTGACGGTAAGACGATTCCCCCTCTTTTCGTTCGGGATCGGGTGGTTCTTTCTTCAGCTCCTTCCTACAAGCCTCATTCCACGTAACGATCTTCTGAGTGAGCGCAATCTCTACCTGCCTTCGATCGGACTCCTGCTCGCCGTCGTCATGTTCGGTTCGAGCCTCGTGCAATGGCTCACAACGGTCTGTCCGCAACCCCGGGTTATTCGTCTCGGGTCGAGTGGCCTGGCGGTCCTCCTGGCTCTAGCGCTGTGCACGCTCACCTACCAGCGAAATGTCCTCTATAGCGATCCGGTCTTGCTCTGGTCTGACACAATCGAGAAGTCGCCGCATAAAGCCAGGCCGCACAACAACCTGGGTCATGCGTACGCACTTCGGGACGACTGGGAACGTGCTCTCCAAGAATTCCGCATCGCAGTCCAGCTAGACCCTGACTACGCGCTCGCCAAGAAAAATCTTCGTGATGCTTATCTGCATCAGGTCGGGCGTCTGTAGACGCCGCGCTATCCGTTTCCCGCTTGCAATACCGCCTGACCATACCGTAGCAGCTTCGTAGCTTGTTCCCATCGATCCCTGACGTTCAATCCCACGAGCAGCAAGCGATGGCCGTCTTTGAACATGCTGGCGATGAGACAGCGGCCGGCCTTGCTGGTGTAGCCCGTCTTGACGCCGGTGACGTCCGGATCGAGCAACAATTCGTTGGTACTGTTCAGCGACAGACGTCTGGTGCCGTCCACGGTGGCAATATCTCTCGTGACGGTGCGAACCATCATGGAAATCTCCGGCACGCGCAGGGCCTGTTCCGTCAACTTCGCCAAGTCCACCACAGTCGAGTAATGACCGGGAGCGTCGAAGCCGCAGGGGTTGGCGAAATGCGTGTTCTTCAGTCCCAGTTTGCCGGCCCGCTCGTTCATCAACGCGACAAACTGCTTGTCATCACCGCCGATGTGTCGGGCAACCGCTTCGCAGGCATCATTTGCGCTCGCCACCAGCATGGCCGTCAGAAGATCGCGCAAGAGAAACTCTTCTCCGGCTTGGAGCTTGAGAGATGACTGGTGAAAGAGCGCACGGCTGTCGATCTTCACCACTTGTTGAAGAGGCGCCGTATCTAAGGCCACCAGTGCCGTCATGATTTTCGTGAGGCTGGCGGGCGGGAGCCGGCGGGTTGCATTCTTTTCCAGGAGGACTCGTCCGGATTTGAGTTCGACCAGGTATAGTGCGGTCGCCTTGATGACCGGCCGGTCGGTGGCATGATCAGCAAAAACAGCGCGCGGCAGAACGGTGACTGCCGTTACGAAGATGGCGACCAAGAGCCGTCTGCCTCGCAGACAATCGGTCATGTCGCTCGCCTATCGCCCGAACAAGCCCTTCAACATATCGCCGGCCTTCTGCATGTCGGACTGTTCTTCAGCAGGCGGTTCAGGCTCGGGGGTCGGCTGGGTTTCCGGTTCCGGCATGGTTCTGGGCGGCCTTCCCGTCTGAGCTCTGGGATTCGGCATGCCGCGCTGTCCCACGTCCGGGCGACCCATCATCCCTCCCATCATGCCGCCCATGTCGAACTTTGTGAACCCCTCGGGGATTTCGAATAACTTGGGGTCCTGCTTCCCGATCTTGAGGTTGCTGAGCTCGGTCAGCATCCGCTTCTTGTCGTTCCCTTCCTTATAGAGCAGGTCCTGCTTGACGTT
>DATGEA010000349.1:0-5225 GCA_035310605.1 Nitrospira sp. | reverse complement strand
GGGCGGCGCTATCGTGGTTCTCGGAGGTTGCGACAGCTGCTGTTGCAAGTCGGCGGTCGCGGCGGCCTGGCGATCGATTTGATTCTTCAATTGTCCCAAGGATTCTTGCTGGAGGTGCAGCTGGCCTTCCAGCTTGGTAATCTGCTCCCGTTGCTGTTCGATAAACGCATTGAGGCAGCGTGTCTGGGCTTCATCGCGGTAGTTCGAGCATTCCCATGGAACCTGGACATTGTCTGCGCCAGCGGAAACCGTCGTGAAGGTGGTAACTGTGAAGAGTCCCGCAACAAGTACCGATAGTCGCATGGCATCCGACCGAGTGGCTTTCATTGTTGTCGCCGGACCGGTCATGGTCCCCCCTCCTTATTGAGCTCACCTATTACGTTACCACGCCGATTTCCTATTGAACAGACTCCCCCGCCTGTGAAGGGCGAAGGCAGTCGCAAAGCCCGCTCCACGGTTTGATTTTGTGCGATGAGGCCCATACAATGCCGGCCCAGGAACAGGAACCTCATGGCTCGCGGCCGCACCTCGAAGAAAACCTCACAGCAGCGGAAGAAGCGGTCGCGACGAGCGTTCACGCCGGAGGCCTCGTTGAAGCGGCGGTTCCAACAACGTCTGCTCGCATGGTATGCGAAAAACGGCCGCGACTTGCCCTGGCGCAAAACGTCGAATCCCTATCACATCCTGGTCTCGGAAGTGATGCTGCAGCAGACGCAGGTGGAGCGTGTCGTACCGAAATATCACGAGTTCCTTGAACGGTATCCCAGTTTCGAGCAACTGGCCGATGCACCGGTACGAGAGGTAAAGAAGACCTGGTATCCCTTAGGCTACAATATCAGGCCGGAGCGTCTGCACAGTATCGCCTGTGAGACCGTGGTGCGCTACGGAGGAAAACTCCCCAGCGATGCGGAGGAGTTGCTCTCGTTCAAAGGCATCGGACGCTATACGGCCGGTGCGATACGTTCATTTGCCTTTAACGAAGATGCGCCGATCCTGGATACGAACGTGATTCGCGTCCTCCATCGGGTCTTCGTGGCAAAAGGCGATCCTAAAGCGCAAAAGGCAGGCTTGTGGGAGTTGTCGGAATCGTTGATTCCACGCGGCAAAGGCTACGATTTCAACCAGGCTCTGATGGACTTCGGGGCGACCTGTTGTACGGCGCGCAATCCCGTTTGCGAACATTGTCCCATGAGGTCGTTCTGCAAGACGTATCCGTTCAACCCGAAATCACAGGCCCGATCATGACGGTAGTGGAAGTTGCAGCCGGGCTGATCTGCCATGAAGGCCGCTACTTGATTGCGAAGCGAAAGGCCGGCGTGCATTTGGCGGGATTCTGGGAATTTCCCGGCGGAAAGCGGGAGTCGGGGGAAACGCTCGAGGAATGTCTCCAACGTGAATTGTTCGAGGAGTTGAGCGTCAGAATCAATACGCCGATTCCTTTCCGGATCATCCGGCATGTGTATTCCGAGAAGACGGTCGAATTGCATTTTTTCCGTTGTGCGATTGAGGCGGGACTTGCCGCCCCGCTCGACTGTGCCGAGATCCGCTGGGTCTATCCGCATGAGATGGAGGGATTTCAATTTCCTCCCGCCGATCGTCCGATCATCGACGCCCTGCAACAAGAAGGAGCGAGCTCATGAAAGTCGTCCTCGACATTGAGACGATCCAGGCGTCCCGGGAGGAATGGGCGCGGCTCGTCGGGAAGCAGCCGGCAAGCGGCGAAGTAGAGCCGCCCGGGGAGGGGTTGGATCTCTTTACATCCGGTGCCGCCGAGGAACTACGGCGCGCCGAGGACGAACAGTTTGCCAAGTCGGCTTTCGACGGCACGTTCAGCTCAATCGTTTGCATCGGCCTGTTGGAGTTTTCCGACCAGATGGAACCGCGTGGAGCAGTGGCCTGGTACGGCGGCAACGAACGGGAGTTGCTGCGGCAGTTCTGGAGCCGGCTGGCCCAGAACCGTCCGTCCCTCTTTATCACGCATAACGGGTTGGGATTTGATCTTCCCTTTATCAAGAAGCGTTCGATCATCCACCAAGTCAAGCCGAGTGTGGACATCAATCTGGCAAAGTTCCGGGCGGAACCGGTGTATGACACCATGGCGATCTGGAGTAATTGGGATACGCGCGGGTGGGTGAAGCTGGACGTGCTCGCGCGGGCACTCAATGTAGAAACGAAATCGGGGAGTGGGGAGCAGGTGGCGGCGATGTGGGGAAAGGGACAGGGGCAGGAGCTGGCCCGGTACTGCCTACAAGATACATATGTGACGTATGCCTGTTATTGCCGGATGAATTATCGGCAGCCCCTGTCCAGTGAAGTGCTCTTGCTTCAACCGGAATTGCTGGACGTCGGTTGATCGATCTCAGCGCGTTGGTCGCGCTTCAGCGCGCTTCTTCGGCGTCTGCTTGACCGAAGCCTTGAGCGCCTTGATCTCCTCGTCACGGTCCCGCAGTTCGCGTTTCATCCAATCGGATTCTTTTCGCAGCATTCTGATCTCGGAATCCTTCTTGGCAATCACCTCTTTAGCCTGCTGTGCACTGTCAGCCTGGAACTCGCTCTCGCCTCCCCCCATGGCGGAGGCGATTGGAGCTGCGGTCATTTGAGATGAAGCCGCTGTCGCAGTTGCAGGGGTAGCCGGTCCCTTGGTGCCCGACTTTGCAACTGGCATGGCTGCAGGCATCGGAGCCCTTGCGAGAGCATGGTAGTCGATGACCTGCGAGATGACCCCGGCCATGCCTTCAGCGGCAAAGGGAGGAGCATGTTCGGTACGCGCGGCAGATGCCGGGATAAACGCTGTGTTCCCGGCGCCCTTCGCTATGGTCACGTGAATTAATCCTTTCTCCACGTAGATGCTGCCCGCGGTGGGTTCAGAGCCTGACCCTGCCGATGAGGATACTCGAAACCCAACAAGCTGTTCTGGTTTCGCTTTCGATAAGCCTTGTGCGAGCAGGGGAGCAAGAAACTCCGCATCCTCATCGCTGAATACTCTCATCGGCTTGCTGCCACCGGCGGACATTCTCGAAGACCCGTTCTGGCTTTCGTCGCTGTAGAGCCCTTTCACAATTTTCAGCATCGTGATCTGGTCGATGACGGCCGGGTGGCTGGCCTCAAACGACCAGTCCGTGACCTCTTCCAGATACACGCTGCCTTTCGCGCTGTGCGCGAGTTTCGATGTGCCCGAACAGCCGGTCGTGACGACGGCCAGTCCGAGGCAGGCATACAACAAAGGCTTCAGAGTCTTGGCCAGAGGGGAAAGGGTCGTCATAGCTGTTCTCCTTTGTCGAAATACGCTCGAGGCTTTATCGGTTGGTTCAGAGCCACGTTCATCGTGGGTAAGCAGACGGCTACCAGATTCCCAGGCCCATCAGGGTCATGCTAAGCGCGAGCCATCCGAACAGGCCCATCGCGATGATGGTTTCGAGGCTGACTGAAGAATTCGATTTGTCCTTTGGGTTTTGGGTCTGATTAGGCGTCGAGTCCATGTCCGGCTCCGTGATAAGGGGGGTGATGAGTTTAAAGTCCCTCTTTTTTCAAGCAAAGACTATGCCTCCAAGGCTTAGTCTTGAAGAGCTCTTGGTCTTGTAGGATAAGAGTACGGTGTGCAGGGGAATTTTTGTTGAGATCAATCGTCAGGAAAAATAACTGAACAGATGATGGCGGAGTCCTAACACATTGATATTAATAAATTTAATAGATTGAGTTACATGAACGACTGGTCTTCAATCAGCCCGCAAAATAATTCCTGATTTTCCCTATTGAGGGGACCGAGTATAAGGGGCGGTCTGAATTCAATGGAGAAAGCAGACTACGGAAAGGCTACGTTCGTGCACGATTGTTCGTTTTCGTCAGCCGGCAAGATCGTTATTGGAACGTCTCTCGCGATCGAATAGATGCTTCCGTGTTAAGCCGGTTTTGCATAGAGGGTCGAGGCTGAAGCATCGTAGATCGAGAGGGAGACGGTTTGTCCCGGCTGAGATGGCAGAACGGCTTTGTCCCATATCACGGTGATGTTCCCGTCCGTTTTCCCCATGGCCTGCATGCGGGATTTCTTTGCATCGCCCTCGACCAATACAGGAAGGATCGCTCCGAGATATTCGCGGTTCCGTTCTGTCGAAATGCGACGTTGGAGATCTACGAGTGCCGTCACGCGCTCTGACTTCACCTGTTGGGGGACGTCATCAGGAAATTTCCGAGCCGCAATCGTGTGCTTGCGTTCAGAGTAGACAAAAATGAAGGCCGAATGGTAGCGAACTTCTTCGAGCAGTCGATAGGTATCGGCGAACTCGGCGTCGGTTTCCGAGCAGAAGCCGGCAATGATGTCGGTCGTGAGGACGATGTCGGGATTCATCGAACGGATCCGATCGACGAGCGCCAAGTAGTCTCGCGTCGTATAGGTCCGGTTCATCATGCTCAAGATACGATCGTTTCCCGATTGCAGCGGCAAATGGATATGCTTGCAGATCTTCGGATGGAATACCACCGCTTCGAGCAATGACGGGGGGAAATCTTTGGGGTGAGGTGAGGTGAAGCGAACCCGTTCGATCCCTGGTACATCCGCGACAGCGGTGATCAGCCGCGCAAAGTCCCAGTCTCCGAACCGGTAGGAGTTCACATTTTGCCCGAGCAGTGTAATTTGCTTGAAGCCCTGAGCGGCAATCCGTTTGGCTTCCTCGACAATGCTCTCTGGACTCCGCGAACGTTCCCTGCCCCGCGTGTAGGGAACGACGCAGAAGCTGCAAAAGTTGTCGCAGCCTCGCATCACGGCGATCCAGGCGTTCACACCGTCAGTGCGTTCCGGCAGCACGTCGTCGTACGTCTCGTATTCTGATAGGTCGACTGCCAGACCTTTCAATTCCTCTCCCTGTTCCTGGGAGCGGAGCGCGTTGCCGATCAGCATCGGCAGTTGGCGATAGGCGTCCGGGCCGGCCAGCACGTCGACCAGCGGCTCTTTCTCAGTCAGCTCTTCCTTGAGATTCTGGGCCATGCAACCAAGCACGCCGACGACCAAAGGACGGGTCTTCTTCAGCGCCTTGAGATCTGCAAGATGGGTATAGACCTTCGTATGGGCATTCTCGCGAATGGCGCAGGTGTTCATGAGGATGACGTCGGCCCGTTCGCGATCATCGGTGAACACGTAGCCTTCCCGTTTCAAGAGCGTGCGAACCAGTTCCGAATCGTATTCGTTCATCTGACAACCGAAGGTTTCGATATGAACTTGTCGGAGATCG
>DATGEA010000348.1:0-10150 GCA_035310605.1 Nitrospira sp. | reverse complement strand
GCACAGGGGCCATGATCAGATGCGTAACATCGGTATCCTCTGGCTGCTCATCGCATGGTCGCTGTGCTCGACGGTGTATGTATGTGAGGCTCAAGGCCTCAAACACGGCTCGGAAGAGAACACTCCACCTTTGTCCGGTTCTCCCAGTCCCTCAGAGCCTGTCGCAAGCGCCTGGCACTACGGCGCCTACGTCGATCTCAGCTATGTGCTGAATTTCAACTTTCCCGAAAATCATCTGTGGCGCAACCGTTCGACGGCCTCGCGGCACAACGAACTGGCTCCGAACATGGGTTTGGTCTATGTGCGGAAAGACCCGACGAATGTGTCGCGCTGGGGGATGGAGCTCGGTCTGCAAGGCGGCTACGACTCGAAAGACTTTGCGTTTCTCCAGGGGGAAAAGAAGGTCGACGGAGCCGACACCCTCCGCCACATCCATCGGGCCAACGTATCCTATCTCGCTCCGGCCGGCAACGGCCTGACCGTGACAGCCGGCCTGTTCAACAGCTTGATCGGGTACGAATCGCTCTATGCGAAAGACAACGCCAACTACACCCGCTCCTGGATCGCCGACTACACTCCTTACATGATGTTCGGTGTCAACGCGAAGTATCAGGTCAACGACAAATTGACCGTCACCGCGTTCGTGATCAATCGGTATTTTCATCTGGCCTACACCACGGCACAACCGTCGTACGGAGGGCAGTGGTCGTACAAGCTCACACCGCGACTGACAGCCACGCAAACCATCTACTGGGGGCCAGATCAATCGAACACCGCAGTGGAGTTCTGGCGGCTGTACGGCAACCATATACTTGAATGGAAGGGTGATGATGTGACGATCGCCGCCTCCTATGACGTCGGGACGGAGGCTGTCGCCGGCCAGCCCGGCAGTCCTCGTGCATTCGTGACGGGTGGAAATGTGGTGGGCCGGTGGCATATCGCCGGTCCCTGGAGTTTGGCGGTCCGGCCGGAATTCTACTGGGATCGCAACGGGCGCTGGACGGGACACGAGCAGTTCGTCAAAGCCGTGACCTCAACGGTGGAATACCGGTTCCTGTATAAATGGACCAACACGATTGTCCGCCTCGAGCACCGGTATGATGAATCGACCGGTGCAGGGGGCGGGTTCTTCCGGCGCGGGGAGATCAGTCCCGGCGTGATCGGTCTGGCGCCTTCACAGCACCTGCTGTTGCTTGGATTGATGTGGACCTTCGATTCGCCCTGAGGGGCTGTTGAATGCGGGCTGCGTGGACGTGTCAGGGATTCTGCCTGCCCGCCAATCGATGCTTGAGCTTCCGCAGTAGTTCGGCGAGTGCCTGCCGGCGGGCGGTGAGGACGACCTGATCGTCGTCTACAAAGGCGGCCGGTCCCACAGCCTGAGCCCGTCCTTCCGTTTGTTCCGAGAAGAGCAACGCCCCAGTCTTGACGTCCCAGACCGATCCTGTTACCAGGCAGAGCGCGTCGCTCTGTGTCCCGTCGGCAAAATAGGCTCCGATGATGGTCCAGTACAACAACGGCGCTTTGTAGTTATTGTACCGATCGACGGCCGCAGCTCCGTCAATGAGCACGAGCAGATCGAAGCTGTAACGCGTGGCAGAGGCTCTGAGCTCTGCGAAGCTGTCCCCCTTCAGTGACGACATCGGCACAAACCCGGCGCTCGTTGCCGCGGCGCCGGGCAGAATGTCTCTTGCCCAGGCGAGGACGGTGTCCCGATCGCCGGCGGTCCATTCAAATTCCCGGTGCAGGAATCCGGTCGGTTTCAGATAGAGTCCCAGCGCCGGCGCGGCTGGTTTCGTGGAACTCATGGCGGGTGGTGGCGAGGCCTGCAAGCCGACGAAGCGAGATTCCTCCTGTTTGAGAATCTCGCGAAGCCGGTCGGAATGGAGTCCCTGGCTGCCTGCGCAACCCGCGATCACACAAGTCATGAGCAGGATCGTGAATCGGGTTCGTCTCATGCGTGCATTCCGCTGCGCCCGTGACCAAGTGCTACCATCCCGATCAAGCCGATGCACGTCGTGACAGGAGAAACAGATGTCACTAGAACCCCCTGCCTCCGCCGCCGCCGAACCCGCCGCCGGAAAATCCGCCTCCGCCGCCGCTCGAGAATCCCGAGCCGCCCGAACTTCGCGGTGACGAGGTCATCATCGACTCGGCGCGGCTGGTCATGCTCCCCAGGTTGGAGGCAAAGGTCCGCGGTTGGAAGCTTGCACCACCGGGACCTTCATACCAGGTCGGGGGTTGGAGATACAGACCTTCGAAGGCGCGGGCCCAGGAGGATTCGACTCCGAGCGCCATGGCATAGGGGAGAAACTTCTCGAAGAGTTCAGGGGTCTTGGCGATGCGCTCGAGCCTTGGGCCCTCCACGCGGGAGAGAAATTCCTCGAAACCGAGAATCGACTCGAGCACTCTTGTTCCTCGAACCGTCCTGGCGGGCATGACCCAGCCGAACGCAGCGACGATGCCTGCTGATGCGATTGCCGCAATGAAGAAAGCCAGGGGATTGGCGCCCAGCTCGTACCCTCCCTGCATGCCCAGCAAACCGGCGAAGCCGATCACGGCCGCGGCAATCATGTACCGCCGACGAACTTTATCGGGCCGCTCTTCGTAGTAGCGCTCCTTCAGCAAGCGGAGAAACATGGAGTCTTTGAGCTTCGGCAGGTGGCGATAAAACCGGTTTTCAAGATCACCCAGCTCGACTTGCGTCTGAGTCTCATCGGAAAACAGCCCCTCCAGCAACACGCGTTCATGAGCCTGCAAGCCGTCCCATTCCGTCCGGTCTTTCACCCGCTGCAATCGATACTCGGTGCTGGACCAGAGACCGAGCAACTGGGGCCGGTCCTCCTGCTTGATCTTGAGAAATCCGCGCACGGCCAGATCCACGAGCGTGGCGGAGATGTCGCGCAAGTCCGGCGAATTGTCGACGAGCGTGCCGACCTCAGCGGGAGTCAGCTTCTGCGGTGGTTCATACGCGACCGCGATCGGCCGGAGACGCGGGTCGCGCCCGCGCCTGTACCACCGGTGCCACATGAAGACCAGGACGCCCAGTGGGATGCCCAGCGGCCAGTTGGCTTTCAGGAACCGGAAGGCCAGGGCAAGGGGGCCGGGCTCTGTCACAAACCCCTTGTCCCAGCCGATCACCGCGGTGAGTCCTTCACGGAATCCGAGGACCCGCGTCATCCGCATGGTCACTTCCGGCCCCGTGATTGTCACCTCCGCCGCCTGCTCGCGGGCCCCATAGGCGCCGGTGAAAGCAAGGGCTTTGACTCCGGTCACGCCGGCCGGCAGAAGAATGCGGGCCGAGGCCGCTTCAATCGGCACGTCCCATTCGTCGCCGGTGACGTTCCAGTACAACTCGTCATGGTCCTCGAAGAATTTCAGGCCGTTGGCTACCCGGTAGGTGAAGATGAGCGTCCGCGTCGCATCGACGGCCCCGGGTATCCAGATGCGGAAGGTTCGATAATGCCGGTCGCGCTCGCTTTCGTACTTGAGGGCCGCGCCGCGGTCGTCGGTGACGCTGACCGGCCTCAGGTCCAGATTGTAGGAAAATCCCTGCGGAGTCCGGTATTCAACCGGAATGCTCCGTTCCAGGCCGTTCCACGATCCGGTGAAGCGGGGCTGAATCTTTTCGGTGACGAGGAGATCGCCGGTCGGGAGGACCTGAATCTCGACGGCAAAACTCTCCAGGATCAACGAACGGGCGCCGGTGACGGCGGGCATGCTTGCCGCCATCCAGATCATGCCGAGCAGGAACCGGCGGCCGATGCGGAGCAGCCGGCGCATCATGGCGGTGGAGAAGGGATTGTTAGCGGGGCGTGGTTTCAAAACTGACCTTCGGCACCTGACGTTCCGCTGCCTCGGCAATTTCGAAAAATTCGCGGGTGGTAAAGCCGAACATATTGGCGATCAGGTTCGAGGGAAATTCCGCGATCTTGGTGTTCAGGTCCCGCACCACCGCATTGTAGTACCGTCTGGCGCTCTGTACGGCCTCTTCAATCCCATTCAGTGAGTTCTGCAACTGGGTGAAGCTTTCCACCGCGCGCAACTGTGGATAGGCCTCAGCCAGCGCAAAAAGCGATTTGAGCGCCTGACCCAACACCCCCTCGGCTTCCGCCTTGGTAGCCGGGGTGGCGGCAGTCATCGCGCGATTGCGCGCGGCGACGACGGCATCAAGGGTCTGCTTCTCGTGACTCGCGTACCCCTTGACCGTTTCGATCAGATTGGGGATGAGGTCGTAGCGCCGCTTCAGCTGTACGTCGATATCGGCCCAGGCGTTCTCGCACTGGACCTTGAGCCGGACCAGCTGGTTGTACATGCCGACGATCAGCAGTACCAGTGCGGCAAGGATGATCAAGGGAACCCAGGCCATAGAGACCTCCTCGTTTGAGAGGCGTGAATATCTCGTTCAAGAGAACTGGTTGCGACTATACCTCCGAGTCAAAAGACTGTAAAGCAAGCGACGGACGACAGGACCCGCCGCTCGCAGGTCTATTCCACGAGCGGGGTGATGCGATCCGCCACGGCTTGGATGACGTTCTCCCGCTCTCCCGTCATCTTGAGTCCCTGAAAACTCAAGTAGTATCCGCCGTGGCTCGGAGATTGGATGGTAGCGTGAAGTTCGATTTTGGCTCCATCTTCCACGTCGGGATCTTTCACAGTAGGGACGCCGCAAAGCCCGAACACGGCCACGTTGATCGATGCGGTCTCGTCTTCCAGATAGAACAGGTAGGCGCCGTAGCAGGTGGTGCCGGCCGGCAGCTTATACGGGTCGAGCGGTTGGACGTTACGCACCGTGCCGTGGAGCAGCACTTGCCGAAGATGGTAGCTTCGCGGCTCTTCGAGGATATCGCGTATGGCGATGGGGTCGGCGGCCTCGGCGGTGGAGACGACGGTAAGCGCCGGACCGACGGAGAGCAGACTCAGCATGGTAAGGCGGAGGATTCGTTCGATCATCATACGGAGGTGTATTCTAGCATTTCTCAGCGGAATCCTTCGCGCGGAATGGTCTCTTCCGTCGGGAGGATGCACTGGTTATAATCCGCGGCGGATTGTTCAGGAGGGTCCCACATGACCGTGAACCAGCAGCAGCTCGAAACGTTCGTCGACAACAGTCGTGCACGATTTGAAGATCTCCTCGGTCAGATGGTCGAGATTCCCTCGATCAGTATGGACCCCGCGAGGTCGAACGACATCCGGCGCATGGCGACCATGGCGGTACAGGTGTTGACCGATCTGGGAGCAGAGGCACAGATCGTCGAAACCGGGGGCCATCCGGTCGTTTCCGGCGGCTGGACGACCGGGACGCATCATCCGACAGTGACCATCTACAACCATATGGACGTGCAGCCCGCTCAGGAACCGGAATGGAAGCAGGAGCCCTTTGCGTTCAAGAAGGAGGACGGCATCTATCGCGGTCGCGGCGCGACCGACGATAAGGGCCCGGCACTCTCCGCCATGCTGGGCGCGCGCTTTGCCATCGACCAGGACCTGCCGATCAATATCCGATTCTTATGGGAATTGGAGGAGGAGATCGGGAGCCCTCATTTCGCGGCGGGCCTCAAGAAGCGGGCCGAGATTCCCCGACCAGATTCAGTGGTCGTATCCGATACGATCTGGATTGCGAAGGGACGACCGGCGATGCCGTACGGATTGCGCGGTCTCATCGGCGCAAGACTCACCCTTCGTACGGGAAGCAAGGATGCCCATTCGGGTGTGACCGGCGGGGCGGCAAGAAATCCTCTTGCCGAACTCATCGAGGTGGCGCAGGCCTGCGTCAATGCCAGAACCGGCGAAGTGAAGATTCCGGGATTCTACAAGGAGGTCGTCAAGCCGACCAAGGCCGAGATCCTGAGCTTCTTGAAGTCGGGATTTCAAGTGAAGCGATTCAAAGAGGCTTACGGATTTGACTCGCTCCGCACGGATGATCCGGCCGAAGTCACGCGCCGCATCTGGGCAGCTCCGACCTTTGAAATTCACGGATTGACCGGCGGGTATCAGGGTCCGGGCGTGAAAACCATCGTGCCGGGTCATGGGGAACTGAAAGTGAGCATGCGCCTCGTGCCGAACCAGACTCCTGAGAAGGCTTTCGCACTCCTCAAAAAGTATGTGGCGAAGCTGAATCCGAACGTCAAGGTGGAACCGGAAGGCATGCTGCATCCGTTCAAAGGCAGTTTTGACGGACCGTATGTCGATTGTGTGAAGCGGGCGGCCAAGGCGGGATTCGGCAAGGAACCGGCGTTCATCCGCGAAGGCGGATCGATCGGCGCCGTGGTGACCATGCAGAAGGCCTGGAAGGTGCCGATTCTCTTCCTGGGCCTGAGCCTCCCCGAGCATGGCTACCATGCGCCGAACGAATATTTCGATTGGGGGCAGGCGTCAGGGGGGATGAAGGCGTTCGCGCATTACTTCGCGGAAATCGCAGCGATGCGGAAACGTTAGCCGTAAAGGCTAGAGAATGTCGAACTGCCAGCGGCCGCGGCGATCGGACATCATGACCGCAAGCGAGAGATGTTTCACAAACTCACGGCGGGGGATTACTTCGGCGCCGAGGCGCATGACATGGGGCGAGGATTGCTGGCAGTCGAAGATGCGAAACTTCCACGTGCGAAGCTGGCGCAGCAGCAGCGCCAACGCGACTTTTGACGCATCGGTCGCCCGGGAGAACATCGATTCCCCGAAGAACGCGCCGCCGATCGCGACACCGTAGAGCCCGCCGACCAATTGTCCTTCCTGCCAGGTTTCAACCGAATGGGCGTGGCCCATTGCGTGGAGTGTCGAATAGGCATCGACCATCGCCGGTGTGATCCAGGTGCCGCCTTCAGGATATTGAGGTCGGGGGCCGGCGCATTGGATCATGACCTCCCGGAAGCAGGTATCGAGGGTGACCGTGAAATGGCCGCGACGGATCGACCGCTCGAGGCTGCGTGACACATGCAGTTTGTCCGGGAAGATGACCGCGCGCGGATCGGGAGACCACCAGAGGATCGGCTGGTCGTCGTTGTACCAGGGGAAGATGCCGTGGCGGTAGGCTTCGAGCAGACGTTCAGGCTGCAGATCGCCGCCGATGGCAAGGAGACCTTCCGGCGAGGCCCGCTCGACAGGTGGAAAGCGCAGATCACGCGGGTTGCGGCTCAACCTGAACATGGCGGGTCAAGGTAGCCCTCCGACACAAAAAGGCAATCAATCCGGGAACGGAGCCGTCAGCCTTTCTTTTGGTCCGCCTGGGCGAAGAGCGGTTGAAAGATCGGATCGGCATCCAGAACCATTTTCAACTGCTCGGACCCGATGAAGAAATTCCAGACCTCGGGCGTCTGTCCCGGAACCTCGGAGAACCACCGCTTGGCCTCCGTCAAACACTCCAGGATCGCCCGGTTGTCCCGTTGCGGTGAGAAGAGGAGGCTGTAGGCCTTGGTGTATTCGGCCAGAAACTTGTCCAACGGGATCTCGGCCGATTTCATGGCCTGGTCGGCATCCTGATAGGCCAGGCGCACGTCCGGGTCGTCGAAGTTGCGGTTCCACGCCACTTTGTTGACGCGGGACCAGGCGAGTTGCAGGAGCGCTTCGGCTTTTCCCGCCTTGCGCTCAGCGGGGACGTCTTTGACAAGTTTTTCGTGGACCTCGATCGCCAGATCCTGGTCGTTGTTCCACCGGAGCGCGGCGCCCCATCGGAACCGATTGTCCAGTTGTTCCGGTCGCACTTCCGCCAAGGTGCGCAATGCCGGCAGGAGGCGATAGAGGTAGTCCGCCGTGGTCGGCTTGTCGAATCCGCCGATCTCCATACCGAGGGACAGGTCTAACCGCGCCGTCTGCGCATAGATGTTCCAGTAGTGCTCGTTGACGACCATGGCGAGCGACGGATCTTTGACGACCAGGTTATGCGCGGGCATGGCATGCCGCAAAATGACGGCGTAAAGATCCCGGCTTAGGACCGCGAGCGCGTCAGGCTGCTTGGGATCGATGATGAGCACGCGGTTCAAGAGGGCGACGCGGTCGCGTAAATTGGGAAAGCCTGCGGCGCGCGCGGAGGCGGCCACCAGCACTCCGGGCACATCCTCCGGACCCCACCAGGTCAGTGATCCCGGCACGGGTTTGCTGAATTCCGTCACAAACGGCACGATTTCCTGAGCGATGCCATCCACCGGGGCCCCGTCCTGTACCAGCAGATTCACCACTGCCGAATCTCCGGGGAATCCGTGCTTCTTCAAACCCGACAACACCACCCATTGGAGATTGATCGTCTTGAGCGCGCGTCTGGCCGGCTTCACCGAGCTCGTCCACTTATAACTGCCCGGTGCCTTGGTAATGGGGGCGGTGAGCGGATCTTGATAGCTGACGGTCATCGTGACCAGCGTGGCGGGGGCGGAGATCAACGGCTGATTCGGGCGCAGACGGAATGACGCATTCGGCAGGGGTTTGCTGGCGATCGTCTTGAGGTGCAGCCCGCTGCCCGGAGGGGAGAGACCAACGAGATCCATCACGAACGCGGAAGCCGGATAGCGATAGAGCTCCTCGCGGAAGAACGGCAGCGCGCCGTTGCTGGGCCATAGCACGTCCATCCCGACGTCCACTCTCGCCAGAGACGCTTCGTGGGAGGCCTTGATCCCTTGCCAACAGGTTTCATAGGACGGGTCATTCTTGTCGGGATAGGAGGTCATTCCGGATTTCGTCGTCGTCACGAGCCGATACTGACAGGAAAAATCCAGCTTAGCGACCTCGGCAATGTCGCCTTTGGAGACGGCTTCGGCATACCGCATGGCAATGGAAGCCGACGGGGCGGCGTTCTTCGATTGCTTCGAGGCCGGGGCTGCGGCGGCGGTTGAATATGTCGCACAGAGGGCGATACCGGCTACGAGGACGATTGAGCACATGCGCATCAGAGAAGTTAGACTGATCATGACCAATAGACTCCTTCAACAAGGCCAGATGAAGACGTTACTCTACCATGCGGATTTCCCGATCCGAAAGAGGCCGGGGGAGCCGATTCGCCTGGCTATGGCGCCGGCGGGGGGGGAGTGGCGGACTTCGTGAACCGGACAAGGGACCGGAGGTACGCAAGGACGGCGTGCTGTTCGTCGTCCGACAGCCGGTCCTTCCAGCCCTCCATGGCCGTACGCGGCCGCCCATTGGCGATGATTTTCAACAGATCCTGATCGGTTCTGGCCGAAGTCTGTGCGGAGATCAGGCTACCTGGACGCGGAGAAAGCGACAGGGCCTGCTTTCCGTCGCCCCGCCCTCCGATGCCGTGGCAGTCAGCGCAATGTCGTTCGTAGAGCACCTGACCCTGCTCGAGCAAAGCGGGCTGCGAGGGAGTTGCCAGCGAAGACGCGACTATGCCGAGGAGCCCGCCGATCAAGGTTCCGACAGCGGCTGATCGTTTCATCTTCGCGACCCTGTTTTTGAGGCCTGGAGAATCCCGCGCCTGATCTCGGCACGATCGCGTGCAGAGAGCGGAGGTGTCTGGCTGTGGCGACAGAGCGTGACCGTCTGCCTGAGCGAGGCGACGAAAACTTCGCAATTGGGACAGGCGCCCAAGTGACGGCGAAGCTCACCGCAAATGTCCTCGGGCAGCTCGTCGTCGATGTAGGCGGACAACTGTCGCAAAACATCCAGGCAGTGGCCTTTGCCGTGCTGGTGAGGATGGGCCATTGCTTGCCCGCGGCTCGTGCGAGCCGGATTTTTCTTCGTCATGTGCCGGATCCTCCCGGTTCCCGCCCTTGTTTGGCTTGGTGGTCTTGTTGCGTGATCCCGCGCGCGCTGAGCTCCTGCCGAACGAACAAACGAGCACGATGGAGTCGCGATTTCACCGCCCGTTCGTTTGCCCCCATAATCGTACCGACCTCCTTGGCGCTCAATCCTTCCATATCGCGCAAGATCAGCGTCATCCGATACTTCTTCGGCAACTTGTTGATGGCTTGGTCGAGCGCTTCTCGCAATTCCTTGTTCTGGAGCGCTTCTTCGGGGGTAAGCCCGTCCATCGGAATTTGGAGGCGGAGTTCTCCCTCTGAAGTGGGAATAAATTCATCGAGGGACAGCTCGCGCTCCGGTTCTCCCTTGCGTCTGCGCCGCATACGCATGCAAGCCCGGGACGCGATGGTGTAGAGCCAGGTGGAGACTTGGGCTTCGCCGCGAAAGCCTTTGAGTCCGCGATAGGCAT
>DATGEA010000347.1:0-3281 GCA_035310605.1 Nitrospira sp. | reverse complement strand
TACGCCCCTGTCCTTCACATTGCCGTCGCACAAACCCGGAGTTCGGTGGCAACAGCTCCTGGACACAGATGCGAGGGGAGTGTCCCCGAAGTACGTGACGGTGCTGAAAGGCGGCGAACGGTACGAGGTCGAGGCGCGGTCGGTGCGGGTGCTTCGATTGAGGCCTGCAGGCTCCACTCGACGAGATCTCTAACCCGTCATCCACTGCTCGGAAAAGACACAATTGCCGCGTGCACTGCAACTTTGATCAGGAAAGCTAGGGGGAGGAGCAGTCCCCTCTCTGCCAGTTCCCGTTCGGGACACCAACACTCATGTTCCTACTAGCTTTTCTGAAAGGATTCAACGGCTCAACTGAAGTTATTTTGGTAGCTAGGCGGTAGCACAGCGATATAAGACTTTGAAAAGAGGGGCTCTTTTCAGAGCAAGCAAATATGTAAACCGCGGGTCACATGGAAAAAATGGCGTTTGTTTCTGCCTTGCTGCACATTTCGAAGCCCGTCGGCAGTTGAGCAGCGTAGGCTTGAAGCTGTTTATCGGTTGGTGGTCGATAGAACGTTGCATCGAGTCCCACGGTCCCAAACAATGGCGCATCTGCCCTTCCTTGGATGATGCTAGCTTCGTCTGAGCATCGAATACGCCAGGAAGACGAACGGAACAACCAGGCAGACGAGATCCTGCGCCGGACGCTATCTCGCGTTCGCTAATTTTACGAACTCGGAGAGCTCCTTATTAAAACGTTCAGGATCTTCCCAAGGCGGAGAATGGCCGATACCTGGGTAAAATGAGCCCTTTGCGGTTGGCACCGTCTTCAGCGTGTAGTGACCTACGCCGACAAGGCAAACCTTGTCTTCCTCTCCATGCGTCACAAGGACTGGTACCTGAAGCCGTTTTAAGGTTGCTTCATAAGGCGTCGGCCGGCTTCGCATATATCCCCTAATCTTTGCAGGCGTCATCATATTGAATCCAACCATGGTCTCCAACTCGTCTTGCGTTGGAGGGTGGGCAAAGCACAGCCGTAACAACGCCCGCGTGCTCTCTAGATTTGTGGTGAGGTCATCAGATTCCATCCCGGCCATGACCTTCACCGCTGGCGAACTTGCATTGAGCTCGCGATTCGTCATCGCGCAGACATACTCAACCCCCGCAATGCCGCCATCACCATATTTCATGAGGTAATCGGTCACTATCCGACCACCGTAGGACCAGCCTACCAGCACCGGCCTACGCAGGCCTGTGGCCGCGATGACCGCCATGACTTCATCCGCCCATCGCTGTGATTCAGTATAGAACACCGCATCGAGCGGCTTGTCCGATTGTCCATGTCCACGGAGATCATAGGTAACCATATGAAAGCTTTTAGCGAGGTCGCTCAATACCTGTTTCCTCCAGGACAGATGACACTGGGAGAAACCATGGACAAATAGAATTTCAGAGCCTTCCCGATTGCCCCATTGCTGTACAGCAATGTTCAAACCATCAGGCGTCTTTGCGGTTACTGTTCTCATAGCATTGGACCATCCTAGAATGGACAGCAACGGTAAAGACTAGGTAGACCGGATGACTTAGAAGAACACGATATCATGGAAGCAGCCATCCGTGAACAGTGATCCGGGCCGTTAGATGAAGCCTTCCACCGACCGTTGACTGACCGAGGAATGCCACACAGCTTTTTATAAACGCGGAATCAATCAACCATCTGCTACCGCGCTGCTACCAGGTCAGGACAACTTAGCCCCACCTGGCCTCATGTCGTGAGCAGTCTGTTTTGTGGATTCTTCTGGGGTTAGGATGTCTGAGGTTGGGCTGTCTGAAATTCGTAAACCGCGGGTCAATCGAGAATAGAGAAAGAGTAGTGCTCGAGGGGAAAGTCAGAATAGCGCTCTTCTTCGATTCGTTTCGGTGATTGCCAGGTTCGCGCCTCATCGCGTCAGCTTGTTTTTGATAAAGGACAGGTTCTCAGGGGTAGATCGCACACGTATCTTTAGTCCCTCGGCATTAAATTCTTCGGACAAGATACGCATCCGAGCTCTGATCTCTCCAATGACCTCTTGAGCAGTAAACGGAATACAGAATTCCTCGTCGATCATATCGCTCTCAAAGTACGTCATAATGCGCTCGCGTAACGCTTTCAAATCTTCCTTGCTTCTCGTGGAAAGCAAAACGGCGTCGGGATATTCCGCCTTCAGTGATGCGAGCTCTTCCAGTCCGAGACGATCTTGTTTATTCAACACCAAGAGACTGGGAACACCCGTGGCTCCAACTTCGGCTAACACCTTCCGCGTGACTTCGAGTTGGGATCGAAAGGATGGGTCTGAGACATCGACGACAAGTAGCAACAGCGAGGCACTGACCGCTTCATCAAGCGTCGACTTAAACGAAGCCACCAGGTCATGCGGGAGCTTTTTGATAAATCCAACCGTATCGGTCATGAGCACCTTCGGCCGCGTTTCCGGATACAGTGGCCGGATGGTGGTATCGAGTGTGGCAAACAGCTTGTCGGCCACGAGTACATCGATTCCAGTCATGGCACGCATCAGCGATGATTTGCCGGCATTGGTATAACCGACGAGAGCGACCGTCAATTCGTTTTCCCGTCTTGCGCGGCGCGTTTGATGTTCGTCCCCAATGGACGCCAATTCTGCTCTGAGTGCTTTCATGCGATCGCGAATTCTGCGCTTATCGAGTTCAAGACTCTTCTCGCCTGCCCCTTTGCCTCTGCTCCCCCCGCTTTGCCGCTCTCTGCCGCCACCGGTTTCACGCAAACGTGGCGCAAGATAATTGAGTCTCGCGATCTCCACCTGGAGGCGGGCCGCTCGTGTACGAGCGTGCCGACTAAAAATCTCAATGATGACACCGGTACGATCGAGCACAGGAACTCCGGTGGCACTTTCAAGATTTTTCAATTGTGACGGCGAGAGATCACAGTCCACGATGACTATCTGCGCCTGTTTGACCGGAGTGGGTGAGACCTCGAGCGTTTCAGCCGATTCGCCTTCCTCTGATTCATCCGCAGCGTCCGATGCAGCCGCCTCGCGCTTCAAGGCCGCTTTGTTCGTCGTTCTGTTAAACGAAGCCGCTACTTTTCCAGTACCACCGGTCCACAGCGCCAATTCGGCGAGTTTTCCCTTACCTAGGACCGTTGCGAATTTATCGGAACTACGCTTTTGTCTGACTTGGCCGACGACATTGTACCCGAGGGTTTTCACAAGACGTGTGAGCTCGCGAAGAGAACTTTCTAGCTCCTCCCCGGTCACACGGGGGGTGTGGATCGCCACAAGAAC
>DATGEA010000346.1:0-2172 GCA_035310605.1 Nitrospira sp. | reverse complement strand
TGCGTGGACTCTCCGGCGCAATGACCACCGCGACAATGCTGAGGGCCCGGGATAATATCGTCTTTACCAGGTCCCAGTAATAACCTGCTGTCGGTGGTGTGGCAGCCTTTCGTGTTACGAACAAGCCGAGATCCACATCTTCTGTCGGTTGACAATAATGCTGGTTTACATAGGCTTCGAAGCACTCGACGCCCTTGATGGTCCAGGTTAGCGAGTTATCTTCCACGTACCCGCCCTTGTCGTCCCACGAGAGGACAAAAGAATACGGCCGGGTCTCTGTATTGACGTAGTCCGGATCATAGTCGGGATTCGGCTGCCCGTTGGGAAGATAAGGAAGAACGAACGCCTGCTCCGGCGCTCTGGGAATGAGTTGCGGAACCCCCACCGGGGCGATCATGAACGATTTCTCCGTCTTGCGATCCTGATCCATCTGGTCCTGCATTGACAGAGACGCCTCCTTGAACTGGATGGGATACGGCGTGACGTTGACAACCTGGACGACTAGCGTGTTTGCATTTCCGCCATAACTTACCAGGTCGACTCCTGTCGGCGGTGTGTGCGTATATTGTGCGTTGCCCGTAGAATTCAGGATGAAATAGACGACTAGAAGGAGAAAGGCCTTGGCTGCTTTTTGGCGCATACGGTACTCCTTTCATTCGACCGGAATTTGCTTGCGCTGTCTTTCCAAACGGAATCTCACTTTTGAAGCAATGAATCGCTCACATTTGTTCTCTGTCCCGTTGCTCTCATCTGTTCTCCTTGGGTTCGTCGTTGTTGTGCTTTGGCTTGTCTTCCATGGCGCTCTTCCTTGACCTTGCACAGAAGATCGGTGCTGGGGGTTTGTCCGTAGCGGAGTTCACCTACAGGCGTGTAGTGAAATTCGTTTGAAAAATGAACATTGACAGGTAAAACTTCGATGCAAGTGGAGGACAAACACTTCTCCTCCCGCGAGAAGAGCGCACTCTTCTCGGCGGTCAATTTGGCCGTAAATAAAAAAGGCCGGATTACCACGGGCGATTTTGCGCAATCGCCTGCGGCAACTCGGCTGTCTCTAGCTTCTGTGTTTTGGAATCCCCGCTCGTTCTAGAGACCCGTGGCTTTCCGTCCCTCGCTCACACGAGGTTTGGTCGCCGTCGCACTATGAGACCGGGCCGAAGTCGCCGTCAGTGATTGTGATCACGTGGCAATGTGACATTTCGATTCTGGCCTAATCGGAATATTGAGGGGTTCGTCGGGAGACCGAAAGATTTGAGAATTGCCGACCTGAATCGACGAACCATCACCAGCGCACTCGTCGAGTGCTGATCGTAACAGAACGCCGGCATCGAGAAGGTTTTCCGATGATCCAAGCGGTGCGCCGGTCGGATTATCGCCTGCTCTTCAATTGCCTTCTGAGAAACAGAGTGTTGGTTCCAAGTAACCCGGCGCGGGCAGGAGCGACTTCCTCGATTTTATGAAACCGCTAAATGGTGGTTGTCTGGCCGGGATCTGATCGTGTTCATACCTTGGCGGGCGAACCATGACTACGGAAATAGTTGGGGAGTGCTATCCCGCGTCTCTCAGGAAACGTGGTGCGCCCTACCTGCTGTGGAAGCTTCGTTTGAGGCGCCGAGCAGCTCGTTTAGGTTCACAGCCAGAACAAGAAGAAAGACTAAGTACAACATGCTCAGATCGCGTAATTCACCCGGAGTGCAAAAAAGGAAATAGAGTGGAATGTTGATGGCGGCAGCGATCTGGCCATGACGCTGGATCACCGGAGGCAGTTGCCTCCAGCCGCGCCAGACGGTCCAAATGAGCAGGGCCATCGGAACCACGGAAGAGGCCCATAAAACGCGAACTCCGTAAGCTTCCTGGGTTGAAAATAACAGCGCTCGCGGATGCAGGAAGAACCGCAACTGATCGAGCCACCGCATTGCCACTGTAGAGCCGGGATTATGGGAGAATCTTAGCCAGATCGGAACGTACACCGCAATGCAGACTGAACACAGAACAACAACGCCAAGGAAGGCGGCAGTTCGAGAAGTGCGCCGCCGGATGAGCGGATAGAGTGTGGGGACGATTAGAAGGAAAGACTCCTTGTTCCACGCTCCGAGTGCAGCCACAGGAATCGCCCACCACCAGTCGAACTTGAGGATAATCCAGACAGCTAAAGCCAGAAAAGCGAGTTCCGGA
>DATGEA010000345.1:0-5910 GCA_035310605.1 Nitrospira sp. | reverse complement strand
TCCCCTCCTCCAGGAAGCCTTTGATCTGGCGAACTTTAATCTCCAGATCATGCTTGTCCGTCCGAGGGCGGAGTTTGATTTCCTTGACCTGCGTTGATTTCTGGTGCCGGCGGCTCTGGTGATCTTTCTTGCTCAACTCGTACTTGTACTTCCCGTAATCCATGATGCGGCAGACGGGAGGGACCGATGTGGGCGCGACCTCGACGAGGTCGTAGCCGTTCTCCTGGGCCTGTCGAAACGCTTCCGGTGTTGGGAGAATACCGAGTTGCTCTCCTTCTGGTCCGATCACTCGAACTTCACGCACTCGAATTTCGCGGTTCACGCGCAGTTTGGGGACGATAGGCCACCTCTCATGATGTGGGTGAAAGTTGCTGCCCGGCTCGATTCACTTCGGCCCTGAGCAGATCCAATGCTCCTGCGACCGTCATGCTGCCGAGATTGGCCCCGCTCCGTCCTCTGACGGAGAGGCTGCCGCTCTGGACTTCCCGGTCGCCGACGACGAACATGAACGGGGTCTTGGCTTTTTCCGCTTCCCGGATCTTCAAACCGATTTTCTCGTTGCGCAGATCGGCTTCGACGCGGAATCCGGCGGCCTTCATCTCGGCGACGACCTTGGCCACAAATTCCCGCTGGTTGTCCGTGATCGCCATGACAATGGCCTGAACCGGTGCCAGCCACGTCGGGAAGGCGCCGCCGTAATGCTCGATCAGAATGCCAAAGAACCGTTCGATCGATCCCATCAGGGCCCGATGAATCATGATCGGCTGATGCGCCTTGCCGTCCTCCCCGATGTAACTCAATTCGAACCGCTCCGGATTGTTGAAATCGACCTGCACTGTCGAGCATTGCCAGGAGCGGCCCAGCGCGTCCTTGATCTTGATGTCGATCTTGGGCCCGTAGAACGCGCCTCCGCCCGGATCCAGGTGGAAGGCGATGTTGCGGTTCTTGAGGGCCGCTTCCAATGCGCTGGTGGCCAGCGTCCAATGCTCGTCGGCGCCCACCGATTCCTTGGGTCTGGTCGAAAGAAACACTTCAAACTCGGTGAATCCGAACGTTCGAAGAATGAAAAACGTGAAGTCCAGGACCCGGCTGACTTCTGTCTCGATCTGATCGGGCCGGCAGAAGAGATGGGCATCGTCCTGCGTAAACCCGCGCACGCGCAACAGGCCGTGGAGGACGCCCGTCCGCTCGTAGCGATAGACGGTCCCGAGTTCGCCGTAGCGAATGGGGAGGTCCCTGTAGCTGCGCAGATGCGACTTGTAAATCATGATGTGGTAGGGACAGTTCATCGGCTTGAGCTGATACTCGCTGCCCTCCAGCTTCATGGAGGCGAACATGTTTTCACGGTAGTAGTCGACGTGCCCGCTGGTCTTCCAGAGATCCAGACGCGCCACATGAGGGGAGGAGACCAACTCGTATCCGTCTTTGATGTGCTGCTCGCGCCAGAAATTCTCGATGAGCAGCCGGATTGCCGCGCCTTTCGGATGCCACAGCACAAGCCCGGGGCCGATTTCATCCTGGATTGAGATCAAGTCCAGTTCTTTCCCGACTTTCCGATGGTCGCGCCGTTTGATCTCCTCCAGGCGGGCGAGGTGCGCGTCGAGCTCGGCCTTGGTGGGGAACGAGGTCCCATAGATGCGCTGGAGCATGGGGTTGCGTTCATCGCCGCGCCAGTAGGCCCCGGCCGTCGTGAGCAGCTTGAATGCGCCGATATAACCGGTCGACGGCAGGTGCGGCCCGCGGCAGAGATCGACGAAATCGCCCTGGGTATAGGCTGATATCGGTTCCCCGTCCGGGAAACCCTGAATCAGTTCAACTTTATAGTGCTCACCACGGCTCTTGAAGAAGTCGATCGCTTCCTGCTTGCTGAATTCGCGCCTCGTGATGGCGAGTTTGCGTTTTGCAATCTCCTGCGCTCGGGCTTCGATCTTTTCCAGGTCTTCCGGAGTGAAGGGCCTCTCGAAGGCAAAATCATAGTAGAAGCTGTCTTCAAGCGCTGGCCCGATCGTCAGCTGCGCGCCCGGGAACAATTCCTTCACTGCCTGGGCCATCACATGGGTGCTGCTGTGGCGATAGACTTCACGCCCTTCCGCGCTGTCGAAGCGAAGCGGTTCGACGGTCGCGTCGCCGCTCAGGACAGCGGAAAGATCGGTTGAATGACCATTGACGGCGGCGGCAAGCAGATCCGGCCCGATGGGGATTCCGCCCGCAGCGAGAGCTTGGGCTACGGTATGACCCTGCGGAACGTCATAACTCGTCCCGTTCTTGAGCGTCACTTTCGGCACGAACTTCCAGCTTCCTTCCTCGGACGCAGCACCACTGACTTCACCGGGTGGTGGCGCGCCACCACAGAGCCCCGGCGGAAATGAACACGCTCCTGTCTCTCAAGCAGGAAACAAAAACACGAAAGGCACCCCGACCGTCGTAAACGGTCAGATGCCCTCGGCGAGATGGTAGGCGCGGACGGTCTTGAACCGTCGACCTCTACCGTGTCAAGGTAGCGCTCTCCCCCTGAGCTACGCGCCTATCGTCCGAACGCGCATGCTAATATAGGGCCGCCCAAGGTGTCAAGAAATGCAAAAGAGAAGGGAACGTGCCAAGATGCACGGCACGCCGCCTCCTCTCTTGATGAAACGGCGGGAACGGACTGTACCCCGGCCGTTACCGGACCGCTGATTTCAAGACTTTGCCGGCGGAGAACTTCGGCACTTTCGCAGCCGGGATCCGCAAGGTCTCTCCGGTTCGAGGATTACGGCCCATCCGAGCTTTCCGCTTCGAGATGGTGAAGGTCCCGAAATTCACCAGGGACACCCGCTGTCCCTTCTTGAGTGACGAGGTGACCGCCCCGGTAAAGGCGTGGAGCGCATTGCCCGCAGCCACCTTGGTGATCCCGGCGGACGCGGCCATCTTCGCAATCAATTCTTCTTTCGTCATCATCCCCCTCCTATCGGTTAGGTTAAGGAACCAGCCATCAGGACTTGCTGCTACGCAGGCGGCGGCCGCCTGCCCGACACCTCCGAAGCACGTCTTCGCTAGGCTTCGCGTATCTGCGCAGCCCTCCCCCGCTTCACCGGGATGTGCAACTCTTGAATCTTCTTCCTAAGCGTATTGCGGTTCAGACCGAGTAATTCAGCTGCTTGAATTTGATTGCCCTTGGTTTCTTGAAGGGCGCGGGCGATGAGCGGGCGTTCGATCGCGGAAATCAGCATGGGGTGGAGGTTGCGACCGGAACCGTTCCGCATCCCCTTCACAAAGTCCCCCATCTTCCAATCCAGATAATCCTCGAGCGAAAGCGGAGCCGCTCCATTCGAGGCCGCCCCCTTCGCCCGTGCCATGGCTTGCATGAACTTCGAAGCCCGTTTGAGTACGGAGCGGGACCCGCTAATCACCAGCGCGTTCGTCAAATCGAGCTGACTCGGGAGAACCGACGCGCTTGCCTGCGCTCCGGGCTTGGATTCCACAATGACCGCGTCAAACGTGCGTTTGGCCGCTTCCCGCGGCAAAGCGGCCGCGTCTTTCGCCGTCGTCACGGCGGCGTCTTTGAAGGCAAGTTTGAACTGGCTTTGAATGTCCGGGTCGCCGCTAAGCAATAAAATGCTGAAGACCGGAGAAGAGATCGTCATGAAGGTATCACCAGAAGAAGAGGGCCGGATTATTGCCCAGAGCCGATTTGATGTCAACGGAGAAATTTTCCGACGCGGACGATCGGGTGACATTATGAACGATGAACGATCGAATGGCGATGCAACTTCGCGTGCAATTCGTGCTCAATGAGGTGAAAGATCGAATTTGTCACACCATGCGCCTGCGTCCCTTCAAGTGGGCGATGTTGCCGGATACGAGAAGGAACCGGGAACTTCACTGCGAGTTTGTCCGTTAACGAAGCCGGAAGAGATCGGCATCTCTTCATGGAGAATGTTCAGGCTCCCTCTCCACAGCGAAGAGCTTATCGGCATCTCGTGATGGAACTCGGCATGGTGGCGGCCAAGCGAGCCTTCGGACGGCGAGGCTCTTGACAGGCGGGGGGAGCGGGAGATAAGAATATCAGTCTCTAATTCCGACCGGAATACTATGATATGAAGGTATCCCTGCGATCTACATATGGAATTATGGCAGCGATCGACCTTGCCATGCAAACAGGTGTCGCGCCGATCCAGGCGAAATCCATTGCGAGAAGGCAGGGGATTCCGGCCAGATTTTTGGAGCAAGTCCTTCACGCCATGAAGAAAGCCGGACTGGTGTCAAGTCAGCGTGGGGCGCAGGGCGGCTACGTCCTGTCCAAAAAACCGTCTGAATTATCGGTGGCAGAAATCCTGGAGGCGCTCGACGGACCCTTTCTTTCGGTGGCGGCCTTCAATGGACAGAGTCCGCTCAGGCGCGGCTCAAAATCCGATCTCCTTCTGGCGAACGTGTGGGATCGCGTGCATGCAGCCGAGCGTCATGTGCTCGAAGCGATTACCGTCGAAGAGCTGGCCGGACAACAGCGCCAGCTCGAGCAGCAACGGTCTCTGATGTATCACATTTGAGGTTGCCCATGAATCCATCACTCACCAGCGGCATCGCGATTCGTACGGAACCTATTTCTCCTGCCATTCTCGAAGAAATAGAAACCTTTGAGAAGGAAGCTCTGCGGATGTTGTCCGGCGAAATCGTGAGCGATCTCTTCAAGCCGTTTCGGCTACAGTACGGCATCTACGGCCAGCGTCAGGCCGGCGTCCAAATGGTTCGCATCAAGATCCCGTTCGGCGGTATCACGGCGAACCAATTGCGGCGTGTGGCGGAATTGGCAGAGCGCTATGCGACCGGCGTCGGGCATGTGACCACGCGGCAAGATATCCAGTTGCATTTTGTCGAATTGAAAGACGTCCCCACGATCATGCGCGGTTTGGCGGAAGTGGGTCTGACGACGCGGGAGGCCTGTGCCAATACCGTTCGCAACGTCACGGCCTGCCATCTTGCCGGTGTGTGTCAGGGGGAAGTCTTCGACATCACGCCCTATGCCAAGACGGTGGCGTATCATCTCTTGCGGAATCCCCTTAATCAGAGCCTGCCCCGCAAGTTCAAAATCGCCTTCTCCGGCTGCAAGCACGATTGCGCGTTGACGCCGATCCACGATATCGGATTGCTGGCGGCGAAAAAGGAAGACGGGACGATCGGTTTTCGCATGGTCGCCGGCGGCGGCCTCGGATCGGCCCCCCGGATCGCGCAGGTTCTGCGGGACTTCACGCCGATGGATGAGCTGATCCCCAGCATCGAGGCCGTCATCAAGGTGTTCGATACGTTGGGTAACAGAAAGAATCGGAACAAGGCCCGCATGAAGTTCGTGATCGAGAAACTGGGCTTTGCGGAGTTCAAGCGACGCTGGGAGGAAATCTACGTGGCGATGGGTTACGCGCGCCCTGCGAACGAACCGCTGAAGGTCCTGCAGCATCGAGACGAGCCGGTCCCGTTGATCATGCCCACGTCGAACGGATCAGCACCGAGCGCGGCTCAGGGCAACGGGCAGGTCGACGGCGCGCATCAGGAAACGCCGTTTGAGATGTGGAAACGGACGAACGTCGTCCGGCAGAAACAAGCCGGCTATGTCGCGGCGGTCATTAAGCTGTTCATGGGCGATCTGACTGCCGCGCAGATGTTGCACGTCGCCGATCTGGCCGAGCGCTATTCCAACGGCAACATCCGCACCACGATCAATCAGAATATGATCATCCGCTGGATTCCCGAGTCGCAAATTGCCGAACTCTATGGCGACCTGGCGTCGCAAGGGCTCGCGGATCCCGGCGCCGAACTCGTCGAAGACATTATTGCCTGCCCGGGAACCGATACCTGCGGCCTCGGCATTACCTCATCCAAGGGGCTCGCGCGCGCTCTGGCGGAAGTTTTTCCGGCCGGGCGGGTTCCGGAAGACCT
>DATGEA010000344.1:0-2113 GCA_035310605.1 Nitrospira sp. | reverse complement strand
GCTTCAGCTCCTCCACGCGCTTCAAGATCGTATCGGAGAGCCAGCCGTAATCGGCGCGGGTCGGCGCTGATGGTCTCGACGGCGCAATCGACGCGATCTGCGTCTCGGTCTGCGGCTGGGGCGGAACAGCCGCGGTTGGTGGAGCAAGTTGTTCGGCTTGTAGCGGGGGCGCTATGGGCTGCACGGCCGCCGCCTGCTCCATCTGTTGATGGACCGGTGCCGGAGTATTGATGGGAACAGGCGGAGGTTCCACGATCGGCTGTAGGACCGGAGCAACCTGCTCCATTCTTTGTTCGGCCGGTTGCGGATGAACGGGCTGAGGAGGAACAGGCTCTGTCTTCTGATCATGTGTCACGAACTGAGGCGGAGATTCCGTAAGGTGCGGAACAACCGCTGGCAATTCCCTCGGTGTGACAGTCGGGACCGGGGCTGCCTCAGGGGCCTGTGCGAGTTGGACCGGGGTCGGTGGTGGCAAGGTTACCGGTGGTGAGGGAGGAGCGACGTTCGGCATCACCGGAGTCTTCGGCTGAGGCGGCGTGGGCGGAGCTACAGTTGTCACCACCGGCGAAGTCGGCTCGGCGGTTCTCGTTTGCCGTGGTGATAAAAGAGTCTGAACCGGTGCAGAGGCCGCGGGCTTCGCCGATGGTGTCGGCGGGAACGGCGACGTCGGTGCGGGATTCATGATCTGTTCTGGAGTAACCATTGCGACGTTCCATTTAAACGGCTCAGGTTGAGGAGCCAGCTGAACCTTTTGCACGAAGAGGAATGAGGCGAGCACGAGGCTTCCGTGGAGGGCGCAGGAAAACAACCAGCCAACCGTGCCGGCTCTACTGTGCAGATCGCCTCCTGGTGTCTCCATCATGGTTACAGCCTGATGACCTCGAGACTGACTTGTTGAAACCCCAACCCGCGTACTTCATCGACCACGGCGACGAACCGTTCAAGCAGGGTGACTTTATCGGCTCGGACAACCACTGCGGAGTCATGTGATTGTGCGGCAAGCGCGGCGGGAAGTTCGCCCTCCGCCACGGCTCGGTCATTGAGAAATAACTTTCCATCCGCGGTGAGGGTAATGACGATCGGCACGTCCTTCCGGTCGCCGGCTTCTTTGGCTTTCGCCAAATTGACAGGAATTTGCCCTGTGCTGATGAAGGTTGCCGTCGTGAGCACGATGACCAACAACACCAGCATGACATCGACGAGCGGAATGACGTTGATCTGGTTAACCTCGCGATCCATGCATCACCTTATATTGCGAAATCAGTTCAGCCACTCTCCGGCGCAGGATATTGTTCATGACGACGCAGGGAATTGCCACGAGCAGGCCGACGGCTGTGGCTTTCAAGGCGAGACTCAGTCCGATCATGATCGTATTGACGGCCATCGTTCCCGAGGTTCCCATCGTATGGAACGTCAGCATGATGCCGAGCACGGTACCGAGGAGGCCGATGTAGGGGGCATTCGCGGCGACGGTGCCGATGATGACGAGCCGTTTGGTCAGCGCAATCTCCAACGTTTGCAGCGATGAAAACTGTCCCAGATCAATCCGGCGATAGAACAGCCATCGCTCCACGGCTATCGCGACGGACCAGACACTCAGGGCCAGCAGCAGGCCGATAATTCCATAGTCGACTGCGTTCTTCAACGCGTCCATCAGCGACTCCTTCAACTCCAAAGGTGAGGGTCGAGGCCGGGAGGGGTTTGGATCCAGCGTGTATGTGCCCCCATGCTGCCAGAAGCGGAAAAGGGCTGTCAACGTGCGGGTTCTATGCTCGGCGGAGGCTCCACGGACTGCTTAAACAGGACGGTATGTGAGGCGAGCACGCGCAATTCCACCGGCGTGCCTTCCTGATAGACGCTCGTTGAACCCTGGCTGCTGTGGACGACCTGGCCCGAGGGGAGGCTGATGGCATAGAGATTCTCCGACCCTCTGAACTGGCGCGAGAGGACTCGGGAGGTGGCGCCTTTGGTGGGCACAAGATGGATATCGTCTGGTCGGATCATGACGACGACCTCTGCGCCATTCTCGCAGTCGAGCGTGTTCGGAAATTCGCCGAGTTCGGTGTACACCATCCCGTCGGAGACGGTGCCCGGGATAAAATCGGCCTGGCCG
>DATGEA010000343.1:0-6191 GCA_035310605.1 Nitrospira sp. | reverse complement strand
CGAAAGAGAAAACCTCGCACCCGCCCGGCACAAAATTCACGATCTGTTTCTTGAGCACGTCATGGCCCAGGCCCCCGGCTACAAGAACCTGATCGAGATGGCCGGTGCTCCGATCATGCCGACGCCGGCCGCGGTCGGCGTCATCATGGAAACGATCGCCAAACGCGAGCGTTTGAATCTGATCGGCGTCGATATCGGCGGAGCTACGACGGACGTCTTTTCGGTTTTCGGAGGGATCTTCAATCGGACGGTCAGCGCGAACCTCGGCATGTCCTACAGCATTTCGAACGTGTTGGCAGAAGCAGGATTGGCCAACATCATGCGGTGGGTGCCCTTCACGATCGACGAGCAGACGCTGCGCAACCGCATCAAGAACAAGATGATTCGTCCCACGACGATTCCGCAGACGCTCGACGAACTGCAGATCGAACACGCCATCTCGCGCGAAGCCCTCAGGCTGGCGTTGATCCATCACAAGTCGCTCGCGACCGGGTTGAAGGGCGTGCAGCAGGAGCGGACGATTTCGGATGTGTTCGAGCAGCAGACCTCCGGTAAGAGTCTTGTGGACATGCTGAAATTGGATTTGATCGTCGGCAGCGGAGGCATTCTGTCGCACGCCCCCCGGCGGGTCCAGTCGATGTTGATGATGGTCGATGCCTACGAGCCGTTGGGCTTCACGATGCTCTCAGTCGACAGCATCTTCATGATGCCGCATTTGGGCGTGCTCTCGACGATCAACGAGAGGGCTGCCACGGACGTGTTCGTGCGCGATTGCATGATCTATCTGGGAACCTGTGTGGCTCCGATCGGGCAGGGGAAGAACGGCGAATCTTGCGCCGGCTATGAGATCGTGTTTCTTGACGGCAGGATCGTGAAAGACGAGCTGAAGTTTGGCGACCTCCGGCTCTATCCGCTGAAAGTCGGCAAGAAGGCGAAAGTGACGATGCAGCCGGCCAAGCACGTAAACCTGGGCGCCGGCGCCGGCATGCCGGTGACGCAAGAGGTGCAAGGCGGGGTGGTCGGCCTCATGCTGGATGGTCGAGGTCGTCCGCTGCAATTGCCCGGTGAGCATGCCGCGCGGGTTGCAGCGCTGACGAAATGGTTCCAGGCCGTCGGGTTATACCCAACGGCCAGTTCTGAGTTGTGAGTTCTGAGTGTAGAGTTCCGCGCGTCCTGATGCAGGCGGGAATTCATGATTCAGACCTAATTTTATAACTCAGAACTCAAAGCCCGGAACCCAGAACTTTTACTATGGCCCATTCCTATACACCAGGTCTTACGGTTACCGAACGTACGGTCGTTCGCCGCCGCCGGCTGTTGCCGTTGCCGGGAAAGCTGTTGGTCACCCAGGGTGATCGAGTGCGCTCTGATCAAGCCGTCGCTCGTGCGGAGTTGCCGGGGAAAGTCTATCCGGTCAATCTGGCGAATCAGCTCAGTATCGCGCCGGACGAGATCAAAGATTATCTCGTGAAGAAAGAGGGCGATCTCGTTCAGAAGGACGAGATCCTGGCCGAGAACAAGCCGTTGATTAAATGGTTCAAGACGGAAATTCGCTCGCCGGTCACCGGGACGCTCGAATCCCTTTCAATGGTGACCGGACAAGTGCTGCTTCGGGAGCCGCCCCGCATCCTCGATCTGCTTGCCTATATTGATGGGACGGTGGTGGAGATCATTCCACAGCAGGGCGTTGTCGTCGAGGCTGCCTGTAGCTTGGTGCAGGGGATATTCGGCATCGGCGGAGAGGCCTGGGGCCAGATCGCAGTTGCAGTACAGTCGCCGGACGAGCGATTGACGCCGACGCATCTGAAGCCGGACATGGAGGGCAAGATCGTCGTAGGGGGATCGTTCCTGCCGGCCGAGACCATGACCAAGGCGAAAGAACTGGGCGTGTCTGGCTTGGTCGTGGGCGGGATTCATGATAAGGATCTTCGCGCCCTGTTGGGCTATGATCTCGGCGTGGCCATCACCGGCACCGAACAGGTGGGGTTCACGCTGATTCTGACGGAAGGATTCGGCACCATCCCGATGGCTGCGAAGACCTTCAAGCTGCTTTCAGCCCACGCAGGACAGAAAGCGTCTATATCAGGGGCGACGCAAATCAGGGCCGGCGTCATTCGCCCTGAAATTATTATTCCTCAAGCAGTGACTGCGGTTTCAACCGTATCCGTGCAGCCGCAGCGAGAGGGGATTCGCCTCGGCGATCCGGTGCGAATCATCCGTGATCCACTGTTCGGCAAGATCGGCGAAGTGTCGGCTCTGCCGCCCGATCTTCAGAAGATTCCCACGGAGAGCGAGGTGCGGGTGCTGGAGGTGAAGTTTGCCGACGGCTCGAGGGCGGTGATCCCGAGAACCAACATCGAGCTCATTGAAGGCTGATGAACCGAAGAGCTCATCAAATGGTTGCGCTGGGTGTCTGGACCCTATTATGGATGACGGGAATCGTTGCCTCTTCGTTTGCTCAATCGACGCTGCCGGCTCCTGCCGACCTTCAAGTCTTTGATACGCCGAACGACGGGGGAGAGAGTCTGACTGTATCCTGGGCGCCAGGAACTTCTGATAGTCCCAATGTTCGCTATCAGGTGTTGGCCGGTGACGCTACGGTGACAGACCCGGCTTCGCTCAAAATCATCGCGGAGTTTCCGGCAAATACCCATTTTGTGAAGGATGCCAAGGCGGCTTGGTGGACGAGGAAGTCGGACAAGACCTGGCATCAGTATGTGATCAGAAGCGGGAAGGGTGTGGAGCTGAAAGACGGGACCTCTTACGCCGTGAGCGTAGCTGCGGTCCAGGGGGAGCAGCGTATCATCGGTCCGTTGCTGCGGGCGACTCCCGCCGCCGACTGGTTCAACTGGAACCAGCTCAACAATTTGATCCTGGCCCTGTCGTTCGGCGGACTGGTCTTCTATACAATCAGCCATGCCAAGCGGAACAATATCTTCCTGAGACGGATTCCCGGCCTCGATGCGGTCGATGAGGCGATCGGCCGGGCGACTGAACTGGGTAAGCCGATTTTGTATCTCACCGGCGCCCACGACATGAGCGATCCTTCGACCATCGCGGCGGCCGTGATCCTGGGCCGGGTGGCCAAACGCACGGCAGCCTACGAAACGGAATTGATGGTCCCTCATCGCGACCCCATTACGATGGCGGTGTGTCAGGAGATCACAAAGCAGGCCTATTTAGAGGCGGGTAAGCCAGATCTCTTCAAGGAAGACTCGAACTTCTTTATTACGTCCGACCAATTCAGCTATACCGCGGCTGTGGATGGCATCATGCTTCGGAAACAACCGGCCGCGAACTTCTTCATGGGGTCGTATTTCGCGGAATCTCTCCTGCTGACCGAGACCGGCGCCAGCACCGGCGCCATCCAAATTGCCGGAACGGACTCAGACCATCAATTGCCGTTCTTCGTGACCACTTGCGATTACACCCTGATCGGCGAAGAGCTGTATGCGGCCAGCGCCTACCTCTCCAGAGAGCCCATTCAGATCGGCACACTACGGGGCCAGGATATCGGGAAGGCCTTTATCTTGACGGTCATCGGAGTCGGGACCCTGCTGGCGACCTTCGGCGTCGTGACGGGGTCGCAGTGGCCGCAACTCTTTTTGGATCTCTTTAAGGATCTCAAATGATCTTTCTTCGCCGGCAGGTGCCTCTGCTCATTACGATGATCACCGGACTGCTGTTTGCGGCACAGTACTACGTTCCACATCCGGCGTCGGAACAGCTGCTCACCTCCGCAACCAAGTGGCTGCAGATCATCGGGGGGTTTGCATTGATCCTTGGCGTCACCAGTCTCTTCCATCAGCATGCGGTCAAGATCAGACGGAAAGAGGCGGGGTGGGGCTACAGCTTTGTCCTGTATGCCGGCATGCTGGGCACGATCGTGGTTGGACTCCTGGCCAACGGGAAGGAAGGTATCGATGGGGCGATGACGGCGTTCGGCTGGGTGTACTCGTTCATGATGGTGCCGCTGCAGGGCACCATGTTCGCCATTCTAGCGTTTTTCATTGCGTCGGCGGCCTACCGGTCATTTCGAGCCAGAAGTCGTGAGGCGGCGGTGCTCTTGGTTGCCGCGGTGATCGTCATGATGGGCCGTGTGCCGTTAGGGGAGTATCTGATTCCTCTGAGCGGCGACGTCTCGCAATGGATCTTGAACGTATTGAACGCCTCCGTGCGGCGCGCCATTCTGATCGGCGTCAGTCTGGGCGCCGTGGCTCTGTCCTTCAAGATCATTTTCGGCGTCGAGCGGTCATACCTCGGTGGAGGCAAGGAGTGAACAGATCAGGGGTGCGAGGCAGGTGGCGAAAGGTTCGGAACGGCATCGCATCATTAGGTGTGCCCCCTTGCCCCTGGCCCCTGGCCTTTCGCCAATTTGATCGGAGAGTACGTTGAACTTCTCGGAACGAATGTTGAAAATCGACCGGCGCATCATCTTCTTGGTGATCGGCGTCTGCACGCTGTTGCCGCTGCTCTATCCGGTGGGTCTCCCGATCAAAATATCGGCGGAGGTGCGCGGCGTGTACGACTATATCGAGGCGTTGCCCGAGCGGTCGGTGTTTCTGCTTTCCATCGATTTTGATCCGGCCTCGAAGCCGGAGCTGCATCCCCAGGCCATCGCCTTGCTTCGTCATGCATTCCGAAAAAATCTTCGCGTGATGGCCATGACCCTCTGGGTCTCCGGCACCGGCATGGCGGATCAGCTGTTGACGCAGGTAGCCAAGGAGATGGGCAAGGAAAACGGGAAGGACTATGTGTTTCTTGGGTGGAGTCCGGGCGGAACCGCGGTCATCATCAACATGGGGCAGGATCTCTACACCGCGTTTCCCAGCGATTACGGGGGGAAACCGACCAAGGGTTTGCCGGTGCTGGAGGGGGTACAGAGCCTCAAGGATGTGAGCTACGCGATCAGCCTGGCCGCAGGGAATCCCGGGGTTGAAGCCTGGTATGTGTTCGGGAAGGACAAATACAAATTCGAACTGGGCGGCGGCTGCACGGGAGTCATCGCGCCGGGGCTCTATCCTTTGTTGCGGAGCGGGCAGATCAACGGCTTGATCGGCGGCCTCCGTGGAGCGGCAGAGTACGAGAGTCTGGTCGGCCAGAAGGGGCGAGCGGTCGCCGGGATGGATGCGCAGTCGGCGACGCACCTTGCGATCATCGTGCTCGTGATCATGTGTAATCTCTTCTACTTTTCGTTGCGTCAACAAGCCAAGCAGCAGGGGCATGTGACTTAAGGAGCGGGGGCGTTATGGATGCAACGATCATCGGGGCCTGGGTGGCGACAGGGCTGACCCTGTTCATCTTCTCATTCCTCTACAAAGATAATCCGCTCTTCAAACTGGCCGAACATCTCTACGTGGGCGTGTCGGTCGGGTACACGATCGTGAAAGCCTACGACACGGTGATCGTGCATTTAATCATCAAACCCATTTTCGAGCAGGGGGAGATTTCCCTGTTGATTCCCGTCGCCATCGGGCTGCTCATGCTGACGCGCTATGTTCCGAAAGCGGCGTGGCTGTCCCGCTACGCCTTTGCCTTCATTGTCGGAGTCGGGTCCGGGCTTGCCATCCCGCGCACGATTTCGTCGTTTATCCTGAAGCAGATCGAGGACACCGTTCGGCCGTTGCTCTCGTCGGCCGGCGGCGACGGCGTGGCCTTCTCGATGAATCTGCTCAATCCGGCGAGCAACCTGAATGCGATCATCATCCTGATCGGAGTCACCTCGGTCCTGTTCTACTTTTTCTTTTCCGTCGAACACCACGGTCCGGGGAAGGTGGTGGCGAGAACCGGCATCGTCTTCCTGATGATTTCCTTCGGCGCCGCATTCGGCTACACGGTCATGGCTCGCATGTCGCTCTTGATCGGCCGGTTGACCGACTTGATCGAGTTCTCCGATGCTTCCTACGGCCGCCCGACTCTCTGGCTGCTCATTGTGACCATTGTTGCCCTAGTTGCGTTGGCGCGCCGACGCCAGGAAGAGCCCCCGAGCGTCCGTTAAGCCCTCTTTCCCCATTGCAGGTGGGGAAAGCGGTTCGTTACAATGGGGCCCTATGACGACCGGCACCGCCAAAGACCCCAAGCAGTACCCAGTTCTCAGAAATCTCCAATTCTCTCCCATTAAAGAAGGCGAAGATCAGTTCATCGTCCTTTGGGACCCGAGCGGCCTGAGTAAGGAGAAGCTGGTCCTGCCG
>DATGEA010000342.1:0-6137 GCA_035310605.1 Nitrospira sp. | reverse complement strand
GTTCGACAACTGACTAGCGGGTCAGCCGGCATGTAGCGGAAGAGGAGCTTTGATGGCGCAAGATCGTGTCGATCACCTCTGCTGTCGCTCTGCTGACGGCGGCTGCATTGGCGCGGGTCGGGAGTTCCGCTGTAGCATCGTGCGCCATTATCCGGGAGAACCTGGGGTCTTTCTCGCCAATCGAACCGGATCGAGCCTTAACACAACGAGGGAAAACAAGCTAACCCCTTGTCATGACGAACCTTTGGATTCGCAGGTTTCACCGGTGTCATGGCATGGCTCTCGCACGCTTTCATTAGTATGAGATTCAATCAAACTACCCATGAGCCACGATCAATGATGAACGTCGGTTCACTCACTGTCATCCTTGCAGCGTTCGGCGTCATGGGTGGAGTGGGGCTCAGCGATCTAACCATATCGCCGCCTCCCGGGGATGCGTCATCTGGGAAAACGATCTACTCGAGTCTTTGTGCCCGTTGCCATGGTGTGGATGGGACGGGTCACGGGATGATGTCGTTCACGCCTCCTGTGGCAGATCTGACGTCGCCAGCGGTCCAGAATAAATTGGACGCCGGGCTGTTCAAGCGGATCCATGAAGGCAAGCCCAATACGGCCATGGGAGCCTGGCGCTCGGCCTTGTCGGACGAGGAAATCTGGGATGTCCTTGCGTATCTGCGCACGCTGGCTCAATGAAGTGGCTATTGTCTCGGTTCTTGAAGCCTGATATTCTTGCCGCTTACGTCTGATCGAGCCCACAATAATAATTTAAGTACTTGGCATGCGGTATTTGCGCGAGATCCATCAGCGCATCAGTTCTTTCTTTCTTTGCGGTCATAATTCAAGGATCCGGCTCGACCGGGGAACAGGTCACATCCTTACCACTGCCCTCGCTCATTCCAGGTTCACGGCGCGTCCATACCTTATTCAGAGCTGCCGCCCGACAGACCAATCCGACCCAAGCAAGAAGCAGAGTGAACATCTGTGGAAACCATGAATCCCACCCGCTACGGCCGCTTGCTCCCGGGAGTGCTCCTGTCGTGCTTCGTGATTGCCGTCGGGCTGGGACTCTATGCATTAGGCGCCTTGCGGACCGTATTGGTCAGTGAACGGGGAACAGATCTGGCCAGAGCAGCGGCACAGGCTGTAGACACCCTTGATCGTGTCCTCTTTGAACGATTTGGTGATATCCAGTTGTTTGCAAACGACCGGATCCTGCTGGAAGGCAGTCGGGATGAGAAGAAGAGACGATTAGAAGAATACAGAACACTTTACTGGTACTACTCCTGGATCGGGGTTGTCGATACCTCCGGGCGACTCGTCGCGATGACCGATTCATCCGTTGCATGGGACAAGCAACCGGCAAAAGATGAGAGTTCCGGCTCAGGCGCGGCTCTCGATCAGCGAGACTGGTTTGAAACCGTCCGACAGACGGGGAAGATCCATCTCACGGAAGCTCGACGTTCACGGGAGTCCGGTGGTGCCGTAGCGATTGGATTTTCAGCCGCGATACTCGGGCCCCGGGGGGAATTTCAGGGGGCGGTCACCACCCAGGTACCGCTTGAGAACCTACGGGCCATACTTCAGCAGGAGGGGGCTCTGCGAGACGGCGAAAGTGCATACGACTGGCTGCTGCTGGATAGTCAAGGGAACGTCCTCAGTGAGAAGGATCAAATGAAAGACCCGACCTTCAATGCACTGAATATGGCGTTGCCTTCCGTGGTCAAGGCAGCAGCGGACCGGAACCAATCCGGCTATGTTGAAGAGCTGCATCACCGCCGGCAGATCCCTGTGGTGACCGGCTATGCAAGGACGCGAGGCTACAACAAGTTTCCCGGGTTTGACTGGACGCTCCTGGTCCGACTGGACCGGGACCGGGTGTATGCCCCGATCGACCGATTAATCTGGACAGTCGGTGGAGTCGGATTGCTGTTGGTGGTTCCCTTGACCGGATTTGGGATGTGGGCGTCGCGGAGACTGGCTCAAGAGCAACGTGACCTGATTGTAGCCCAGAATGAACTGGCCGGGGCCGTACAACTCGGCGAAGAGCGGGCGAGGGCCCTCCACTCCCTTGTCGGAGCGGTGCGGGAGGTTACGGCCAGTCCGGAGTTGGACAGCCTTCTGGAGCAGATCCTACACGGGGCGAGAGAAGTGACGGGTGCCCGCTATGCCGCGTTGGGAATCGTCGACGAGGCGCAGGGGAAACTGGCCCGATTTATCACCTCGGGAATGGATGAGGCGACCAAGACTGCGATCGGAGTGCTGCCGACCGGGAGCGGCGTATTGGGGCTCCTGTCCGATCGAGAAGGCGTGCTCCGGCTTAAGAACCTCACAGAGCACCCGGCTTCCGTCGGATTTCCACAGGGTCATCCGGCGATGCGTTCTTTCCTCGGGGTCTCTATCCGGACCCATGAGCGCGTCTTTGGACGGATTTATCTGACGGAGAAGCAGGGCGCCGACGAATTTACCCGACTCGACGAGGAAATGATCATGGCTCTGGCGGCCCATGCAGGAAAGGCCGTTGATCAGGCTTTGCTGCTGCAGCAGGTTAAAAGAGGCGAGCACCAACTGCGGGAGCTGAACGACGAGCTGATCCGGTCGAATGCCGATCTGCAGCAATTCGCCTATGTGGCTTCCCATGACTTGCAGGAACCCTTGCGGATGGTGGGGAGTTATACGCAACTGCTCGCCAAGCGCTACAAAGGCAAACTAGACGCTGACGCAGACGAATTCATCGGCTATGCGGTAGACGGGGCCACCCGTATGCAAAGGCTGATCAATGACCTTCTGGCCTACTCGCGGGTGACGAGCCAAGGGAAGGCCTTTGAGCAGGTCGACTGCAATCTGCTCCTGGACGGCGTGCTGAGTACATTACGGCTGACCATCGAGGAGAATCACGCCGTCGTGACCCACGACGCCCTGCCCAAGGTGACGGCCGACGGCGGGCAACTGGGGCAGCTCTTTCAAAACCTGGTCAGCAACGCCGTCAAGTTCCACGGAGCGGAGCCCCCCAGGGTTCACGTGTCGGCTGAGCCCAGGAACCACGAATGGCTGTTCTCGGTCCGCGACAACGGCATCGGGGTGGATCCTCAGTATGCCGACCGCATCTTCGTCATCTTTCAGCGCCTGCACGACAGAGAAGAATATCCCGGTACCGGCATCGGCCTGGCATTATGCAAGAAGATTGTGGAACGCCATGGGGGACGCATCTGGGTGGAATCGCAACCGGGCCGGGGGGCGACCTTCTACTTCACGATCTCAGTGGAGCAGAAAAAAGACCGCAAGACGTGACCGGATCACCGTCGGGTTCAGGATTGTGTTTTCCACAAACGTAACCTTTGTTCGGCAAAATAGAGGAGGCGCAGCATTATGTCCCCTAGCGAATTTGTGAAACCGATCGAGATTCTCTTGATCGAGGACAACCCCGGCGATGTCCGTTTGACCATGGAAGCCCTCAAAGAGACCAAGGTGATCAATAAACTGACCGTGATGAAGAACGGCATCGAGGCGATGGCTTTCTTACGCCGGGAGGGACCGCATGCCAAGGCCGCCCGTCCCCACCTGATCCTGCTCGATCTGAACCTGCCGATAAAGGACGGCCGGGAAGTGCTGGCTGAGATCAAAGCCGACGAAGGCTTGAGGCGTATCCCGGTGGTCGTGCTCACGACGTCGAAAGACGAACAGGATGTGCTGAAAAGCTATCATCTCCATGCCAACTGTTACATCACCAAGCCAGTTGATTTGGACCAGTTCATCACAGTGGTGAAATCGATCGAAGACTTCTGGCTCGGAATTGTCGTCCTGCCGAAGAACGGGAAGAACAATCCAATCTGAGTACGGCGATGCGAATTCTGCTTGTCGAGGACAATCCCGGTGATATCCGCCTGCTGCAGGAATATCTTCTGAGAGATTGCAGCACCCCCGGCGGGTTTCAGATCGTGCACGCGGACCGGCTCGAGAAGGGGCTTGCGCACGCGGCGGAAGGCGGCTTTGAAGCGGTCCTGCTGGATCTCTCGCTTCCCGACAGCCATGGGACGGAAACGCTGGTTCGAATGCATGCTGCGGCGAAGGGTATCCCGATCGTTATCCTGACCAGCATCGAAGATGAAGCGCTGGGAATGCAATTGATCCAGGCCGGGGCCCAGGACTATCTGGTCAAAGGGCAGGTGACCGGCCATCTGTTAATGCGCTCCCTCCGCTACGCGGCTGAACGCCAGCGGGCGGAGCAGGCGCTCGGCGAAAGTGAAGCGCGGCTCAGGGCCATTCTCGATAACAGCCCGAACCTCGTGTTTCTGAAAGACACGCAGGGCCGCTATCTGGACGTCAATCGCCAATTCGAACATACGTTTCATACCAGCCGTGAGGCCATCGCGGGGAAAACGGACGAAGAGGTCTTTCCGCGGGAGCAGGCGGCCGCCTATCGTGCCAATGATCTCATGGTCCTCCGGGCGCGGGTTCCGTTGCAGTTCGAAGAGGTGGCACTCCAAGATGATGGTCTTCATACGAGCATTGTCTTCAAATTTCCGCTCCACAACGCGGAGGGTCAAACCTACGCCATTTGCGGCATTACCGCCGACATCACCGAGCGGAAGCGCGCAGAGGAGGAACGACGGAAGTTGTTGAACGACCGGATGCTGCTGTTGGAATCGACGAGTGAGGGCATCTATGGAGTGGATCTGGACGGTCTGTGCACGTTCATTAATACGGCGGCAGCGAGAATGCTCGGGTATCAACCCGGTGAAGTCGTGGGAAGGAATATGCACGAGCTGATTCATCACCATCGTGACGACGGCTCGCCGTATCCGGTGAAAGAGTGTCGCATCTTCGAGGTGTTTCGAAGCGGGCGGGCGAGTCGCATCGACGGCGAGGTGTTTTGGCGCCAAGATATGACGAGCTTCCCGGTCGACTATTCCTCCTCTCCGATCATCGAGGGGAATACGATCAAGGGGTCAGTGGTGACGTTCACCGATATTTCACAGCAGAAGCAGGCGGAAGAGGCGATCAGGCAGGCAGAAGGGCGGTATCGCAGCATCTTTGAAAATGCCGTGGAAGGGATTTTCAGGACCACGCTCGACGGAAAGTACCTGGTGGTGAATCCAGCACTTGCGCGCCTCTATGGGTTCGAATCGCCTGAAGAAATGATGATAAGCGTTACCTACATTGCCCAGCACAACTACGTCGAGCCGGGGCGACTGGACGAGTTGATGCGTCGGATGAGCGAAGAGAAGGAAGTGATCGGATTTGAATCGCAAATCCGCCGTAAGGACGGCGGTGTGATTTGGGTTTCGGAAAACGTCCGCGCGGTGCGCGATGGGAGTGGAGCGATTATCGGATATGAAGGCACGGTGGAAAACATCACCCAACGGAAGGAAGCGGAAGAGCGACTCCAACAATCATTGGATCGGCTGCGCACGCTGTCGGGTCGCCTGGAAGTGGTGCGAGAGGAAGAACGGTCACGTATCGCCCGTGAATTGCACGACGAATTAGGGGTCTGGCTCACGTGTTTCAAGATCGACCTCTCCCGCGTCAACGCGATCGTAGGCGAGGGGGATGGTGCGAAGCTTCGTCGCAAGGTGAGTGAGAAGATTCGGGCCATGATTGAACAAATCGACGGGACCATTAACGCCGTGCAACGGATTGTCAGCGAACTGAGGCCCGCGGTGTTGGATGATCTTGGATTGGTGGCGGCGATTGAATGGCAGAGTCAGGAATTTCAGCGACTGACCGGCATCGAATGCACCTGTACTACCGACGCAGAGGATATCGACGTAGAGCCGGAGCGGGCCACCGCGGTGTTCCGCATTTGCCAGGAAGCGCTCACCAACGTGGCACGTCATGCCCGGGCCACCGCCGTGCGCATTTCCATGCAGGAGCGGGCCGGTTTCCTTTTGCTCTCGGTGAGTGACAACGGGATAGGCATTGCTGATCACAAGATTGTCGATCCGCAGTCATTCGGCCTGCTCGGGATGAGAGAGCGCGCGGCGTTGATCGGGGGGCAAGTCACGATCACAGGGAGTCCGGAGAAGGGCACCACCATGACACTGCGGTTGCCATGCCGGACGCTTATCGGGTGAGGGCATGAGTTCTTCTACCTTAAAAATTCTTGTCGTTGACGACCACCCCTACTTCCGGCGAGGGGT
>DATGEA010000341.1:0-4291 GCA_035310605.1 Nitrospira sp. | reverse complement strand
AACGATCAGCCCGCGCGCCACTTTGCTTTACAGGTTTCTTCCAGACCAGACGTTTCACGCCACAGTCTCAGTCGGCTATCGGCCTCCTACTATTAGTAATCGGCTCTCTGTGGTACAGAGCGTGACGAACCTTCCGGTGCCACCGCCCTTCAACACAACAACTAACACGATACAAGGCTCAACTAATATCCAGCCTGAAGAAATCGTGTCATATGAGGTTGGATATCAAGGGTGGTTTTGGAAACACCGGTTACGGATTCGCACGGATCTTTTCTTTAATCACATTTCTAACCTCATCGACACCATTAGCGTTTCTCCAACCAATATGGTTTTCGCCAACGTGGGCCGGGCGGATATCTATGGAGCGGAAGCAGGGCTTGAATTTTTGGCAACCCATTGGCTAAGCGGCTTTGCCAATTTTTCATATGAAGAGATTGGCCAACCATCGCCTGCGACGCGCGGTGCTCCCAGATTTAAGTTTAATGCTGGCCTCCGAGGCGAATGGGACAATGGATTAAGCGGAGAAGCTGCCTTGTTTCACGTAGGCGCTGCGACGTATCCCGTTGATCAAACGTATACCGCCTTCGCCCCATTTGGCGTGACCGCCCCAAATCCACGGGTTGGCAGTTACAACCTTCTGAATCTGCGTGGGGCTTACAAGATTTGGAAGCAGAAGGCTGCTGCCGGCTACATGCGCGAAGCCGAGGTGGCGGTCTCTGCCTTCAATGCTTTGAATGATCATCATCAGGAAAATCCAGTCGGCGACACGATCGGTAGCCGGGTTATGGGCTGGCTGACGGTGAGGTTCTAACAAAGCAGTTGTGAGTTCTGAGTTCTGAGTGGGAAGCCAGGAAGAGGGGAAGTACAAGGCGTTGGAGCAGTAGGATGTACCATGGTGAGAGTCCGGAGCAAGATATGGAACAACGCCGTGAATTCAGGACTTCCTGACTGAGGTAATGATGGTCACGTCGACCGGTCCCTATTCGGTACTCATCGTCGAAGATAACCCGGATATCGTGACGGGGTTGCAGGACTTGCTGCAACATGACGGGTATAGCGTCAGCGTGGCCGGCACCTGCTCGAGCGCCAAAACCCTCATCAGGCTGGAGCGGTTTAATGCGATTCTGCTGGATTTGGGATTGCCCGATGGCGACGGCCTTGATGTGCTCAAAGAGGTACAACACCTGGACGCCTCGCTTCCTGTCATCATCATCACCGCCCACATCGCGACGGAGCGGACCGTAGGGTCCCTCGTCAAAGGGGCGTTCGCCTATCTCACGAAACCGTACAATCGTGAAGAGTTGAGGCAAACGCTCCGTCGCGCCATCGGCGTGAAGGATCTGGCCATCAAAGTCGAGCGGACGGAACATCTGCTGAGCGAGAGCGAACACCGCTTCGAGTCGCTGGTGGAATCCGCCACCGATGCCATCGTGGTTGCCGACGGGCGAGGCATCGTCGTGTCATGGAATCGCGCCGCTTCGCGGCTCTTCGGCTATACGGCCGGAGAGATCATCGGGCAGCCGCTGACGATTCTGATGCCCGACCGTTATCGTCAGGCTCACTCCAAAGGTATCGCCCGCATGGAAGCCACCGGGGAAAACCACGTGATCGGAAGGGTCGTCGAATTGCACGGGCTTCGCAAGAACGGCGAGGAATTTCCCATCGAACTGTCGTTGGCCACCTGGAAGACCAACACCGGCAACTTCTACAGCGGGATCATTCGGGACATTTCCGAGAGAAAGAAAGCGGCTCAGGCGCTCGAGCAACTGCGTCACCAGCACACACTTATTTTGACGCAGGCGGGCGAAGGCATTTACGGCATCGACCTGGACGGCAATGCCACGTTCGTCAACCCCAGTGCGGCCTGCATGCTGGGCTACCTCGTCGAAGAACTTCTGGGCCGTCATATGCACGACCTCCTGCACCATTCTCTGCCGGATGGAACGCCCTACCCGGCAACAACCTGCCCCATCTACGCCGCCACGCACGACGGACAGGTTCATCGTGTGGCCGACGAACGGTTCTGGCGCAAGGATGGAACGACCTTCCCGGTCGAATACGTCAGCACTCCCATCTGGGAAGCAGACAGGGTGGTCGGCGCCGTTGTGGTCTTCCGTGACGTGACCGAGCAGCGCAACGCTGAGTCTGCGCTCCGGCTCAGCGAGGAACGGTTGGAACTCGTCATCAAAGGGTCCAGCGACGGCTATTGGGATGCGAGCGTTCTTGCGGGATCCCAGTGGAATTCGCCGCAGACACAGATCTGGTGGTCTCCGCGCGTCAGAGAGATGCTGGGTTACACCGAAGCAGAGTTTCCGGACGTGCTCGAGAGCTGGGCTTCACGTCTCCACCCCGAGGATCGGGATCGTGTCTTTGCGGCACTCACTGCGCACATTGAACGACGGGTCCCCTACGACGTGGAATACCGGTTGCTCACGAAATCCAAAGGTTACCACTGGTTCCGCGCCCGCGGTCAAGCGATCTGGGATGCCGGCGGCCGGATGAGCCGCATGTCCGGCTCGCTCCAATCCATCATGGATCGCAAGCTCGCCGAGGACGCGCTGCGCCGAAGCCGACAGCTCTTACACGAGATTGCCGACAATACGACAGCCGTGATCTACGTGAAGGATCTGGACGGTCGCTTCCTGTTCGTCAACCGGCGGTTCGAGGAGATCTTCAGCCTGACGACGAGCCAGATTATCGGACGCACGAACCATGAGATCTTCCCACGCGAGATCGCCGATGCACTCCGCGCCAACGACGTCCAAGTGGCGGCACAGAACACGCTCATGGAGTACGAAGAAGTGGTTCAGCACTCGGACGGTCTCCCCCATACCTATCTGTCGATCAAGCTTCCCCTCCGTGATCAGGCCGGAATCCCCTACGCCACCTGCGGCATCTCCACCGAAATTACAGAACGAAAGCGCAGCGAAGCCGCGCTTCGCGAGCATGAGGAACGGCTCCGTCTCGCGCTCACCTCCACGCAAGAGGGAGTCTGGAATTGGGCCCTGCAAACAGACCGCATCTACTGGTCGCCTCAAGTCGACCATTTCCTCGTCATACCCAGCGTCCCGGGACCGAAGTCTCAAGCCGGGTTGCTCGCGCTCGTCCAACCCGAAGATCGGGACGCCATCGTGAGGGAGATGCAGGAGGTCATGGACCCGTCGCGCACAACCGTCACCTTCGCGCACCGGGTCAAAAAGCCAGACGGAAGCCTACTCTGGTGCGTCTGGAGCGGTCACATCATACGCGACCATGCCGGCAAGGCGCTGCATGTCCTGGGAACGGTCCGGGCGGCAGCCGCGATCGGTGAGGTTTCTCCCGGGCAGAGGACGAAAGATTGAGACGGGACGGGATGTCCATACGGGTGTATGCTCTATGAGTCTTGCGACTCCCATAGCCGGACGCTCCCGCGCAGGGCGCGGCTCACTCGCCGTGTTTGCCCTGGGATGCGCGCTCCTGTTCGGCCTCTGTGCTCTGAGCGAGGCCGAGTCCATGGCGATGGAGATTGCGATCCTCAAGTCCTCCAGCATCGGCGCGTACGAGCAAGCCATCGATGGATTCAAGGCAACGGCGCCATCCGGGGCGATCTACACGGAATACGATCTGCAAGGGGATCTCGAACAGGGGAAGAAACTCGCCAAGAGGATTCGCGCTTCGGAGGCCTCCTTAGTCGTCGCCGTCGGCCTCAAGGCCGCGCTGGCAGCCAAACTTGAAATCGTGGATGTCCCGATCGTCTATATGATGATCCTGGACCCCTCGAAGCACAATCTGAACGCATCCAACATGGCCGGCACCCTGATGGAAATACCGACCGAACGCCAGATCAAGATTCTCCGCGCCTTTCTGCCGAACCTGCATCGGCTGGGCGTCTTGTCAAACTCCGCCAGCGGTGGCGCCAAGCTCAAGGAGGCCATTGCGCAGGCTTCTGCTCACTCGTTCCAGCTTCAGGAATTCCCGGTCGAGAATGAAAAGGAGGTGCCGCAGCAATTGCGCGCGCTCCTTTCCGCAACCGATGCGCTCTGGCTGATACCGGATTCGACCGTGCTGACGAACGACTCGATCGGGTTCATCCTCGAGTCCTCGCTGGCCCGCCGGATTCCCGTGATCGGATTCTCCCCGGAATTCACCCGGCTCGGTGCCCTCCTGAGCCTGTCGGTGTCCTACGGGGAAGTCGGCCGCGAGACAGGGCTGTTGGCAAAGCGTATCCTGGACGGGGATCGGAGGCCTCCGATGAAGCCGATACCAATCGAACGGCTCAAGATCACGGTCAATCTGAAGACCGCGCGATTCC
>DATGEA010000340.1:0-6826 GCA_035310605.1 Nitrospira sp. | reverse complement strand
TTGCCATCCCGATCCATCAAGAACCGCCCGCTCGTCAATCGATTGACGAGACTATCAAGCACCATATTGGCCGGTCCCGTATCGAATGCCATCACCGCATCCTGGTTACCGCCGCGAGGTACATACGTCACATTACTGATTCCGCCGAGATTCACGATTAATCTGCCACGGCGGGGATGCTTCAGGAGCAATGCGTGAACGGCCGGGGTGAGCGGGGCCCCTTGTCCTCCGGCCGCGATGTCACGAGGGCGAAAGTTTGCGATGGTCGTAATCCCGGTCCGCTCGGCGATGACAGCCGGCTCAGCGATCTGAAGCGTAGACCGGATCGCCCCGACTCCTGGCGCCTGAATCCCATGGGGGAGATGATGGACCGTTTGCCCATGTGAACCGATCAAGGCGACATCGGCTGGACGCTGCTTGGCCTGGCGGATCACCTGCAACGCCGCATCGGCGAACCACTCACCGAGCAAGGCATTCAGATGGCAAATGTCGGCCACCGTTCCGGATACCGATGCTGTCAGAATGCGCTGTTGCAGTGATCGGGGATAGGCAAGGGTCTGCGCCGCAACCGTACGAGCCTTGAGCGAACGCTTGCGACCGGAAATCTCCACCAGTGCGGCGTCAACGCCGTCGCCGGATGTTCCGGACATCAGACCCACTACTTTCATGCTGCTTCCTCCCAAGATTGCTTGTAACGGCCTGTGGGATCGCTACGCTAATGGAAGTCTGTCGTCCGGTCAAGCGGCGGTGAATCCGTCAGAATGAACAGAGTGACACGGATCCACGCGCGTTGACATCAAGCAGACCTGGTGTTACGGTCCCGGCCCATGCTTCTTGCCCTTTTGTCATATCTGAACCCTGCCGTGCTCTTGGGTCTGTGGCTCGTGATCCAGCCCAGCCCCGGCTGGGCAGCCCCGACGCAAGAGCCACTGTACGTTGTGGTGACCATCCCAGTATTGAAAGACTTCACCGAACAGGTCGGAGGGCCGCATGTCCGCGTGACCTCCCTTCTGAACGGCTACGAAAACGAACATACCTATTCGCCGAAACCGAGTGACCTCATCGCAGTCAGGAAAGCCCGGTTGCTGTTTGAAGTCGGCATCGGGCTTGAGGTGTGGGTTTCGAACCTGGTGAAGAATGCCGGCGGCCCATCCCTGAGCGTCATTACCACATCGAAAGGGATCGGCCTGGTTCGTAACGGACATATGCATGACGGCGATCATCCTGACGGAGAGGAACAGGGGAATCCCCATGTCTGGATGGACCCGGAGAACGCCGTCACCATGATGCGCCATATTACCGAAGCCCTCATTCAGGTTGACCCAGACCATGCGCAGGACTATCGTCTGAACCAGGCCGCGTACCTGAAACGATTGGACCAGTTGCGGGCTGAACTGAGCGAGCGAGTGCGCGGATTATCAGACCGTCGCTTTGTTGCCCACCATCCGGCCTGGCCTTATTTTGCAAGACGATTTGGGTTTCAAATCGTCGGCACCATTCAAACGCAAACAGGGAGCGAGCCTTCGGCGCTCCAGATCCAGAGCCTCATCTCGACAATTAAGAAACAGAAAATCCGAGTGATCGTGTCGGAGATCCAATTGAGCCAGAAGCTTCCGGAACTTCTTGCCAAGGAGGCGGGAGCACGTGTCGTCGTGTTGACTACCCTCCCGGGCGGTCTACCCAGAACCGAGACCTACCTCGACATGCTCCGTTATAATGTGCTCCAATTGGCGAACGCCCTTGAAGCCGCTTAACGGCTGCTGCCAAGAGACTTCTCCCAGCCCCGGAAGGAGCCGACGTTCCCGTGTCAGTTTCTCGTGAGCCGATCATTCACTTTGACCACGCGTCCTTTGGATTTCCCGGCATCATCGCGCTTAAAGACATCTCTCTGTCCATCAACGCCGGGGAATTCGTCGGTGTAATCGGCCCCAACGGATCGGGAAAGACGACCCTCTGCAAAGCGGTATTGGGCCTTATGGCCCCCGTCGAAGGTCATCTTCACATTTTCGATTGCGCCTGCGATGAACTTCGTTGTCGCCATCGGGCCATGATCGGGTACCTGCCGCAGAAGGGTGTAGTCGATCGCAATTTCCCGGTGACAGTCCTCGAAACGGTGATGATGGGCCGCTACGGAGCAATGGGATTATTTAAGCGCCCGGGACGGAAGGATCGAGATATCGCCCTGGAAGCGCTTGCCCATGTCGGGATGGATAGACATATTGATACTGCGCTGGGCCATTTGTCAGGCGGCCAGCAGCAGCGTGTCTTCATTGCACGGGCACTGGCGCAACAACCCAAGGTCCTCTTACTCGACGAACCAACAACAGGCCTCGATATCACCACCCAGCACAATGTGATTGAACTGGTCCAGCACCTGCATAAAGAACTGGGCCTGACCGTACTCCTCATTACACACGACATCAATATGATCCGCTCGCGCGTCGATCGCCTGGTTCTCCTCAAGACTCACCTTTTTGCTGCCGGTCCGCCTGAAGATGTCCTCAAGCCTGATATCCTCCGGCAAGTCTATGGGAAAGATCTTGTGATTACAGACAAAGATCTCATCATGGTCGAGGACTACCACCATCATCATTGAACATCATGGGATTGTTCGAACTCTTCACGTATGACTTCATGCAACGCTCGCTTCTCGCCGCGGCAATGGTGGGAGGGTTGTGCTCCGTCATCGGCGTGTTCGTCGTGTTGCGAGGTCTGGCATTTGTCGGTGCCGGCACCGCGCACGCGGCCTTTGCGGGGGTGGCGTTGGGTTACTTGATAGGTTGGCCACCGCTGCTCCTCGCCATTCTCTTTGGCTTGGCCACGGTCTGGATTACCGGCTGGGTGGAGGAGAAGGGTAGTATGAAACTCGATGTGTCGATCGGTATTCTTTACACCACCACCATGGCCCTCGCAATTCTGTTCATCGGACTGATGAAATCCTACAACGCTGAGGTCTATGGTTATCTTTTCGGGAATGTGTTGTCGGTGACATCCGATGAATTGCGCACGATCGGCGGGCTGAGCGTCCTGGTACTTGGGACGATTGTGTTGTTTTCGAAAGAACTGTATTTCATCGCCTTCGATCAAGAGATGGCCGAGGCTTCCGGTGTCCCGGCCAGACGGATCTTCTTCCTCCTGCTCACTCTCGTCGCCCTCACCGTCGTCGTCTCGCTGAAAACGGTCGGAGCGATTCTTGTTTTCGCCATGGTCCTAATCCCGGCATCGACCGCCTATCAGCTCACACATAGCCTTTCGACCTTAACCTGGTATTCTGTAATCATCGGCGTCACGTGTTCTGTTGGTGGCGTACTCCTATCCTCGTTTTGGGACATTCCCTCCGGCCCTGCAATCGTTCTCCTTTCGACGTTGGTGTTCTTCGTCTCGGTACTGCTCTCTCCAAAGCGGTTGCGCCAGCCGCTTCAGGAAAACTGAACCAATCTTTCGCCAATCGGACCGGAGAAATTCACCTACTGCTGTCTTCCTGGCATCAGACGAGGAGGAGACTCAGGCATCTTGCACGTGGAGGTCATTCGGCATGACTTTCAGACGTAGACACGGTAGAGGAGTCCTTCTGCAGTAGATAACCGCGCCTCTATCACGCTTTATTAACGAAGCCATGTCATGACTGAGCCAAGGAGGGTATGGGCATGATAATCCAGGGTTGGACAATGGTCATCCTCCTGTGTTTGGTGGCAGACAGTCTGGCCTATGCTGCTACTCCCATACAGGCGGAACCATGGAAGACTGAGAATGGCGGGATTGATCCAGGAAAGTGGGTCTTGGGCATGCGAGCGGGTTTTGCACCGTTGACTCGATCTCTGACAAGCCATAGCTCGACGGAAGTCGGATCTCTCGTGAATGTTCAGACCATGTACAGCCTCAATAAGTGGCTCTTGGCAGGCCTGATGTTGGAATGGGGGCGCCATGCCGTTGATCAAGTGCGACCTGATCTGGACCTTGGCCACCAGGACACCGTTTCGGTTCTGGGACCATTGAACTCAGGCCCGTCAAATATGGACCGATCGTGCCATACGTTAATATGGGATTCGGCGTAAACGTGAATAGTTTCGGCGAGAGCAATGGCATTGGCGGAAATCGCATTTCACCCAGCAACACCTTCGCCTGACGCCTCGGCTGGGACGGCGACCACATGCTGACGAACCAATTCGCGATCAACGCAGAAATGGCCTACAAGCGTAACGACGGACATGCAACTATGAACGGTGGCTTGCGCAATGATTGGGATGCGTCGTCATTTGGATTTCTTTTCGGTGCAAAACTGTTCTTTTAGACTGCGCACACATGCCTTAGCTAAGTCTGCGGCGCAATGGCCGACTTGAAGGCGGAAATTCAGATTGGTCTGTGCAGTTTTGTGTCTGAACAGACAACTGTATGGTTGGAGACACAGGTTCCTCTTTCCAACGATCTTGTTTATCTCATTTGATAGGGATGGACACCATAGGTCTTGCGGTCACTGCCCATAATGACACCAAATACAGGGGGTCGTCGAAGCGTCTCACAAAGTCGCATTAAATTGTCCCGGCGGTATCAATCTTGCGTTATACAGCTAGGTTAGACATGTGTCTGTGCCCTATTTACATCAGAGGAGGACTGGTATGAGCCGTGTGACGTTTCGTGGTTTGACCCTGATGACCCTTATGTTGACCGGTGCGCTGATGCTTGGCGCAGCACCGAGTCAGGCGCAGGCTGAGGTGTCGAACGGTGGAATCGAGCCGGGCAAGATAGTGCTCGGCATGCGGGCAGGGTTTGCGCCGGTGACTCAAACTGTGTCGCCAGGTACTTCGACTGATGTCGGCTCCCTGGTGAACTTCCAGGCCATGTACAGTCTCAATCATTGGCTGTTAGTCGGCATGATGCTGGAGTGGGAACGGCATGGGATGAGCGAGGAGAGATCCAATGATAGCCTCGGTCACCAGGATACGGTGTCGGTCCTGCCGACTGTTGAAATCCGTCCGGTCAAGTTCGGTTCGCTTGTGCCTTATGCGAACATGAGCTTCGGAGTGAACGTGAATAGTTTTGGCGAGAGCAGCAACCTTGGCGGAAACCGCATTTCTCCCAGTAACACCTTTGCCTGGCGCCTGGGATGGGGTGCCGATTACATGCTGACGAATCAATTCGCGCTCAATGCTGAGATGGCCTACAAGCGGAACGACGGTCACGCCACGGTCAACGATGTGGCCCGCGTGAACGATTGGAACGCCTCCTCATTCGGTTTCCTGGTCGGTGTGAAGATGTTCTTCTAACTTCACGGTATAGTCTTCTCCAACATGGCGGGATGTTCGGGCACGACGGACATCCCGCCTTTCTTTTACGCGCTACCGGGCTGTTTTGGGTTTGAGGGAGAAGGGAAGCGTAGGCTGGTCTACTCCAGGCGACTCTGCTTGCTGCGACTCCAGACCATCCCGGTCTGTTCCTTCGAGCTAAAACCAAGCTTTTCATAGAAACCCGGCCTTCTGGTGCAGAGCCAGAAGAGTTCGACTTTTTTCAGGCGGGGGTGATGAAGAATGCGTTGGACGATCTCGGTCCCGATGCCCTGTTTCTGATAGGCCTTGTCGACAATCACGTCCCAGATCGTCGCGCGATACACAAAATCAGTCAGGACTCGGCCAAACCCAACCAACTGATCGCCATCCCAGGCACAGAGCGCGACATCGGTGTGGCGGAGCATTTCTTTCGCATCCTCCAGCGTCCGATCCTTGGCCCATGGGGCTTGATGGAAGAGCCTCAGCAACTGAGAGGCTTCGAGATCTTTTTTTTCCGAGAAGATAATTGCAGGCTTGAGGGTGGGAGCCATCTTGTACTAGAGTGTACCCCGAGTTCAGTCAACTCTTTAGCAACTGCTGAAACATCCGGCTGAAACGCTGCAGTAAACGAGAAGGCCGCTGGAAGTGGCTTCATGATCCTGCGCGCCACAGTGTACGAGGAAATGCATGGCAACGCAAGTCCGTAGCTGCCCGAAGTGCTTCCAGCTTATGTGGCTCAAACAGGATGAGTTTGAGTTGCTGGATGAACAGACAATGCGAGCCAGATGTCCCCACTGTGGCTTGACTGTTCGGTTCAGACTGACAAGTGAAGGAGCCAATGCCACCGGTCCCAAGATGGGCCACTGACGGTGACGCAGAGTTGTGAGTTCTGAGTTGGCGGCTTAGTAATCAATTCAGAACCCACGACTCATAGCCTATAACTAGTTCCGTTACATGCCCCGTCCCGCACCATCCAACTCCGGCTTGTTACCGGGCATTATTTTATGAAGCACCCCCCGATACTCGGCGATGCGCTTCTCCTCCAGCCGGCCCACTTCGATTTCCTTATCCCGCTGCATCCGCTCGATATGATCGAGGGCTGCTAGCAGCGGCTGTACGGAACCTAACAGTTTGCCGACTTCGAAGGCTTCCAACGATTCGATAAATGATTCATTGAGCCCTTTGAACGCGGTCCCGGCACTCTGATTTCGGAACCGGGATACTATCGCCTCGTATTCCTCTATCGCTTCAAACTTGGGCTTGATGCCGGTGGGCACCGCGGTCAAGTGGACGACGGGCGGCAACTTGGCCGCATAGGCCTTGAGTTGGGCGGTCAGTCCACCAAGAACGTCAAGAACATCGCCTGTCTGCATAGGATCGTCCTAATCGAGCGCGGCCGCCTCTGTCAAGCTGGCCGGGAACTGTTCTGCAGCGTTATTCGATCGAGGGCCTGCATCACCTCGTGCATATCGGACGGGGATGGCCTCATGTACTCTTGAAATTCCCCGGTTGCTGGATGCTGGAACCCTAATGTCCTCGCATGAAGCATCACTCGGCAGACT
>DATGEA010000339.1:0-2464 GCA_035310605.1 Nitrospira sp. | reverse complement strand
TCTCGGAGGAGTCGAAGCAGAAGTCGAAGGGCTATTATCAGGAAGGGGTGGCAAGCCTGGAAACGGACCGCCAAAAGGCCTTTGTTTCGTTTCAAAAAGCGGTGCAGACCAATCCGGAGAACAAGGAAGCCCGGTACGGGCTCGGACACATTCTGGTGTACCAAGGCAGGTTGACTCAAGCGGAAGCAGAGTTCCGGGAAGCCATCAAAATTGACGAAGATTATTCAGAGGCCCACACCTATCTGGGACAGGTATTGGCCAGTCAGGATCGTTGGACTGAGGCCGTCACCGAGTTTCGCCGGGCACTGAGCAACCCGCTCTATCCGACGCCGGACCTTGCACGATTCCACCTGGGCAGGGCATTGGCGCACGAAGGGGACCTTCAAGGTGCCATGGAAGTCTTGGAAGATGCCTCGGCCGCCAATCCCCCCAGCGTGCCTCCCGCACTCTTACAGCTGGAGTTAGGACGCGTCTATTACAAGATGGGCTTTGAGCGTCGAGCGAGGGAAGCACTGACCAAAGTGACGACCATGGACAAAACCGGCGACTACGCCACGGCGGCAAATGAAATTCTGGCACGGCTGAAGCCGTAAAGAGAGACGCATGGAATCGATCGGAGAATTTTTCAAACAGGTCCGGGAAACCAAGGGACTCACCGTCGACGAAGTGGCCTCCAAGACGAGGATTCGCTCGGACTTCGTCAAGGCGCTGGAAGAGGGCAACTTCGCGAAGCTGCCGGACCAGGTGTTCGCCCGTGGGTTCGTCCGGTCCTATGCGCGCTCGTTGGGACTGGATGAGGAAGATGCCATCCATCGATTCATCCAGTCTGCCGGAGCGTTTTACGAGAAACAGGATGAGCGGGAACGGCTCAAAGTCCGGCAGGCTGAAGAGGAACGGAAACGACAGGCCAATCGGAAGGCCGTAGCCATTGCCATCGGGATTGCCATCCTCACGCTGGTCATTTTGCTCAGCCGCGAGCAATCCTCTCTTCTGGTGCGCCGTGCGTCCACCGAACCGCCTCCGGCCGCGACAAAGCGAAACGCTCCGCCTGATGCAGCAACTCATGAGGCGCCGGTTCGTTCGGAGTCGGAGCCCTCTGCACCAATCGCGAAGTCGAAGCCATCCGAGGCTCCGCCGCCTCCCGGCCCCGCGCGAAATGAGACGGGTGCTGTGCGTGGAGCCACTGCTCCGTCCGTGGCCGTCGCGACACCGCAACAGGCCGCGCCTCCGGTTCCTCCGCCGTTGAGCAGCGACGGGCCTCTGGGGGGGATTTCACTCGAAGGGCCGGCGACCTCAGAGGAGCAATTGGTCCTGGATCTTGAAGCGACCGAACTCAGTTGGGTGGTGATTCAGATCGACGGGGGCGGTCCTCAGGAAGCGCTGCTTCGGCCGGGGGAGAAGGCGAGGTGGAAAGGCCAGGACCAATTTATTCTAACACTCGGCAACGCCGGAGGCGTGAAGGCAGAACTCAATGGAAAGCCGCAGAAACCGTTTGGTCCCAGCGGAAAGGTTGCACGTGACATTCTGCTGAAACGCTGACCGTTTCCTCTTCGGCGCACTCCTTTTCTCTTCACACAATCCGCACGACCGAGATCAGGATCAATCCCTTTTCGACCTTCTTGCTGTGGCGTACAGGTAAGGCATGGGGCGTAATGGTGTCACCAATGATTGACGGAACGATTGCGATAACTCTAAGTAGGCGAAATATCGGAAGCAGGTGTTCGACGGATTTGGCACGAGGTTTGATCTATGGATAGAGCGTATGCAAGGAGAGACTCAGGGGCGTTCTCGTTCTGATGATGGGCCGGATATTATAGTGAGTGCTTGGCCGGTCTGCCGTTCTTGCTGGAAATCGCGCCAGGTTTGCTTGACAAGGGCGGAAAGGCGTTGTTATATTCGCCGACGTTTTGTCGCTTTCTTACGCGAGATGAGCCAGCGGCCTCGAGCCGATTGTTCCTGTGGTGGTTACAATACAAAGGAGGATGTGTGATGGGGATTTTCTCTAAGTTCTTGGGAATCAGTGCAGCGGTGCTGATGCTGTCCGCAACCGTGGTGGGAGCCGAGGAAAAGGATCCTTTGAAGCCCCGCGTTCCGGCCGATCAGATCGCCGATGCCAAGGCGATGAAGAATCCGGTCGCGGCAACTCCGGAGAACATTGCCAAGGGTAAGGCGTTGTTTGAGGGCAAAGGCACCTGTTTCAACTGTCATGGGAAAGAAGGCAAAGGTGACGGTCCTGCCGGCGCGATCCTGAATCCGAGCCCGCGGAACTTCACCAACTGCAAGTTCCACAAGAAGCGGAAAGACGGCGAGCTGTTCTGGGTCATCAAGAACGGCAGCGCAGGAACCGGGATGGTCTCCTTGATCCCGGCCGCGATCAACGAAGAAGAAGCCTGGACGATCATCAACTACGAGCGGAGCTTCTGCAAGGGCGAAGAATAGTCTCATAGCTGAACGGAGACAAGGA
>DATGEA010000338.1:0-6374 GCA_035310605.1 Nitrospira sp. | reverse complement strand
TAACCTAAAGGTGAAACGACGAACCAGACCTGTGGGTCCTGTCCGTGGCATAACACGTCTGAATCCCCCTCGCCATCGGCAAGAGCGACAAAGTATTCGATATTCCGGACCCCTGATGCGGCACTGAAGATGTGAGCGGGTGGGTTTCCGCTGGCAGTCGCCTTATGCTGCCTTCGCCGGCCGCCAGCGGAGACCGACGTTCAGCAATTCTTGGAGCAGTTCTTTGTACGGGTAATTGGCTCTTTCGGCGGAATCGGCAAAATCTTCGCTGTGGGCGATCTGCGGGTTGGGATTGGCTTCAAGCACGTAGAGCTGACCGCATTCATCCATTCGCATATCAATACGCGCATAGCCGCTGAGCCCGAGGGTGCGATAGACCCGTCTGGCAAGATGCTGGATCTCCTCGGCCTTGCCTTCCGGAAGATTCTTCGCTTCTTTTGACGTAATGCCATATTTGTCTTGATACTTGCGACTCCATTTGACCCGCTCTGTCGCGATCCGGCGGGCGTCGTCCGGCAGTTTATCCATCTTGAGTTCCCACACGGGCAACACCTGCAAATGGCCGTTGCCTAACACACCGACATAGAGTTCACGGCCTTCGATGTAACGTTCAATGAGCGCCCCGGTCCCGATACTCTGGTGGATAAATGCCACGCGTTCCTTCAACTTCTCATTGTCTTCAACGATAGAGGCCTGCGAGATGCCGAGTGACGCTTCTTCGGAAACGGATTTCACGATCAAAGGAAACGCCAGCCACTTGGGCCGCTTCACCGACCGACCTTGCGGCACCACCATGAACTCCGGGAACGGGATTCGATGGAAGGAGAATAGTTTCTTCGACAAGACCTTGTCGCGCGCCAGCATCAAGCCACGGGGATTGCAGCCGGTGTAGGGCATGCGCAACAGCTCGAGATAGGATACAACGTTCTGATCGTACACGGCGACGCCGTCGAACTCTTCGAGCAGATTGAAGGCAATGTGCGGCCTCCATTCCTCTACCGCCACCCTGATGACCCCGAGGTCGCTCTTGACTCCAAGCGGCTTCACGTCGTGCCCGAGCTTCCGCAACGTCGTCACCACGTCGTACTCCGTTTTCCATTCGGCCCGTGACGGATCATGCCCGTTGAGTGGATCCGGTGGAACCAGATCCTCGTGCATGAGGACGAGGACACGCAGTCGTCTCATACCGCCACCTTGTGCCGTCCGCTGCGCAAGTAGTTCATCGTATGGACAGTCAGCAGGATCGTAAAATCCACTTTGGCCTGCTCCTCCGGTAACGGCAGACGTAGTCGGAGTTCGCGGCATCGCTGAATCATGTCTTCAAGAACCTGATCGATCGTGTACTGATATTCACCCGTCCAGCTGGCGACTTTGCGGCGGACTTCACGGCGAAAGCGATTGAGAAACGTCGCCGCATTCATTTTACCGGCGTGGGCCGGCGCATCCGAGAATAAGCGCTTCAGGTCAGGATCGTAAGACGAGGACCGTGTGACGCCGTAATGGCTGCGCTTGCGAGCGTAATGTTCTCTCAGGGTTTTCTTGAGGGAGGAAAGCGGATCGATCTGCTCCGTCGTCGTGATGGTCGGTACTACGCCAGCCAGGCCCTTCATCAGGCCGTCCATGTAATGCAGCTTCCTGAGGACCGGCCAGCCTTTGTAGCGATCCGCCCACATCGAATCAGGCGTCAGCCAGACGGCAAAGGTCTCGGCAAAGTCTTCATCCGGATGGCTTTGGGCATACCAGACGTCGAGGTGCCGCACGAAACTCCGACTATACGGTCTGGGGCTGTAATACCGGGGGTAGGGGTCCGAGGAGCGGCCAAAGATTTGCTGCCGGCTCCGCAGACGACGGATACGATAGGCATTTTCGATTGCATGCCCGGCTTCGTGCCGCAGGATGCGCATGAACCACTCCGGAGTTCCCCCTTCGACCTCCAGCATCTGCGCCTGCTCGAGGCTCACGAGACGCGGATGGGCGAGATAAAACGGGATCGCGATCCCCGGTACGCCATCGGGTGTAAACCACTCGTTAGATAACCAGAAGTGCGGACGGAACCTGAGGTGCTTCGCCCCGAGTTCGTCATACAGCTGCTTGATGTGCCCGGATAAAAAGGGGCTGTCGAGCGTAACATGCAGTCGGGACATCGGAAGGTCCAGCAGCTTCTCATCGGGCCATGAGAACCATACCGGCTCCGACCGGCAGGATTCAGGCGCTGTCCCTCCGCGCAGACTCGATCGCGACATGTCAGCTCGCCTCGCACCGCTATCTCATAGAAAAATATAGCAGGTGGCGACGCCGCGCCCTGTTGAAGACATATCGGTGACGTGCCCCGCTGAAAAACCGGGGAAATTTGTCCCTTCTGTCCAAGAATGAACCGTGGAAGCGCAGAGCCGGGTGTTGGTACTTTCAAAGGTGAGGGGGCAGACGCGAGATCAACGAGGGCGTGGCCTCCCAGATCCTGTCGATCACGGACCAGACATAGGCGCGAGCCCGAGCGGGGTCCTCCTCCCATGCCGGCATGATCTCGTGCACATCTTGAATGGGCTCGTCGCGATCAAAGCACACCTGGTTGAACAGAGGCGCATCACGCCCGAACTGCTCGCGGATGAATGCTTGGTGGTTGCGCCCCATGGCGATTACGAGATCCGCTGCCTGGACCAGCTCGCGGGTCACCTGCCGCTGGACATGGGCTGAGGGGTCTACGCCTTTCATGCGCAGCCTGGTCTGTACCCAGTCATGGACGGACTGGGGCTTGGCATCAATACCGGCCGAGCCGACAAGGCAGTGATGCGGCACCTCAAGCATCGCCCTGAGGGCTTGCTCCGCTGCAAGACTCCTGAAGACATTGCCTGTGCAGACAAAGAGTACCGACCGAATGGGCCCTTGAAAAGGACTCAACATCGCGCCTCTAGTGCTCGGATCCGAGGATCGACAGTCGATCGAGGGAACGCGTACAATAACGCCCTATGCGGCAGACGACCAGTCATTATCCGTCCATCCCCAAATTGGATGACGTGACCGAACAGTTGCAGACTCGACTCCTGCGCCAGGTCGGGCAGACGATCAGCGACTACGGTCTCATCGAGCACGACGATAAGGTTATGGTCTGCCTCTCCGGCGGGAAAGACAGCTACGGATTGCTCGACCTGTTACTCGTATTACAGCGTCGCGCCCCGATTCGTTTCGATCTCGTGGCGGTCAATCTCGATCAAAAACAGCCAGGGTTCCCGGCCCACATCCTGCCTGAGTATCTGACATCCGTCGGGATTCCCTTTCACATCGAAGAACGGGATACCTATTCGATCGTCAAACGCCTGATCCCCGAAGGGCAGACGACGTGCTCACTCTGCTCCCGGCTCCGGCGAGGACATCTCTACCGCGTCGCGGGCGAGCTGGGTGCCACGAAGATTGCACTCGGTCACCATCGAGACGATATTCTTGAAACGCTGCTGTTGAATCTCCTGTTTACCGGAAAACTCAAGACCATGCCGCCGAAACTGCGGTCGAAAGACGGCCGACATCTGGTCATTCGTCCCCTGGCGGCCGTTCGCGAAGCAGACCTCGCCCGCTATGCGGAGCGCAGAGCCTTCCCTATCATCCCTTGTGATCTCTGCGGATCGCAAGTGGATCTCAAACGCAAAGAAGCGAAAGAGTTCCTCCGCGAGTGGGAACGCCGTGCTCCCGGTTGCACCGACAGCATGTTCGCGGCCCTCTCCAATATCGCGCCTTCCCTCTTGCTGGACAGGCACTTGTTCGACTTTTCTTCCTTAAGGACAACCGATGGGTTGGAAGGCGATGAAGATGCCTGGCTCGATCAGGGGAATCCAGACTGACCTGGCCCCACGTCGATGGCTCTGTTCGAATCAGATAGACAGGAATCAGGTCCGCCACTCTGGTCCATCGGCCTCGCGATGGCGCTCATGCTGGCTGTGCCAATGGTTCTCTATTCAATTGCACCGCCCGGACCCATCCGTGAAGGCGATACGATCTTTTCGGACGGTCCCATCAAAGTTCCCTTCGTCAATCCTCTCCTGTACGAGAGCGCCAAGTTCGATGGGACCTGCCTGCTTGATCCCCACGATCCTCTGATGGTCATCCAACGACCTTCAGAGAGGCAGGATTCATTGATCTTCGCGAAAGTCCAGGGTAAGACATCAATCGAATGGCCCTTCTGCCCGCCTCAAGCTGAAGTGATCCTGGCCCAGCACCAGATCACGCAGAAAAGCGATGTCTTATCCGAGACCAAGAATAAGTTCATGGTGTGGTGGCAACGAGTACGACGTCTTACGCTTTGAGTTTTTGAGAGAAGAGCTTGCGGAACTTCATCACTTTCGGGCCCACCACCGCCGTGCAGTACCCCTGGAACGGATTCCTTGCAAAATACTCCTGATGGTAGGGCTCGGCTTCGAACCATGTCCCGACTGGCACGACTTCCGTGACGATAGGGTTGGAATACACTCCGCCCTTGCTCAATGACGCAATGACCTCATCGGCGATCTGCTTTTGCTCGGGGCTGCGATAGAAAATTGCGGACCTGTATTGGGTTCCGACGTCATGCCCTTGCCGGTTCAGCGTTGTCGGATCGTGGATCACAAACAGCACTTCGAGCAACTCTCGATAGCTCACAATATCCGGGTCGAACGTGATTCGAACCGCCTCGGCATGGCCGGTTCGTCCTCCGCAGACCGCTTCATAGTTCGGCCGATCCATGTGCCCTCCGGTATAGCCGGACTCGACCGAAATTACTCCCTTCATCTGGTCATAGACGGCCTCAAGGCACCAGAAACAGCCCCCGGCCAATGTTGCGACGTCTTGTTTCATGACCCCCGCTTCTCCTGACGCTTCAAGAGTTCCGATAGGTATTCGTCGCGAGAAGTCCGCGTTTCTTTCGTCAGGAAAAGTTTCTTATACCACAAGGAGGAACTTGGCAGCGAGCATCGTTCCAGCAGCAGGAGGGTGCTTATGTCGGCAACTCTTCTTTGAGATCGGCTATGATTTGCCTCAGCTTCACTCGTTCGTCCGGTTGGATAGCAATGAACTGTAGCCCGAAAGTGTTCCCTCTGACCCACCGAACTTGCGCCTCGTCTATACGCAAGGGCCAGCTGAGGCCGTGGGCATAGATTCGGCATTCAAACGCAGCCCCTACCACTACCGGCTGATCCGTTTCAATCCGGCATCCTCCATCGGAAAGATCCAGGGTCTTGCCCTGCCCCTCACGTTGTCCGCCCGAGAACGTGCTCCTAAACTGCGCCGTAAATCGTGGCTGCAACCGCTTCTCTATACAACGTTCCTGCTTGAGCGCCTGCGATCTCGTGGCCATGCTTCTTGGTCCTCCGTCGGATTTTATCGAGACTGCCGCGGTGAGGGGGCTGGTCCAGTCTTTTCTGCCGGAAGGATTCCCTTCGGGCAAAAAGAACCCCGACGCCTCTTCGCAGAATGCGCCGGGGTGTGTCTCTTATTGTCGATTGTGCTGCTACTTCTTCTTGACGGTCAACAACACATGCCCACGACGATTTTGTTGATAGCAGGACTCGTCGTGTTCCATACAGAAAGGCCGCTCTTTGCCATAGGACACAATCGCCACCTGCTTCGGACTGACTCCCAATTCGACAAGGTAACTGCGGGCACTCTTGGACCGCTTCTCACCGAGCACCACGTTATAGTCGGTTGTGCCCCGTTCGTCGCAGTGACCTTCAACTTTCATGACGACACCGGGATGCTCTTTCAACCACTTTGCATCGCGATTGAGCGCCTCCATTCCGGCTTCGGAAAGCGTCCATTGATCGTATCCGAAAAAGACATCCTGCAATCCTGCTTCAATCGCCGCTTTTTCTTCTTTCGTCAGTTCAGCATGGTGACGTGCACTCATACCAGAAGAAGACAACGATGCAATTCCGCTTCCATTGGCCAGATTCTCCTCTGAGGGATTCTGCGAGAAACCACTCAACTCCCTTTGCGAGCCGCCTTGGGCCATTCCGGGAAAATTGGGATTGACACCTTGGCCATTCCATTCGGAGCCGGTGGAACCGGATCCTCCACCGTCGACACTGCCTCCGGCATCGCCTTTTGCTCTCTGATCGCCGTCTTTCGCAGTGCCAGCCGCCTGGTCGCCCTCAGACTGCAGCCACTTCGTACTACAGCCCTGCCCTGCCAACAGGACCACACCTAAAGCTGCCACCAGACTGGATTTCCCTAAACTCGCCTTCATGGTATCCCCCATTCATTTTGTGAAGTGGAAATGTTCATAGAACAACTATAGCACCAGGCCACAAGGGTCGCGTCCGGTGGGAGACAGATATAAAGAACGCTGAATTATCAGGGAGTTTGGCTATAAGGTGTCGGAGTCAGCGCGAGGTTGAAGAGAGGGGCTCGAC
>DATGEA010000337.1:0-4755 GCA_035310605.1 Nitrospira sp. | reverse complement strand
AATCGTTCCGGCCGGCGATCATGATCAACAGAGCAATGAAGGGATAACGAATCAGGCGATTCACCACTTCGGTCCGCTGCCCGATCAGATCGACCACCGCCAGGTACTTCAGCTTCTCGAATTCGGCTTTCTGGGCCTCGCCCAGTCCGTAGTCACGGAGATACTCCTCCTGCACCTGATTGGACCAGCCGCCGGTCGAAGCCGTCACCCATCCGATCCAGCGGCGGCATAACATCACGGCATCGAATACCGCGAGATTAAGAAACACGACCAGGACCGCACTGCTCAACGTCATGAACCAATCGACCGTGCAGCTCAGCCGGCCGCGGCAGGGATGGATGTATTCCTCGTCGAGCAGGACATAGTACCCCAACGCCCACATCATTCCGAGATAGAGGACAAACAGCACGAGGGTCCGTGCGACCCACTGTGCCGGCCTGCTTGCCTCGCGATACCAGGACCAGGCTTCATCCACCGTCGTCGCTGCCATCGTCGCGGCCGGATGGGTCACCCGCTTGAAGTTGGTCCAGAAGGTCCGAGGGGAAAACTCCTGGCGGCCGGATTCATCCTGGAACAGGAAGTCCTGGCTGATGAAGTCACTGTTCTTCTTGAGATCGCGCATGCCCTTCGCCAGCAGGACGACACAGAGGACCACCACCAGGAGACGGAGCAACTCGCTCGGCCAGATACTTACTCCGGCAGTCAAGGAGAACGGCTCCCCTTCATCGTGGCTGGCGAGCAGCGCAGCCGCGCCGCCGAACGCCACGAAGGCAGAAAATGAGGCCAAGACAATGATCCCCAGGATTCCCATCAGCCTGGGATTCCGAGAAACCCAGAGCCAGAGGCGCTGGTTGCTCCAGGCAATGATGGTCCCGACCAGTAGCGCGACGACCACGCTCACCGCGACGGCGGTATTGTCGAATCCCACCCCTTGCTTCAACTGTCCATATCCATCGGTATACGCGAGGTCCGCCCGCAGAGGGTGAACCGTTCGCACCCCTTCATGCTCGACCACGCTGAGATCCACCGCTCCGGTCCGGCCCACTTCGAACAACCTCGGATGGTCTCCGGAATCGTAGAGGCGATCCTCCGGCGTCAGCGAAACATGGTAGCCGGACGTGCAGGGTCCGGTTCCGGTCCGCCCCTGACCATCCGGTCGACAGACGACGTGCTGCACGGCCTGCAGTGCTGCGAAGTAGGCCGACGTTTGATAGCTGCTGCGGAACGGCGGGACATCGCGCTGGAGACCTCCCTCCAGCTGCAGGCCGAACGGCGATGCGATGACCATGTTGCGCGTCGACTTGTACTCGCTCGGATGAAGATGGCGCGCATCCAGATCGACAGTAAAGAAAATCGCGTGGGGGAAAAACGGACGGAGGGCCTTGATGATGAGCAAGGCATCGTAGGGATCCGTCCCCAGAATTCCGATGGCTCTGGCGCCTTCCCCCTCGTCATGAATGCGGGCGACCAGCGCGCGCACGTAATCGAGTTGACTCGTGCCTTCCGGACGATCCCGGGTCGGGTCGTTGGACTGGGTGGCGGAAACCGCCTTGGCAGCCCGGGCGGCTCTCGCCGCGTCGTCGCCCGGCACTTCTCCATCGAGGCCGCCGAGATAGCTGTAGCGAAAGACATTCAGGGTGAGCGATTCGTAGTCGGCGGGCCGTTGGATCTGCAGATCGATGGCACGGGGGATCGTCGGACACCAGCTCTTGATGTCGACCGGCACCAGGATTTGCCTCAGGTCGGCCTCCGTGAAAGTCGCCACCTTCGCGCAGGCGGCGGCGCGGAACTCGATGGGCAGAGTCCTTCCATAGAAAGAATCCCACTCGCCGATGAGGATGACGGCATCCCAGCCGAGCCGGACCTGTCGCCGTTCTAATTCTGCGATCAGCGCTTCGAACCGCTGATCATCGGATCCGATGTCGTAGACGAGCCGCACGTGTGCATCGGCCAGCCGGCGATGAAATTCATGTTCGCAATCTTCATAGGTCGTGCAGGCCGCCCCCTTGCCGGACTCTGCCTTGAGCCCGTAGGCCAGCAGCCCCTTCATCGCGCTGGCCCAGGGCGAGTAGAGTTCGATCGCGCCGTCGGCGTTCGGCCAGACACCGACCCGTTCATGCGGATCGCCATACAACTTCCCGGCCTCGTCCAAGAGCGCACGATAGGCCGAAGAACTGCGGGGGCCTAAGATCTTGAATGTAACCGCCCGCTGCAGAGAGGGATTCAGCCGGACCAGCTTGCGCTTGTCGTCGGTGAGCAGGCACTCGCTCCGCCCGGATTCCTGGCAGACGAGCCCCTGAGACAGGGAGGTCAGGGTCGCGAAGAATCCTCGACTGAGCGCTTCATCCGGCAGCCAGACGACCAGAACGCTGTCCGCGTGTGATCCTGCTTCTCCGCAGACGCGGGTTTTCCTGAGGCGGTACCATTCATATGGCAGCCCCTGAACGGGGCCTTGCGGTTCCCAATCGATGAAGGAGAGGTGACTCTCGTCTTCCGGAGCATAACAGGCCACCCCGAGGGCCGTGCCGATGGCGTAGCGGTCCCGGATGCGCGACTCAGTACTCTCGACGTAGGGCCCCCCGGTCGTGGTCACCAAAAGAACGGTGAGGCGCTGTCCGTTCTTGACCTGCTCGACGATGGCTTGCCGGAGCGGCCTGAGCCGGTGGGCCAAGGAGGATTCCGATCCGGTTGCCGCTTTGGCCGGTCCCCTCTCCCGGATGGCTCGTTCGACGGCAGCCACGGGATCTTCCCACAGGCGCGCGCGGACCATCTGCTCCCCCGTGGTCTGCTTCATTTCAAGGCCGGTGCCGACCGGTCGCGAACTACGCAACGGCTCTTTCACCAACAGCACACCCGCGATGGCCAGCACAAGCGTGAGCGCACCCGCCACCGCCAGTTTCGAATCACCGCGCGACTTTGCCATGAACTACGCCCTCGGGATAAGACAGTTGGGCCACTGTACAACAGACTGAGAGGGGGACTGCAAGCAACTGTTGCAGTCCCCCCTCGTGTAACGTCTCAGTTCAATAAAGGAATTTAGTGCGGAACCACCCGGAAGATCGCACCGTCGCTGAAACCGCTCCCGCCTTTCGTCACATAAACGTAGCCGTCTGATGCCCGCATCATGCTGACCAGTCCGCCTTGTCCGCCTGGATAAGCGACGATACTGGTCCCGGGCAAACTCGGATTCGACGCATTTGGAATGACCAGGCGGATCGTGCCGTCATTCCAAGCTGCAACAAGCAGATTGTTTCGGTATGCCTGCGGGTACACTGAGGAGTTTCCCGGAATACCGACGATCTCAGTTAGAGCGATGACCGGATTGAAGGCGAAAATCGGATCGATGAATCCCGGTTGGTTTACTATCCCGCCCCATGTAGGCCAACCGTAATTCCCACCGATAACAATTGAATTGACCTCGTCATTGGAGCTGGGGCCGTTCTCGGATTCCCACAGTTGGCCGGTCGATGGGTGGAACGTAATTCCGAAACTGTTCCGGTGCCCGTAGCTGTAAACTTTTTGCGCATTGGTGCTCGTTGAAAATGGATTTCCGGGAGCCGCAGAACCGTCGGCCGCGTTCACGCGCAGAATCTTTCCAGCCAGAGAGTCAAGATTTTGGGCATTGGATTCATTATTTGCGTCGCCGATGACTACATACAACTTGCCGTCAGGCCCGAACTTGATGATTCCCCCATTGTGAATAGAGCTGGTCGGGAGATTGGGCAACACGACAGACTCGCTACATGAACCGTCTGTTTGTTTAATCATTTTCGATACACGATTACCGAGCCCAAAAGCCGTGTAGTACAAGTACAGGGTCTGGTTGGAGGTGAAGTTGGGGTCCAGCGCAAGACCCAACAGCCCTTGCTCCCCGCCGCTTTGAACCGAGACTGTGCAAAACGGTGTCGAAACTAATTGCCAACCTGGATTAATGACGCGGACGTTCCCGGTGAACCGCTCATTAAAGAAGATGCGCCCGTCAGAAGCCTGAGCGAGTCCCACCGGGAAGATGAGTCCACTCAGGACGGATTGGAGCTGCAGGTTCCCTGACGGGGGTGACTGCACCGTGAAGTTGTGGGTTGTGGATGATCCTGCCAGCTCCATATTGGAGCCGTCGACAAGGACCAGGCGCACCTGATGAGATCCCGCCGCCAGCCCGAACAGGTCAAATGAGTTTGTCGATGTCCAATGCACGAAATGCGTATGGGCCCCATGGAGGAGCACCCCGTTGTCAGATGTGATGCCGGCCCCGTTATAGAAATCGTGTTGTGCCCCACCATCGATCGAGAGGCGCATGTGCGGCGATCCGGGCAGTCCGATTGTGAAGTTGAAGGCAGTGAAGCTGATTCGCACAGGGCTCGACGGAAACACAGTGCCGCTCGTCACCGTCACTGCGGCGACCCCGGGGGGCGGCGGCTGTGTGTTACCTGGTTCCTGAGTTTGTGTGGCCGTCACACCGTCCGATCCGCCATCGGAGCAGCCCCCTATTACTATCGTGAGGGCGGCAAGCAGCGGAATCACCATCAGCGAGACCGGTGTCTCGAATGCCATATTCCTGTTCCGTCAATCCCAATGAATAGTCCGTCCGTTGGCCTTCGTTCCCACTCACCTTGGTCACGGGCACAAACCGCTCATGTTCCGCTCCCGATTCAAACGAAACAATCCCTCCTTACGAGGGGGGCCGATCCTCCACCATCAAGACGAACAACTTACACTGAGGTGTTTACCCCAATTGGGAGGGGGGACTGCATATGC
>DATGEA010000336.1:0-3672 GCA_035310605.1 Nitrospira sp. | reverse complement strand
CTGCCATCCTTATCCTCACGGTCATCGGTGCCCTCACGTGGGGCATCGTCAGTGGACTCATTGCCTCCTTGACCACAGACAAGACAACAGAATCAATTCATACCCAGGCCATCGAGATCCCGCCTTCTGTATACACGCCTGGAGAGCCCCCCGCTGAATCTGCATACCTTAACAAGATTATTGTTATGGGAGTCGTCGTCGAGCCCATGACGCTTGGTCGTAAAGGTGTTTTGGGCGAAATCAAGAATGGAGGTAATCGCGCCTTGTCCGATGTCGAGCTCACGATTTATTGTCTCGACAAGCATGGAAGCCCAATTTTCGAGAAGTCATATCATCCGGTGCATGCATCGGATGTTTCTATGGTAAGTTCCAACCTCCCCCTCAAACCAGGATACAGTCGCAGGTTCGAAGTAATTATTAATGATGCGCCGTCTGAATGGAGCGGCAGAGTCGAGGTGAAGGTCACGAAGATAGAATTTACTGATGACAAAACGGGGACCTGATCGAGCACGCACAACACCCTGGGAGGATTATGAACTGCTCCATAGCAAACAACTTCCCTGATAAATCCCCTCATGCTTCACGCGCGCCCTTGCGCATGGATACCAACCCCTCCTAAAATCGATCTCCTGAGAGGTGCTCCATGCCTTTCGCGGTTCGACCGTACTTTCGCTTTCTCATGCAACGTCCCAACCTTTTCATACATTCGATTCAGCGGCAGGTCGCCATCGTTCTTTTGAGTGGAATGTTGGCTGGGTGTACAGGGGGCGAGATCGCTAGACCTGTGGGGCTCGATGTGGCGCTCAGAGGAGTGGAAGAGGATATGAGGGCCGCCTCGGGGGTCAGCTTGCATGACATTGTGAGCGGGGACGCAGCCCAAGAGAAGGAGTTCAAGAATGCTCTCCTTCAAGCGCAGTGCTTCTACCGCAGACCGAACCCACTCGTCCCTGTGATGACTAAGGATTTTACCTTAACGTTGCAAGGCACATTCACGGGACAAGGAAAGTTTATGGTATTGGGTATTCCGGTTCCGACCGGAGGCATCGAGATCAGTACGGCAAAAGCCCTGCAGCAAACGCTCGCCCTTCCGGTCCATTTTACGTCTATCTCCTCCTTGCCTGATGTTTATCTTGAACAGAGGGCCAGCTATGTGAAGGACTTTCCGGAGTCGAAGAAAGTTCAGTACCTCGAAGAGGTATTCCAGGATCGCGAAGTCATACGCGCCAAGATCAAAGAGGTGATCGCCAGCTATTCAGAGGAGCATTGTCGGCAGATGCTCACGAACTCACAGGCGGCAGGACGTCCCTCCGCACCCGCCCATTAGGCCGAAAGGAATTTGCCTGCCACGCCCATGAGCCAATTGAACCATGGCCGGCGACGGGATAGCCCCATCCAGATTTTCTGATTGTCGAAGGAGCTTCTCTCAACGCTTTGGGGTGAGCCGGCGGCTTAATTTAATATTGTGTGACTGAGCCTGGCCGCCGGCATTTCTTCGTGAAGAATCCCATCAGACGCATCGCAAGGGTTGGTCCCCTTCTATTCTGTCAGCTTTTGCGGGGGCAAAGCTCATGTTACAAAGACGATGCAGGAGAGACGTGCTACCGTTCCGCTTCGGTGAGACTAGTTTCCTCTTCGAGTTCTTCGATCTCAGGCTCCGGTTTGCCCTTTGTCATCGAAGGATGGAGTCCGTACTTCTTCAGCATTTTGTAGAAGTCCGCACGATAGCGGCCGGCGAATTGAGCGGCACGTGAAATGTTGCCGCCGGTCAGCTGCAGGACGTTCTTGAGATAGGTTTTCTCGAACTCCTCCTTCGCTTCGGTCAGCGGCTTGAGCTGCGAATCCGGCATGTTCCCGGTCGAAGGGAGCAGATCCGGCGTGATCATATCCTGCCGGGACATGACCACAGCTTTCTCAATCGCGTTCTCCAGTTCCCGCACGTTTCCTGGCCACATGTTGGTGACGAGGCGATTGAGCGCTGCCGGCGTGAATCCGCGCACTTCCTTGTTGGCGCGCTTGGCGCTGCTGGCCAAGAAGTGCTGCGCCAGGATGGGGATATCATCGCGGCGATCTCGGAGCGGCGGAATAAAGAGCGGAACAACCGAAATGCGGTAATAGAGATCGTTGCGGAAGCTGCCGTTCTTGACAGCTTCGCCGAGATCCTTGTTCGTTGCGGCGATGATACGTACATCGACTTTCGTCGTGTGTTCAGCTCCGACCTCACGCACTTCGCGCTCCTGAACGGCGCGCAACAGTTTCACCTGCATGGACAGCGGCATTTCCCCGATTTCATCCAGGAATAATGTGCCGCCGTGGGCACTCTGAAAGAGTCCTTTCTTGGGGCCGTGAGCGCTTGTGAAGGCACCGCGCACGTGGCCGAAGAGTTCCGACTCAAACAGCGTTTCCGGAATGGCGGCGCAATTCAGGGCCACAAACGGGCCCTTGCTCCGCCGGCTATTGGCGTGAGTTACGCGGGCAAAGACTTCCTTGCCCGTTCCCGTTTCGCCGAACAACAGCATGGTCGCATCGGAATCCGCGACCTGGATAACCTGCTGCAGAAGCCGTTGCATTGCAGGGCTTCGCGCGACCACGTTCTCCATGCCGTACAGTTCGTTGACGAGGGACTTGAGGCGTTGAATTTCGCGGCTCATCCGCTGAGGCGCGAGCCCCTCCTCGATCTTGGTTTTCAGCTCCTTATCGTCGAAGGGTTTGGTGAGGTAGCCGAAGGCCCCGCGCTGCACGGCTTCCACCGCGTTCGGAATGCTTCCGTGGGCGGTCAGGATGATGACTGGAAGCCCCGGATGAATTCGGAGCAGCTCCTCGGTCACATCCAAGCCGTCTTCTCCCCGTAGACGGAGGTCTGTAATGGCCAGATCGAATCGATTCGTTTTGGCCGCGTTGATGGCGTCGCGTCCGGTGGTGCAAGCGGTGACAGTGAAGCCCATAGCGGTCAGGCGCATCTTAACCAGTTGCAACAGACCTTCTTCATCGTCGATTACGAGAATGTGCTCTAGTTCCATGATGATCCTTTTCTTATGGATTCGCAGGTTCGGGTGTCGGAGGCGGCATGATGGTGGACGGAGGACGGATTGGACGGACCTTTTCACGCATTTCTTGATCGATTCGCTTGAGTGCTTCCAGCTGGCTGGACAGCTCGTCGATTTTCTTATCCCGCTCCGATAGTTGCTTCTGCAGGGACTGGACCGTCCCCGCGTCGGCAGAAACCTTGGTCTGATCTTTTTTCCCGATCAAGGCTTCCAGCCTGCGCTCTCGGTCGGCCAGGTCTCGCTGGAGCGAATCGATTGCTTGGGCATCGGCCTCTTTTGTGCTGCGTAACAACTGGATCATCCCATCCCGATCAAGCAAGTCCCGCACCAGATGATCAGATGCCTGACCCAGTACCACCTGGCTGTCAGAAATGGCCGGTGCTGCCATGACCGAGGTGAACCAGGACCGTTCAGCGGGGCCGGGGTATTGTTGAAGCAATTGAACCCAGAGTTTGCTCGATGCAGCCAATTGACCCTTCGGAGCAAATGCAATCACCTTTTCAAAATATTTCGCTGCCGTCTCCCGGTTTTCGTATAACCCTATGAGGGCACGTGTAAAATATGCATGGTCACAGGTGTTGTACTCCGCACACTTGGCGACGACGGCATCTTGTTTTTTTGCCATCGC
>DATGEA010000335.1:0-2515 GCA_035310605.1 Nitrospira sp. | reverse complement strand
AAGGACGAACCGACGGAGCTGTCTTGGAGGCTTGAGCCGACGGCGGACGAACCGAGACTTGAACCGACGGTGGAGTCGGAGATGCTTGAATTGACTGTCGAGCGTTGGAGTGAGGAGTCGACTGCTGAAGAGCTCTCACTGTTCAACGTCGATTCACCAATCGATGGGCCGGCCCTGCCGGTCGCCCCGATCCCGAATCCCGTTGGTCCGCTTCCGCCGATGTCATGACTGCTCTTGGAGGAGGCTCCGATCTCCGGGCCGGTTCGTCCCTCGCGTCCGATCTCTGCACCGGTTTTCGGACTCCGGCCGATGCCGGGGCCTGCGGCGGGAGCAACACCGATATCCACGCCGCTCTTAGCACTCCCCGGCGATTTTGGTGCGCGGATGTCCCGCTCGATCGACTCTTCCAACTCCTGGATCGTGCGCGCCTCGCGTCCTGCTTCTTCGTAACCGAGAGAATCGAGCCGTTGGGACGAGTTGTTGATTATCTCCAGCCGCGCCCGCAATTTCTTGAGGTCGGCTCTCGCCTTGGCCACCCGGGTAAGCATTTCGCGCAACATGATCCCCCTCGAGGCCAGCGAGTAATTCGGAAGGTTGGCTTGTGCGAACGCGAGCAGGTCGCCGACTTCCTCGCCAAGTTCTTCAACCTGCCGGAGTTCACTGAGATCGGTCTTGCAGCAATCGAGAAACTGACGATACTTGCCGAGGAATGCGGACACGTCGTTCTGAAGATTCTCCATCTTGAAGTCGCGATGCGGCTTCTCCCCGATGCGCTCGTCCGCCACGGGCTCTTTCTTCTCGACGAGCGGCACACAGCCGGGGCCTTCGGTGGCGGAGTATTGCTGATCGGCTTTTCGATCGGGACAATAATAGAGGGGCGAGGCGGCATTCGCTGAGGTTGCTGTCGGGCCGTCGAATGCAGCGGCTCCCGCCAGGAGACAAGCGAGGATGCCAAGAGCCTGTCGCGTATATGTCCGCATGAATCCATTCTCAACCCGAGCCGGAACCTTGTCAACGAAACGAGCGAACTTCGCATTCTTGAACAGGCTCATGCAATCGGCTAGGCTGCGGGCCAGGCAGTTCGTGAAGGAGGATGATGTCGATGCCCGTGATAATGATCGAAGCCGCCGCTCAATATGTGGGACAGGAAGTCACGCTGCGTGGATGGCTGCGAAGCCGCCGTGACAGCGGCAAGCTCCATTTTCTGACCGTCCGGGACGGAACGGGAGATATGCAGGCGGTCGTCAGCAAGAAGGCCGTGGGCGACGAGCAATTCGCGGTCTCGGCCGCTCTGACTCAGGAGTCGTCGCTGATCGTGTCCGGGCTGCTTCGACAGGACGATCGCGCGCCCGGAGGGTATGAATTGGACGTGAGCCGCATCGAGACGATTCAGATCGCGGCGCCCTTTCCGATTCAACCCAAAGAACACGGCGTAGGATTCCTCATGGAGCACCGGCATCTCTGGCTGCGTTCCCACCGGCAGCATGCCATTCTCCGCATCCGTCATGAAATTATTCGCGCCTGCCGCAATTTTTTCGATGAGCGGGGGTTCGTGCTCGTAGATTCGCCGATCTTCACGCCGAACGCCTGCGAGGGCACGACGACGCTGTTTCAAACGCAGTACTTCGACGAGATGGCCTACCTCACGCAGAGCGGACAGCTGTATAGCGAGGCAACGGCCGCAGCCTTCGGCAAGGTCTATTGTTTCGGCCCGACGTTTCGGGCGGAGAAATCCAAGACCCGCCGCCATCTGATGGAATTCTGGATGGTCGAGCCGTAAGTGGCGTTCGCCCAATTGGCCGACATGATGGAGCTGGCCGAGCAGTTTTTGGCGGTCATCGTTCAGCGCGTGCTTGAAACGAGACGAAAAGAACTCGCGGTGTTGGAGCGTGACACCGGCAAGCTTGAGCGCATAGTTCCTCCGTTTCCACGAATTACCTACGAAGAGGCGATCGGGATTCTGCAGAAGAAGGGCAATGCCACGAAGTCCGGCGATGATTTCGGCGGGGATGAAGAAACGATTCTTTCGCAGGAGTTCGATCGCCCAGTGATCGTGCATCGCTATCCGTCGTCGCTCAAGGCTTTTTATATGCAGCCGGATCAAGCGAGGCCCGATCTCGCGCTCTGTATGGATGTGTTGGCGCCGGAAGGGTACGGTGAGATAATCGGTGGCGGGCAGCGCATTCACGATCTCGCATTGTTGCGCGCGCGATTGCAGGAACATCATCTTCCCGAAGAAGCCTTCAAGTGGTATCTCGATCTCCGGCAATACGGTTCGGTGCCTCATGCGGGATTCGGCATGGGCATCGAGCGCGCCGTGGCCTGGATCTGCGGGCTTGAACACGTCCGTGAGACCATTCCGTTCCCCCGGATGCTGTACAAGCTCTACCCCTAATCCTCATTCCCGCTTCGTGTCGCTTTAGACCGGTCTATCCAGTTCCCATTGGGACCCGGGGACCCGGTAACCCGGTAAGATTCCCCCCCATCCGCGGCAGTCATTCATCCGAATTTCCCC
>DATGEA010000334.1:0-7279 GCA_035310605.1 Nitrospira sp. | reverse complement strand
GTTCGCCGTTTTCGATCCAGAAGCCCCCGGCGCCGCGTGAATAATCTCCGGTCACCATATTAATGCCGAACCCGATGAGCTCCGTCACATACAGGCCGTCCTTTACCGTCCCGATGATATCCTGTACCGTCTTCGTACCCGGGACCAGATAAAAATTGGTCGGGCCGACGGATGGACTTTCTCCCACACTCCGCGAGGCGTTCCCGGTCGACGGCAGCCCCAGTTTTTTCCCCGAATAGGTGTCGAGCAGGTAGCTCTTCAAGACACCGTTCTCCACGATGGTGTTCTTTCTGGTGGGAAGCCCGTCCCCATCGAACGGCCGTGAGCCGAGCCCGCCGACCATCCGCCCGTCGTCGTAGACCGTAATGTAGTCGGGTGCGAGCGGCTTGCCCAGTTGCCCGGTAAGAAAAGAGGCCATTTTGTATAGCGAGTAGCCAGAGAGGGCGCTGCACAGATTCCCGAGGAGGCTGCCGGCCATTTCCTGATCAAACACGATCGGGACCCGCTTGGTCCCCACTTTTCTAGCCCCGAGTCGCCTCACCGTTCGACGGGCCGCTTCGATCCCGACCGCCTCCGGTTCCTCGAGCTTGCTGAATTTCCGCTGCATTGCATACCAGCCATCCCGCTGCATAGCCCCGGTCTGAGGATCCGTCGCGATCGGCGACACGGCCAAGGAGAAACTCGAACTGCGGTACTCGCCGATGAAACCGTGACTGTTGCCGAGGACGATACGACCGGATGAGGAATCAAAATCCGCACCTTCCGAGTTCGTGATCCGTTCATCCTCGGACATCGCCGCCGCTTCGGCCCGCTTCGCCAGTTCGATTTGCCTGTCGGTATCCAGCTTCGTGTCATCATAGAGATCGAGATCCGGCTGCTCCTTGGCCATCTGATCTGCCGCCGCCAAACCGGAAACCGGATCCTCGACAACCGCCTTGGCTAAGGCACAGGTCTGGGCCACAAGTTGCTGCAAGGAGCCGGCGGAAAAGTCCGACGTCGACGTGCAGGCCGAGCGTTTGCCGACAAAGACCCGGAGCCCCAACCGCTTCTCTCTGGCTTTGGTCAAACGATCCACGGCCCCCAAGCGCACCTGCACCGAGAGGTTCTCCCCGTCGGCAATGACGACATCGGCCTCGGTCGCTCCGCTGCGTTTGGCCGCAGCCAAGAGATCCGTGGCCAGCTGGGCGTAGCTGCCGTTGGCCGCAACGATTGAGCTGCCTATTGCTTGGCCCTGGCTCACAATCCCCTCACTTCACGTCAATTGTCATTCGCCCAACGGGAGGTTGAACCGCGTTCGCAAGAATCCTGTGCTGTGCCACGTTCGATTGACGCTTGAGCATTCACGGTGCATGCGCTTCAACCCTGTTGCGTTCCACCCACGGTAATTTCGTCGATCCTGATCGTCGGGAGCCCGACGCCGACGGGAACAGACTGTCCTTCTTTTCCGCAGGTGCCGATGCCTTCGTCGAGCTTGAGATCATGCCCGACCATCGAGACCTTTGTGAGAATCTCCGGACCGCTGCCGATGAGCGTCGCCCCCTTCACCGGCTTCGTGACCTTGCCACCCTCGATCAAATAGGCCTCACTGGCGGAAAACACGAATTTTCCGTTGGTGATATCGACCTGTCCCCCGCCGAACGACACCGCATACAACCCCCTATCGACGGACTTGATGATGTCGTCGGGATTCGACTCCCCCGCAAGCATAAACGTGTTTGTCATCCGTGGAAGCACGATACTCTGGTAACTCTCGCGCCGCCCGTTGCCGGTAACCGGAATGCCCATCAGGCGCGCGTTCAATTTATCGGTGATATAGCCGCGAAGTATCCCGTTTTCGATCAGCGTCGTCCGGCCGGTCGGCGTCCCTTCATCATCCATGTTGAGCGAGCCGCGGCGACCGGGCAACGTCCCGTCGTCGACGATCGTGCATACATCGGACGCGACCCGCTTCCCGAGCAGGTTGGAAAAGGCCGACGTTTTCTTCCGGTTGAAATCCGCTTCAAGCCCGTGCCCGATCGCCTCGTGCAACAGAATGCCGGGCCAGCCTCCGCCCAGCACGACCGGCATGACTCCGGCCGGAGCCTCCACCGCGGACAGATTGAGAATCGCGATACGCGCAGCTTCTCTCGCATAGTCCAGATAGCGGTCCCGCTCGAGATAGAACTCGAACCCGACACGGCCGCCCCCGCCGAACGAGCCGACCTGGCGGTTGCCGTTCTCTTCGGCGATGCAGCTGACTTGAAGCCGCGACAGCGGTTGCACATCTCCGATCATGGTGCCGTCCGAGGTCGCGACCATCACGACCTTGAATTCCGTATTGAACGAAGCCATGACATTCTTGATACGCGGGTCATAACGACGGGCTTCGACATCGATCCGATTCAGCAGGGCCACACGATCCGCGGTCGCGACTTCGATTTGCGCCCGTTCAACCGGATAGAGGTCACGGGCCGGTCGATGGTGAACCGGAACAGGCACGGCCTGAGAGCCGGCCGGTGAGTTGGCGATGTAGCGCGCCGTATCGGCGGCGAGTTCGAGATCTTTCTTGGTCAGTTCGTCCGAATAGGCAAAGCCGGTTTTCTCTCCCGCTGTGGCGCGGACACCCACCCCCTGGGAAATACTCTTCGTAGCACGCTTGACGAGCGACTCCTCCATCGACACGGAATCGGATATGCACGATTCAAAGTACAGATCGGCATAGTCCACATCGCGGACCTTCACGCGCCCGAGTGCTGCGACGACTTCGCGCTCGGTGACGCCGAATGAATCCAGAGGAATAAGCTGTCCCATCGTAATGCACTCCTCAGAGATCGTGAATGGCCGCAAGATGGCGGAGTATAGCCGATTCGTTTTGACAGGCGCAATGGAAGCGCGTCCAACTCATCGCTTTTTCAGGGAATTTACGAAATATCGTTTGACTTTCACCCCTATGGTCGGTAGACTTTCGTCACCTGCCCATACGTACTTCATAGAAAGGATCATTACCAAACCAGGCCCCATGGATACCAGACCCTCCTCCAGCATCGATCAACTGTCGGACACAGAGCTGGTCACCAAACTCGACCCCGATCTCCTCCCCAAACACCTCGCCGTGATTATGGATGGAAACGGTCGCTGGGCCGAAGCCCGCAGTCTGCCCCGGATTGCCGGACACCGGGAGGGCATCAAATCCGTCCGCGAGATGATCACGCTGTGCCTGGAACTCGGGATTCAGGCCCTGACGATTTACGCGTTTTCCCAGGAGAACTGGAACAGACCGACGACGGAAATCAATGCCTTGATGGGACTCCTGGAGCATTACCTGTCCACCGAGCGCAACAAACTGATTGAACAGGGCGTCCGGTTCCGGACGATCGGACGCACGGAGTCGCTGCCGACGTCGGCGCTTCAGTGGGTCCGGGCCGCAGAGCAGGAAACGGCTCATCTCGACAAGCTCCATTTGACGGTCGCACTGAGCTATGGCGGGCGCTCGGAAATCGTCGACGCCATTCGCGGATTGGTCCGTGAAGCCCAGGACGGAAAATTCCAACCGGAAGACATCGACGAAGCGCTGGTCCATCAATACCTCTATACCCATGACCTGCCCGATCCTGACCTCTTGATTCGTACGAGCGGCGAAACGCGCATCAGCAACTTTCTTCTCTGGCAACTGGCTTACACCGAACTGTATTTCACACCAACCCTGTGGCCCGACTTCAGGCGTCGGGAGCTGTTATTGGCCCTGCTCGAATTCCAGCGGCGGGAACGACGCTTCGGCCGTGTCTTCAGCAGCCTTTCTTCGTAGTCTGCAGAGGAAACACCGACATGCTGGAGTGTGGCACGACGAATCCGGAACCGGCCCAGACTGTCCGTAAGACCACGGCCCGATTTGATTCCCGCCGTATCTATACCGTGCTTATACTGGCGCCTCTCCTCTACGCCGCCGTTCGCTTCCTCCCCCCGTCCGCCTTTACCGCTCTCGTCGCCGTTGCCGGATGCCTGGCCCTGTATGAGTTGTACCGCCTTTGCTTCCCGCCACCGCCTCAACCGTTGGCGGTTGGAATCGGCCTCTCGGGCTGTACCCTGCTGGTCGTCGGACCGCATGAACCGACCATGCTGGTCCCGGGTCTGCTCGCCGCGCTCGTGGCCATTCTGTCGCTCCCGCTACTGGGCAAGGTGTCCCTCGCTGATTCCCTGAAAAACGGAGCCATCACGTTGACCGGCATGCTGTACATCGGCCTGACGCTGAGTTATCTGGTTATGACGAGACTGCTCCCTCAAGGCGAATGGCTGATATTCTTTCTGCTCCTGGTCACATGGGCCGGCGACGCCGGCGCCTACTACATGGGAACGGTGTGCGGACAGCATGCTCTGGCTCCAGGGATCAGCCCGAAGAAAACCGTGGAGGGCTTGGCCGGCGGACTCATCGGCGCGTTGATCATCGCCTTTGCGGCCCGCTGGTGGTTCCTGCCGGCTCTCTCGGTTCTCGATGGCGTCATCCTCGCGGTCCTCTTAACCATCACAGGCCTGTGGGGAGATCTTGCAGAATCCGCGATCAAACGGAGCGTCGGCGCAAAAGATTCCGGCGGAGTACTGCCCGGACACGGAGGCATGCTCGATAGGCTCGACAGTCTCTTGTTCACCGCCCCTGCCTTCTACTACTATGTGACTGTGATCAGTCGTTTCAGCGAACCAGCGTGAAGGAGCCTCTATGAAAGCGATCGTCATCCTCGGATCGACCGGCTCGATCGGAACCAACACCCTGGACATTGTGGACCGGTTTCCTGCCGAGTTTCGCGTGGTGGGACTGACCGCCGGCAACAATGACGAGATGCTGGAGGAGCAGATCCGCCGCTTCAAACCCCGAGTGGTCGCTTTATCCAACGAATCAGCCGCCGCCAGACTCAGAGATCGTTGTCCCGACCTTCCCGTCGAGATCCTGGCCGGGCAGGACGGCCTGGTCCAGGTCGCATCGGCGTCAGAGGCTGAACTGGTCGTATCCGCCATCGTCGGCGGCGCCGGTCTGGTCCCAACCCTGGCGGCGATCCGCAGCAAGAAACATATCGCCCTGGCCAACAAGGAACCGATGGTGATGGCCGGTAAGTTGATGCAGGAAGAGGCCTGCCGCCACGGCGTCAAAATTTTCCCCGTCGACAGCGAACACAGCGCGATCTTTCAATCGCTCGAGGGCCACCGCATCAAGGACGTTCGTCGCCTGATCCTCACGGCATCCGGAGGCGCCCTCTGGACGTTGACGAAAGAAGCGCTCCAGGACGTCACCCCCGAACGCGCGCTGCAGCATCCCAACTGGAAGATGGGCGCGAAGATTACGATCGACTCCGCAACACTCATGAATAAAGGGCTCGAGGTCGTCGAAGCGCGCTGGCTCTTCGACATCCCCGAATCGCGCATCGACGTGATGATCCATCGGGAAAGCATCATCCACTCTCTGGTCGAGTATGAAGATCGCTCCGTGATCGCCCAGTTGGGATTACCCGACATGCGAACGCCGATCTCCTATGCGATGCGATACCCCGAGCGCCTTCCGCTCGACCTGCCGTCGCTGGACCTGACAAAGATCGGCACGCTGACGTTCTGCAACCCGGATCACGACCGGTTCCCCTGTTTGAGCCTCGGGTATGAGTCGCTCCGCATCGGCGGCACGATGCCGGCAGTCATGAACGCGGCGAATGAGATCGCGGTCGAAGCCTTTCTCCACAACGGCATCCGTTTCACCGATATTTCTGATATCATTCGTAGTACCATGCAGGCACACACGCCGCAGGAAGTCGAGACGGTGGAAGTTGCTCTGGAAGCGGACCTCTGGGCCAGAAGCAAGGCTGAATCGTTGGTCCATGCGCTGGCGCGATAATGCGATATTTTGAACGATGAACTGGGGCTTACATTGAATATGACATTATCAGCATTTACCTGGTCTCCCGACAGCCTCTGGCTGCTGATGCAGAAAGCCTGGTGGTTCCTCGTCGTACTAGGCATTCTGGTCGCCTTTCACGAATTGGGCCACTTCCTTGCCGCACGATGGGTCGGCGTGAAGGTGCTGAAGTTTTCATTGGGATTCGGCCCGAAGATCTTCGGACGTCAGATGGGGGAGACGGAATATCTGCTTTCCGCCATTCCACTCGGCGGGTATGTCAAACTCTTCGGCGAAGAGGAAACCGAAGCCGTCACAGCCGACGACCGGCGACGCTCCTTTATCCACCAAGGCCTTTGGGGGAAGGTGCTGATCGTCGCAGCCGGGCCGGGCTTCAATTTCATTCTGGCTTATTTGATTTTCACCGCCTGGCTGTCGACCGGCTACACACTTCCCGTTCCTTCATTCAAAGACATCGCGCCTGATATCGAAGCCGTTGCCGCCGACTCTCCCGCCGCCAAGGCCGGCTTGATGGTCGGGGATCACATCAAGAAGATCAACGGACGGGACATCGCCACCCGCATCGAACTCCTCGATGCCGCAGCCAAGAGCAAGGGAACACCGCTGACGCTTGAGGTCTTGCGGGACGGTCGCACCGAAACGCTCACAATCACTCCGATCCCGACGCCGGGGCAGCCCTCAAACGACGAGGACGCCGGTTATTACCTGGGGATCGAGGAAATCCCGCCGATCGTGAACGAAGTTGTGCCCGGGAAGCCGGCGGCGGCGGCCGGATTCAAAGAAGGAGACCGGGTGCTTTCCATAGAAGGAAACCCCATCCACACCTGGACCCAGATGACGGGACTGGTCAAGGAAAGTCCGGGGAAGACCCTTCATGTCGATGTGCTGCGCGAAGGCCGCCGCCTCTCGCTGACGGTCACACCATCGGCTGAAACCGCCACCGTTAACGGACAATCCGTCCAGATCGGGAAAATCGGCATCGCCGGACCCGATCGTTCGCTGATGAAGTCCAGCAATGCCTTCACGGCAATGTACAACGGCCTTGAGGCAACCTGGAAATGGACCGAGCTCACCATCATCGGCCTCTACAAGATGATCGTGGGCGACATTTCAAGCAAGAACATTGGCGGACCATTGACCATCGCAAAGATTTCCGGCGAGGCCGCCGCGCAGGGACCATCAAACGTAATCTTTCTGATTGCATTGCTCAGTATCAATCTCGGCGTTCTGAACCTCCTGCCCATCCCCATCCTTGACGGGGGGCACTTGCTTTTCTTCCTGATCGAAGGCATTCTGCGCAAGCCGTTGGGTGAACGGCAGCGTGAATTGGCCCAGCAAGTCGGGCTTGTCTTACTGGTCGGCGTCATGATTTTTGCCTTTTGGAACGACCTCGAACGAATCTTCTTC
>DATGEA010000333.1:0-1895 GCA_035310605.1 Nitrospira sp. | reverse complement strand
ATCAACCGTTGCCGTTCGGCCGCTGCATGATACAAGAGGGCCAACAACCCGCATGCGCCCATCACTGCATATTCCGCCAGTACCGTCCGTCGATGGCTCCACCCGCTTAAGACCAGCCGTTGATAGTAATGTTCACGGTGCGCGCGCCAGAGCCTTTCGCGACGCAATGAACGCCGGAGCAACGTCACGGTCGCATCGAGAATAAACGGGGAAAAGACCAGCAACGGCACCCACAAGTCGAAGATCTTCTCGCGACTCCCGAGCACGGCAAGACTCCCTGCCAGAAAACCGGTCGAAATGCTTCCCACATCCCCCATGAAGATTCTCGCAGGGGGGAAATTATGCAACAGGAACCCTACGGCGGCAGCGGCCTGGAACATCGCGATCCCGGACACAACTGGTTGATCGCCAATCCAGAATAAATACCCCATCAGACCGAACCCCACAACGGTCATGCCTCCGGCAAATCCATCCATCCCGTCCATAAAATTGTACAAGTTGGTCATCCACAACAGGAACGCCAGTGTCAGCGGGAAAGCGGCCCAGCCGAGTTCAATTGCCCCAATACCCGGAAGTGCCAAAGAATGCACAGCCACCTTCGCTCCGAAAATTACTCCGCACGCGGCGATGCCGTGGCAGCCAAACCGGATCCACACAGGGAGCTCTTCACGGTCATCCAAAAATGAAATTCCGGCCAGAAAAAGACTTCCTCCCAGAATCCAGATCATTTCGGGGAAATGATTGAGCGCGAGCGCCGATTCTTCATCCGTCCAGCGTACAATGATGCTCCAAGCGATGACTCCGAGGAGTGCGCTGACAACAATGGCGACCCCGCCTGTCCGGGGAGTCGGCAACCGATGGAGTGACCGTTCGTTCGGACGATCGATCGGCCCGAACGTTGAAGCCTTGCCCGCCAGCCAATCGGTGAGCCACCAGGAGAGAAGCCCGACGCCGCACGCAAGCACAATCCACGTCACGAGAGAGAACTCCGGTAATGTGCAATGATTTCCGGAACAGCCGATTCGAATGCCAAAAGCGGCTGATACCCCAGATCGCGGATGAGCGCGGCAGGACTGTACCACGCCTCACCGATCATCTTTTCCAATGTCGAAGAAGAGAGCGGCAGAGGCTTTCGCAGGAACGCCTGCAGAACATCCCCCGCGCGCGCGCCCAGGGTCAGCATCCATAGCGGCACTCGCATACGAGGCGGCGCCTTGTCCAACCCCTCCCGCAAGCGATCATAGATCTCAGAGACCGAGTAGGGGTTGGCGTCAGCAACCACGTACACTGGCTGGAGAAATGCCTTTGCATGCAACGCGGCCCGAACGGCCGACACGAAATTAGCGACGTGGAGCATGCTTCTCACCGCAGGGAGGCGAGGAAGCGGAGGGAACCATCCCCGATCAATCGCCGACACCATGCGGAAGAGATTCCCCTTGTGCGTCGGGCCATAGACCAAGGGAAGGCGAAACGAGACGGTGGCCAGCCCCTCTCTCTTCGCATAGGATGCGACAAGCTGTTCCGCTGCCCACTTGGATCGCGCATATGGAGTCTGGGGAGCAACAGGCGCCTTCTCATCAAGGCACCCGGCGGTTTGTTCGCCGAACACCTTTACCGAGCTGACATAGACGAACTTCCGAGCGCCGCCGGCCACGGCCCCCTCCAGTAATTGTCTGGTTCCATCGACATTCACGGATCGATATTCGTCCTCGTTCACGCAGTCATCATCAATGGCATGAGCCTTTCCTGCCAGATGAATAACACTGTCACAGCCCGCCGTGGCCGTTCGCGCACATCTCGGGTCACGAACATCGCCGACAATGACCTCGATCGCTTCAGGATATGACCGCGATGGAGCATTCCTGACAAGCGCGCGCGCGTGACAACCATTTGCA
>DATGEA010000332.1:0-6785 GCA_035310605.1 Nitrospira sp. | reverse complement strand
GGGTTGTGGCTCTTCCACCAGATGCAGGTCCGGTCAGGAAGGATTCAAGCCGTTGATGTGTTTGACCGGTCTGTCGTGCGCATGTACATCTATGTCACTTGTACCGAAGGCCCGACTTGCGATGTTTGTGCCAACGCACATGGCCGTGTCTTCCAGTCGTCACGGGTAGGGAAGAAAGGATTCTCTCCGCTTGACGGAAAATGCACGGGAGCGGTTCCTTGCCAGGGATTCTTGGTCGGATTATACGGGGGGTGGTTGGAGGCGCGCGAAATTGTGGCGAGGCTTCAACGGAGCTCCAAGCACACCATTCTGCGGCTGTCACCCGCAGAGCTGTATGCGACGGTGAAAGGGCAATGGAAACAGAGCGTGAGCGCCGACACAGATCGGGTGAGTGTCCATTTGCTCGAGGCGATCTGTTTCGAAAAATCCGACGCGGATGTCGCAATCGAAGCGTATCGATACGTCATTGACCAAGCCAAGGAGACGCGACATCTTCCTTTCGTCGTTCCGGCCTATCTTCGATTGATCGCGCTCTTACTCCGGGTCGGTCGTGAAGAAGAAGCGCGTCATGCGATCGAACGATGTGAATCTCGATTCCCCGCAGCTCAATGCGACCCGCATGCTCCCTCCACGGAACAACGTAAGGCATTGGAAGAAAAGAAGTCACTGCTCTGGAAGCGTCAATCGCTGCAAGTAACGGCCTAGCTGTTCACGAAGCAGTCCGCCATAGGTGTTATCGTCGCGCTCAGACTGTTTGTCCGAGTCAGCGTGCGGTGAGGCTTCCCTCCGGCGCGTCGGCCAAGTGGTGAGTCTCGGTGCGTCAGGGCTCCCATCCCCGTATTCCCCATTCATCTGCGATACCCTGCATCGGGAGGATTTAAAGACGAGCGGCGGTCCTTCGGACTAGTAGTTGGACTCGATACTGGACGGCGTCTTGTTCAACACCGTGGCGGCGGCACGGGACAGCGCTGCGTCATGCTCGTGGTCCAGCGAATAGATGCGGAATTGAACCAGCCTGGTCGGCAGAAGGTCGAGGAATTCTTCGAGCGGCTCGGTCGACACGTTTTTCGTTCCCGGGTCATAGACATAAAGCGGATTGCCCCGTTGATCCTTGGGGTCGGGACGGGGATCAAGCGGGGCCATGTCAACGCGAAATTCAATCTTCCGGAGATTCGACGGGAGTTCTTTTTGTATCTGCTTTTCGAAGTGCTGGTGGCTGGGGAAATCCATCCCGCGTTCCTGGCCCTTCTCTTTCAGCACGGTACTGTAGGCCATCTTCCATTTCACGTCGCGGCGGAGGATTCTGGCCCATTCGTCGCTCAGCCGCCGTTCGGCGGCATGACGCGATTTCTTCCACCCGCGCACCTGCTCCAAGAGCGACCAATCTGTCAGCGTCAGGTAGTCCTCCATCTTCTTGCGCGGATCATGGGGGAACAGGAGTTTCATGGTTTCGCCGAAGATATCGCGCAGATGGATGTCGATGGCTCTGGTGGTCCGGTGAAAGTACACGTTGGAATAAAGGTACATGCGTGTATTCAGAAACATCTGCAGGGCCGGCAGACCGGTCTTGTGAATGGTAAACCCTTTCTCGGTCAGGATCGTGTAATGGATCAATCGGGTCAGGTCGACCGGTCCGACGGCGACTCCGCACATATACGAATCGCGCAGCACGTAGTCAAGGTTATCCGCCGTATAGCTGCCCGAAATGACCGGCTGCACCAGATTGAGCCAACGGGGCAGCCGGGAGTTGTCTTTACCCTTCTCCTTGAGGATCACATGAGCAATCTGATCCGGGTTCAGCTCTTCACCCCTGGCGAAGGGGCCCGAGGGGCTGCGACGAATTTTTCTGATGACCGGTCCCAAATGGTCTCGGATGATGATCTGGCCGAGTTTCTCATGGCTTGCATTCAGTGCATGCAGGTAGTTGTCGTCGAAAAAATGGCAAAAAGGTCCGTGGCCGATGTCATGGACCAGCGCCGTCACCCGAAGAAACTCCTCGACGTAATTGGATGAAGGAACGTCGGCTACGGCTTTCTTGAGGAAGGGGTAGAGGTGCCGCGCGAACCGTCCAGCCACATGCATCGTGCCGATGGAGTGGACAAATCGGGTGTGTTCCGCAGAGGGATAGACCCAGCGGGCGCTCTGGAGTTGGTAGATGTAGCGAAGCCGCTGCATCCAGGGCGAATCGATGAGGTCCTTTTCCGTTCGTTCCTGGGGTTCTGCGTGGCTGTAGGGAACCGTAAAGGACACGTACTTATGGATCGGATCGGCGATCAGAGCCGAGCCGTCATAAGGCGCGCTGGATTGACGAACGGTGTCCTGCTGAGCCATGGCGCAGGGTCATCTTAGCGTAGCGGATCGGGGGGCGGCAATGGCTCGTCATGTCGACCGGCCGCCAGTCGACGATGCTTGGTGATGAAATAGAAGGCAAGTGGATAACACACTGCGGCGCCGATGAGGCTCAGGACGGTCCCTCCAAGCGCAAAGGGGACGGCGTAGGGCAGAACCTGTTCGTAAATGGCTTGAAAGCCGAGGTCGTGCCAGTCAAAGGAGGGCGTGTCTGAGCGGCCTAGCAGTACGGCGCCGGTCCAATAGGTGGCCCCCAGAATAGGAACGACAGTCCAAGGATTGTTGATCATTGCGCCGGCGAGGAGCGCGATAAAATTCAGACCGAACAGCCAGGTGAACAGTCCGACCAAGACCATATGGAACCCGTAGAGCGGGCAGAAGGCGATTCCGGCTCCGATGGCAAAGGCGAGAGCCGTTCGCCGAGGCGATTCGTGAAGATGGAGTACCTGTCTCAGCAGGGATTGAAAGGAGGCCATGGCTGGTCGTATTTCACATCATCGGGTCGAACGAAAATGTTCGTAGCTGGTGATGGGCAAGGAGCGCCGCTGACCGTTCGGAAAAATTCCGTGAATGCCGGCACGTGCCGGTTTGATCGCTCCGATTCTGGTCACGTGAACGTGGTGTGCGGTCGCCATCTGTTCGAAGCGCACACGATGGCGTGAGGGCACCGTGAAGAGGAGTTCATAATCTTCACCGCCGGCCAGCGCGAGCGTGATAGGGGCCTGTCCAGTCGAATTTGCATAGGCGAGGAGGGCTGGAGAGAGGGGGAGCGCCGACAAGTTGATCTCGACGCCAATACGGCTCTCTTCACAGATGTGACGAAGATCTCCCGACAGCCCGTCAGACACATCGATCGCCGACGTGGCCCAACCTTGTGCCGAGAGCCAGCGGCCTTCTGCCACGCGAGCCGTCGGGTGCAGATGACGTCGTATGAGGAACTGCCGATGGCGCGGCAGGAGAGAGTGCTTCCCGCTTTTGTGTCGAGATTGCCGGAGTAGTTCGAGCCCGGCCAGTGAGTCCCCGAGAGTGCCGGTGACGTATAGATCATCGCCGACACGTGCGCCGCTCCTGAGGAGTGCACGGCGCGGCGGCACGGATCCGATCAGCGTGATGCTGATGAACCATGTCCCGGCTGACGCGGAGGTATCCCCACCGATGAGTCGAACTTTATGGGGACGGCAGGCGGCCATCATTCCCTTGTAGAACTGGTGAACCTGTTTGCTGGTCCCAGCGCGAGGAATCGCGACGGCCACCAGCATATATCGAGGGATGCCTCCCATGGCGGCGATGTCGCTGAGGTTCGCGGCTGCGGCGCGAAATCCGACGTCGGAACACTGGGCTGTCCGAAGATCAAAATGAATGCCTTCCGCCAGGAGGTCGGTCGTAACAAGCTGCCGAAGGTTTCTGGGGGGAGCAATCACCGCGGCATCGTCACCGATGCCGCGCAGGATCGACGGGTCCCCGGCGCCATGGCGCCGGTGTAAGGCTCGGATGAGATCGAATTCGTGAATTGCAGGGAAGGCCTTGGGCCGGGCCGGAGATGCCATGCTAGTGCAGTTGTCGGGACATTCGTGTCATCAGCGACGCCCGGGCGTGAACGGTTCGATCCGCACGCCTCGATGTGCCTGGCCGGGCCGCCGGCTTCTGGGTCTGTTGCGGGGCCTGCGGCTTACCAGTCGGGCGTTTGGTTTTTAGCGGCCTGCGGAGAGCGACCCTCATCACGTCGTCCATTGTGTCGGCGAAGACGAGTTGGATGCCCTTCAAGATGTGTTTCGGGATCTCGTCCAGATCTTTCTTGTTGCGTTTGGGGAGGATCACCGTCGTGAGCTTTGCGCGTTTGGCCGCCAGTATTTTTTCTTTCAGCCCTCCGATGGGGAGCACACGTCCGCGCAGGGTGATTTCGCCCGTCATTGCCAGGTCCCGGCGCACAGGGACCTGCGCCAATGCGGAGGCGATGGCCGTGGCCATCGTGATGCCCGCTGACGGTCCGTCTTTGGGGATCGCTCCGGCCGGCACGTGAATGTGGAGGTCTTGCTTAGTGAACATGTCGGGGTTAATCCCGAGTGTCTTTTCTCGTGAGCGGACGTAGCTCAATGCCGCTTGGGCCGATTCTTTCATGACGTCGCCAAGATGCCCGGTCAAGGTCAGTTGTCCCTTGCCCTTCATGACGGTCGCTTCGATGTAGAGGACGTCGCCGCCTGATTCCGTCCAGGCCAGTCCCGTTGCGACGCCGATTTCGTCCTTCTCCAATTCGGACTCGGGGACGTATTTGGGAACGCCCAAATATTTGTGGAGGTTCGCCGGGTTGACCGGGAATCCGAGGCCTTTCCCTTCCGCGACCTTCTTTGCGACTTTGCGCATGACGTTCGCGATTTCGCGCTCAAGGTTTCTGACGCCGGCTTCGCGCGTGTAATTGGCGATGATCTGTCGGATCGCCGGTTCGGCGATCCGGACGTGTTTTTCGGTGATGCCGTGTTCCGAAAGTTGCCGCGGGATCAGATAGCGCTGCGCAATGCCGAGTTTCTCCTCCTCCGTGTAGCCCGGAATCTCGATGACCTCCATACGGTCGCGCAAGGCGGGGAGAATTGGATCGATCAAATTTGCAGTGGTGATAAACATCACCTCCGACAGATCGAAGGGCACGCCCAGATAGTGGTCCGTGAACGTACTGTTCTGCTCCGGGTCGAGAACTTCGAGCAGGGCGGCGGAAGGGTCGCCGCGAAAATCCATACCGACCTTGTCGATTTCGTCCAGCATGAAGACCGGATTGCTGGTGCCCGCCTGTTTCATGCCTTGAATCATGCGGCCGGGAAGGGCTCCCACATAGGTTCGTCGATGACCGCGGATCTCGGCTTCGTCACGAACTCCTCCCAGACTAATGCGGACGAACTCACGGCCGAGCGCGCGGGCGATGGATTTACCCAGAGAGGTCTTGCCGACACCAGGCGGACCGACGAAGCACAGAATCGGTCCCTTCATTTTCTCTTTGAGTTTCCTGACCGCCAAATATTCCAGGATCCGTTCTTTGACCTTTTCGAGATCGTAGTGGTCTTCGTTAAGCACCTTGGCCGCAGCCTTGAGGTCCAGGTTATCCTTTGATTTCTTGGACCAGGGGAGTTCTACCATCCACTCAAGGTAGGTGCGGACGGTTGCGGATTCGGCCGTGTCCGGATGCATTTTCTCAAGACGTTTCAGTTGCTTCTCAGTCTCCTTCAGGACCTTCTCGGGCATCTTGGAATCTTTGACGCGCTTGCGAAACTCGGCGATTTCCTCAGCCCGCTCATCCAACTCGCCCAACTCTTTCTGGATCGCCTTGAGTTGTTCGCGCAGGAAATATTCGCGCTGGGTCTTGTCCATCTCGCCCTTCGCCTGGGCCTGAATCTTCTGCTGCATCGACAGCACTTCGATTTCCTTGGCCAGGATTTCGCTGATCTGTCGAAGCCGCTTGAGCGGGTCGGTGATTTCCAGGACCGCCTGTGTCACTTCCACCTTGAGACCGAGATTGGAGGCGATCATGTCGGCGAGGCGGCCGGGATCCTCCAGGTTCTCGATAACGACCATCACGTCCGGGATCAGCACTTTCCCCAGGCTGACGATCCGTTCGATCTGCTCTTTTACCGTCCGCATGACGGCTTCGCTCTCGAGTGCGGAGCCGGGGGTTTTGGATTCGGCGATCTTGTCGATTCGAACGGAATAGTAGGGGTCGGTCTGGACGTAGCCGGAGATCTTGGCTTTCGAGAGACCTTGCACGAGGATCTTGATCCGCTCGTCCGGGAGCTTCAACATCCGCATGATGATCCCGACCGTGCCGATCGTATGGATGTCTTCCGGAGACGGATTCTCAACATCCAAGGCCTTTTGGGTCGCCAGAAAGATCATGCGATTGCCCGCCAAGGCGGCTTCGATCGCCTTGATCGACATCTCGCGTCCGACAAACAAAGGAAGAACCATATACGGAAACACGACGATGTCGCGGACCGGAAGCAGCGGAAGCTGGTCGGGGATTTCGACGTTCTGGGGAGGCGTCAGGTCTTGTTCGATCGAATCGCTCATCAAGCTTGTCTCACGATCTCAGTGCGGTACGAGTGTGTGTTCAGCGAAAGGTGTCTGATGCGATGGCTAGGATTTGCCCGTGCGGCGTTGCTCGCCGGATGATTCGGTACGACTCCGAAGGTAGTCGGCGAAATCCGCTCCAAGAGCAGGATTCTTCAAGGCAAATTCGACGGTCGCAATTAAGAATCCCAACTTGTCACCCGCGTCGTAGCGGTTCCCTTGCACTTCCAACGCATACATCGGGACGGTTTTAGCCAGCTCCTTCAAGGCATCCGTCAATTGGATTTCTCCATTCTTGCCCGGCCTGGTCTTTCTCAGGATGGGGAAGATCTCAGGCGGCAACACATAGCGTCCAATGACGGCAAGGTTGGATGGCGCGTCTG
>DATGEA010000331.1:0-12719 GCA_035310605.1 Nitrospira sp. | reverse complement strand
TTTGGATCTGGAAGTTCCGCAGGTTCAGATCGAGGCTCGGATTGTGCAGGCTGATACTGTTTACGCCCGGGGATTGGGAGTTCAGTGGGGCATTAAGAACACCGACTTTGGATCGAACACTTTTTCTGGGGTGGGAAACCTTACTGGACCGTTTGCACCAGTGGCGGGAACGGGAGGAACAACCATTCCAAGAGATTTTCTTGTAAACCTGCCTGCCCAAGTTGCAGGTCTCCCGGCTGTTCCTGGTATCGGGTACACGTTTGGAAAACTTGCGGACGGGTTCGCGCTGGACATGCGGCTTTCCGCCGGAGAGTTGTTGGGTCTCGCGAAGGTCATTGCCGCCCCAAAGGTTACAACGTTGGATAAGAGAGAAGCAAAAATTTCACAGGGTGAATCGATCCCATTTCAGACCACGTCGCTGCAAGGAACCCAGACGACTTTCGTGGATGCCAATTTGGAGTTGAACGTCACGCCTCAGATCACGTCACGCGATCCCAAAGAGGTTGGGAAGCGGATCATGATGAAGGTCCGTGCTACAAGAAACGCCGTCGGGGCCAGGAGCAACCCTGCCGGTCCTAGCATTGATCGGCGCGAAGCCAATACGCAGGTTATCGTGCGAGATGGGGAGACCATGGTGATTGGTGGTGTGTTTATCGATACCCAGAACAATAACGTGCAAGGAGTGCCGTATCTGTCGCGGATCCCGGTTCTCGGGTGGTTATTTAAAAACAAATCTGAAAGCGTGTCAAAGCAAGAGTTGCTGATTTTCCTGACCCCTTCGATCGTGAAAGCATAATTCAGGGCCTGCCAGTTCCTTGTTGTTGCAGTAAGTTTGCAAGGGACTGGCAGTGTGTTCACGCTTTTCCACAGATCCCGTCGCCTTCAGCACAAGACTCTCCCCGGCAAGAGAATTCTCCAGATATCCGAATGACCTTATGGTGGTCCGGTTTTGCCTCGTGTAAAACTTCTTGGAGCGCAAATAGTGAAAAGAGGCAGAAGGTCTCGACGCAACTCTCCGCACGCGGATGAAAGGAGCCGATTCTTGCTCGCTATCGAAACCATTTTATCTTTCAGTAGGTTATGGTAACATCCGTTCCACTTATCCTGTTATTACATCTCTGACCACGACACACGCGTTCGTTTTCCCTGCTCCAGCTCTACTGGGCAGATGTTAGGGGAATTGCTTAGGCTGCCCGGTGCGAAACTCAATCATGGCTAGAGCGAATGTGCAGACCATTCCCGTAAACTTGGGGGAGCGGAGCTATGACATCGCTGTCGATCCAGGCATCAGTACGGTCCTTGGTGATTGTCTCCGGGACCTTGCGAAGACGGAGAAAATCGGCATAGTCACGGATCGCCATGTCGCGCGGCACTATCTTCAGCGAACGGTTCGTTCCCTGAAGCAGGCCGGGCTTGAGCCGGTATCCATTGTATTGCCGCCAGGCGAGCGATCGAAGACGCTCGCCACGACTGCACGGATTCTCGACGTGCTGGCCGGGCATAAATTTGAGCGCAGTTCGATGCTTCTTGCGCTGGGCGGTGGCGTTATCGGTGACCTCACAGGGTTTGCCGCCGCCATTTATCAGCGCGGAATTCCTTTTGTCCAGGTTCCTACCACGTTGGTCGCACAGGTGGATTCGAGTGTCGGAGGAAAGACCGGTGTCGATCATCGCCTGGGGAAAAATCTGATCGGGGCATTTCACCAACCGCGCGCGGTGTTTATTGATCCCGACACTCTTCGGACGTTGCCGCGCCGTGAGTTGGTGGCCGGCCTGGCCGAAGTCATCAAATACGGCGTCATCGTGGATGCGGGTTTTTTTGGGTTTCTTGAAGAGGCGATGCCGGCACTGCTCAAACTTAACAAGCTTGAGGTGATGCAGGCGATCACGCGATCTTGCCAGATAAAGGCGCACGTTGTGGCCGGAGACGAGCGAGAGTCAGACCGTCGGCGGATTTTGAATTATGGACATACGATTGGGCATGCGCTGGAGTCGCTGGGAAGCTACCGCGGACTTATCCACGGAGAAGCCGTAGGAATTGGTTTGGTCCAAGAGGCGGAACTGGCCGCCTATTTAGGCCTTTGTGCCCGCGAGGTGGTTACCCGGATCAGGCGGCTGGTTCAGCGTGCAGGGTTATCAGGCGAAATGCCGAAGGCGTCATTTGCTTCTCTGTGGGGCGCCATGCAACATGATAAGAAGGTCATTGGGGGGCAGGTAGTCGGAGTGTGGCCGGTGTCCATCGGCGAGGTGGTAATTCGTCCACTCGACAAGCAGGCTTGCGCCAATTGGTACCGGAGCCGCCAGAAGCATGACCCGCGGATTTCGAACCGGTCCGGAAGCCGGATCCGCCGATCCGACCGAACGACCGGAGTACGCAAGTAGGTGACTAGATGGCGACAAAGCGCGCACCATCAATAGCTCAGCTTGAGCAGGCCTTGCGTGAAAAAGCGCGCGAGGTCGATGTGTTACATCGGATTACTGATTCGATCAGCAACACGCTTGATCTCGAAGCCGTGCTCAAGCATATCGTCGAAGTCGTTGTCGAGGTGACGAAAGCCGATGCTTGTCTCCTCTATCTTTTGTCGGATGACCGTGACGAATTGATCCTTCGCGCGTCAAAAAACCCTCATCCAAAGTTAATCGGGCGGATCACGATCGGCATGGGAGAAGGGATTACCGGATGGGTCGCGAGAGAGCGTACCCGCGTAGTGATTCCCAGTAATGCCAGCGACGATTCACGGTTCAAGTTCTTTCACAATCTGCCTGAAGACCGGCATCAAGCCTTCGTGTCGGTGCCGATCATGGCGAAGAAGGAAGTGGTGGGCGTCATCAACGTGCAACATAAACGACCGAAACGCTACCGCGCCGATGAATTGGCACTGCTGTCGACCATTGCCAACCAGGTCGGCGGAGCAATTGAGAATGCGCGACTCTACGAGCAAATGCGGCGCAAGGCTTTGCAGGTTGAAACGTTGTCCCAGGTGTCGGAGACCGTCGCCTCCAATCGTCTGATCGAAGACGTGCTCCAGCTGCTGGTGACCATGACCGCGCAGATGATGAACTCCAAGATTTGTTCCATCATGCTGCTGGATGAATCCACAGGCGATTTGAGGATTGAAGCGACCCAAAGTCTGAGCGAGCTCTATCGACGGAAACCGAATCTCAAGGTCGGACAGAGCATCAGCGGCCGCGCCGTTCAGGAGCGGCGACCGATCATCGTCGCCGACGTGGTTAAAGATCCCGACTACATGTATCCCGACATGGCCAAGAAGGAAGGGCTCTGTTCCTTGCTATCAGTCCCGATGATGGTGCGTGAAAAGGCCGTAGGCGTAATCAATAGCTATACGTCGTTGCCGCATGTATTTACGGCGGAGGAGGTCAGGCTGTTGCAGGCGATCGCCAATCAGGCGGCCATCGCCATTGAGCATACGACGTTGCTTGAGAAGTCCTTTGAGATGCAGGAAGCCCTGGCGGTTCGGAAGCTCCTGGAGCGGGCCAAGGGGTATCTGATGCGGTCGAAAAAGCTGACCGAAGAAGAGGCCTTCAAGCTCATTCAGCGGCAGAGCATGGACCTGCGAAAATCCATGCGCGAGATTGCAGAAGCGGTGCTGCTGGCCGGGGAGCTCGAAGAGCGGGCGGAAAAGCAACGAGCATAGAGTGAGTTATTTCTGGCTGGCCGGTTCCTTGGGTCGTGAGCGAATGCGTTCGGCTTCCTGTTCTGCCAACTGCCGCTTGATCTCCTGAAGTTCCTTCCGCAAGGCCTCGATCTCGGAATCCTTCTGTGCTGCTTCACCTTTTACCAGAGAGTTGGGTTGCGGACCAGTAGGCGCGGGGGCTGCCTGGACTGGTAGGGACAGCCCGGATTCGGCTGGCAGACTGGCCAGCAGTTCATAATCAATGACCAGCGTGGACGGGGTGGAATCGGCAGGGCGATAGTGGTCGGCCCGTCTGGCAGATTCCGGCGTAAACATGACTATGGGGTTGGCGAGTCCGATGTTGTCCAGGATTCTGCGGTTCGCCATATTGATGGTCGTGGCCGTTTCGGGGCGATGCCGGTATCGGGTCAATGTAAGGTAGAGAGACCGCCCGTAGGCATAGACGACACCGCTCGTCGACTCAGATGACGCAAGGCTCGACTGAGGCCCGGACGATCCCACGCCTGCGCCGGGGGATTGGGGATAGCCGGGAGTGCCGGTCTGCAAGACCCGGAATCCGATTTGCTGGCCTGGTGCAGCGCGCGAAAATCCTTCTGAGATCAGTGGCGCGAGGTAGGCGACGTCGTCATCGCTAAATGCCCGCAGCGGGTTCGACTTCTCTGCCTTCAGGTCTTGCAGAAATCCTTGATCGGTTCGGACCAGCACTCCGCGGAGCACAAGGGCGATCGTCGTCTGACTGATTTTGAGGGGGTGTGCCGCCTGAAACGCGCGATCTGAGACTCGCTCCAAGTATACGGCGCCTTTGGGCGATTCGTGCAGCGTTAGATTCTGTTCCGGCCCGGTCGAGCAGGCGGAGGCAGCCAGGATCAATCCTATGAGCAGGCAGGCAAAAAGCCCACAGCGTACAGACATATCCTCGTTTTTCATGGCGGGATTCGTCCAGTCTAGCACAGGTATGAAAGAGGGGACATCAGCAGCGTGCGATCGGGCGTGCCATACTCTCGAATTCAAATTTGCTCCTGCCGGGTGAACCGACCGAAAGCATTCAGCCCTCCATCGAGGATCACATCGATGCCGAGATTATCGACTTCAATTATTCCAGGCGATTCGCTATTCTGCTGGTCGAGCAAGGGTTTCATTTTGCCGCGCGCAATCGAGACCACTCGTGCCTCCTAGCTGATCAGTTCCTGCCGGCCTCGGGGGAGGGAAGTAAAGAAAGAGAGCCCTGTATGCACCTGACACCGCGGGAACAAGAAAAACTCCTCATCTATGTGGCGGCGAATCTGGCGAAAGAAAAGCGCGCGGATTGAAGCTGAACGATCCCGAGGCGGTCGCCAACATCATGGCGGCGATCCTGGAAGGCATTCGCGACGGCCGTTCGGTATCCGACCGCATGACTTACGGGGCCACGCTTCTCAAGGTGAGAGACGTGATGCCGGGCGTGGCGGCTATCAAGATCCTTTCGCGCAATGCCACGGGTCTGACCGTTGCGCTGGAAGCCGTCTGGAAGATGGTTCGCGAAGACTTGTGGCAGCTTCCGCCCGTCGCATTGCGTCGATACGAGCGCGGCGCCCCGAATCCGTTGACAGAGAAGAAGGCTGATTGCTATAAGTCCCCCACAGATCTTGGGGACAAAGGAGTTTCCGTCGTGAGTCGAAACTGGTAGGATAACGATGTCCTCCGGCGTCCCGCCCCTGGTGGGAACGTCCGGAGGATTTTTTTTGTAGGAACCTCGGGAAAAAACGCCGATGCGGACCCTCCGAATTGCGATGGCCCAGATCAACCCGACCGTCGGGGATATCACGGGCAATGTGCGAATGATTAAAGCCTGGATCAAGGAGGCTCGCAAGGCCAAAGCAGACGTCGTCGCATTCCCGGAACTCGCGGTGACCGGATATCCCCCCGAGGACCTGCTGCTCAAACCCCGCTTCGTCGAGGATAACCGTCGTGCGCTCGACGACATCGCCAAGGACTGCAAAGACATCGTGGCGGTGGTCGGCCATGTCGGGCAGGGCGCTCACGGCCATGCCAAAGCGCCGCTCTCGAGCGTGGTCGCCGCCGGCCAGCACGAATTATCGAATGCCGCGGCGATTGTGACCCAACGTCGCGTGGCCGCGACCTATCGCAAGTGGCTCCTGCCGAATTACGGGGTCTTCGATGAGAACCGGTATTTTCATCCCGGCCGTACGGTCTCACTGGTGACGCTGCGCGGCGTCACCATAGCGGTGAATATCTGTGAGGACATCTGGGTGCCGGACGGGCCGACGTGCCTCCAAGCTGCGGCCGGAGCGGAAGTGATCGTGAACATCAATGCTTCGCCGTTCCACATCGGGAAGAGCCGATCCCGCGAGCATATGTTGGCCACCAGAGCGAGAGAGAACGGCGTCATCGTGACCTATACGAATACAGTCGGGGGACAGGACGACCTGATCTTCGACGGAAACAGCCTGATTCTCGATCAGTCCGGTGACGTGATCGCCCGCGGGAAGGCGTTCGAAGAAGACCTGATCGTGGCGGATTTGGCTGTGGATGCGGTGGTGCGCGGGCGAATGGCGCAGGGGCGGCGCAAGGGTCTCACCGCCAAACTGGCGGCGTCGGTCGAGCGTACGGCGGTCTCGTTGCCGGCCCGTGCGGCGAAAGGCACCAAAGCCGTACCTTCGTTGGAAACGCCGCTGAGTGAACTGGATGAAGTCTATCGCGCGCTGGTCCTCGGTGTGCAGGACTACGTCCGGAAAAACGGGTTCAAGAAAGTGGTGATCGGGTTGAGCGGAGGTGTGGACTCCGCCTTGACGGCCGCCATCGCGGTTGATGCGCTCGGAGCCGCCAATGTTCTGGGCATCTTCATGCCGTCGCCCTATACCTCTCAGGAAAGCGGAGAGGATGTTGCAGACTTGTCGCGGCGTCTCGGCATAGACTATCAGACCATCGCCATCACGCCCACATTTGATTCGTACCGGCGATCGCTCGCTTCCGCGTTCGAGGGGAGGCCGGTTGATACGACGGAGGAGAATCTTCAGGCCCGTATCCGCGGCAACATCCTGATGGCGTTTTCGAACAAGTTCGGCCACCTTGTGTTGACGACAGGCAACAAGAGCGAAATGAGCGTCGGTTACGCGACCCTGTACGGTGATATGGCCGGTGGCTTCGCGGTGATCAAGGATGTACCGAAAACGATGGTGTATGACCTGGCGGCGCTGCGGAACCGGCTCGGAGCGAATACGGTGATCCCCAAGCGCACGATCGAGCGGGCCCCGACGGCCGAGCTGCGACCGGACCAAAAAGACGAAGACAGCCTGCCGCCCTATCCGCTGCTGGATCCCATTCTGAAAGCCTACGTCGAAGAGGATCGCTCGCTCGACGAGATCGTCGCGATGGGCTTCGAGCGTGCCGTCGTGGCCAGGGTGATGGGGATGGTCGATCGTAGCGAATACAAGCGCCGGCAGGCGCCGATCGGCATCAAGATCACCCATCGCGCCTTTGGCAAGGATCGACGGATGCCGATCACCAACGGGTATCGCAACTGCTAGGCTTCTCTGCAGCCGCCAGGGTTCTGCTCACGGGGGGTGAGGCCTACTGTGCTGTGTCCTGCAGCTTGGAAGGTGGTCGGTTATTTCCGCTTCTGGCTGTCCTGCCTGGTGGTTCTGTCGTCGAGTTGTTTGCGGAGAGATTGCAGTTCCTTCCGGATGCTTTCCAATTCTAAATCCTTTTTGATAACCAAATCCTTGAGCGTCTGAATCTCTTCATCCCTCTGCTCCAGGGTTCTTGTGTTGTTCGATTGAACGCCGGATGGCGGAATGACAGCGTCACCCTGTCGAGCCGGCTCGGCTATGCCTTCCGGGTGAGCCGCAGCCTGTTCAGGCTGCGGCGTTGACCGGGGCAACTGCTGCAGCAGCCGGTAGTTGACGGCAAGAAATTTATCGTCGGCCACTCCCGTGGGCGGCCGAAGAACGTTGTCGGAACGTTGCGCCTGGGTTGGACTAAAGAGGAGCACACGGTTGGATAGGCCTGAGGAATCGGGCAGGCGCCGGCGGGCGATGTTTTCAGCGTCGGTCCTGGTCGATGCGTATCGATATTGAGAGAGGGAGAAACCCAGTGATGCTCCGTACACATACAGAGAACCGGCGGTGGCCTCGGTCGAGGAATATTCCAGCGATGAGGCGCCAGGGCGCTGACTCTTGAGCACAAATCCCACCACCTGGTCGATTGCAGCAGCCGCCAGAGCATTTGCAAACAATGGGGCCAGGAACTGGATTTCTTCCGCGGAAAAGACGGGGGTCGGGGCAGATGATCCTGCCACAATCGTCTGAAGGGCCCGCTGGCGCTCCTGGACTAGGACACCGCTTAGCACGCGGGCAATGAGGGCAGGATCCAGGCTTATGGGGTGAGTGGCGGTGAAGGAACGGTCGGAGATCTGCTGAAGAAAGACGGTTCCGCGTGGATCTTCAAAGACAACCTTGGCAGCCTGAGGTTCCGTGCTGCAAGCGGCCCCGATGAAACAAAACACGGCCAGTGGAAGCCACAGGCCATGAAACTCTCTTATTCTCCAATGGTGTTTCAGGAGAAACATAATGGATGAGCAAGTAATGTAGCACAGCTGCCGGGTCATCGTCAGGCAAGAGTAAGAGGACTTTCCCTGGAGCGGTGTGGAAGACGATCCTGTTTGAGCCTTGAAGAGGACCGCAAAGAATCAAGAACGCTGCTGAGAAGGGAAGCGCAAGGGGTTGACAGATTTTCCAGGAACATGTTAGAAAGATACTATTGGGGAGGGAAACAAAGGCGTTTCCCGCCGGCTCACAGTAATTACGGCATGGACAATGACGTCCTCCGGCCTTCGGCCAGAGGACGTTTTTTTTTGGCGTGATGCACACGGAGTCGTGATTCACGAGAGAGGCCTACAATGATTACTCGTACAGTCCCTGCCCATTGGTTCTCACTGGCCCTAATCCTCTCTGCCTTGCTGGCCAGCGGGTGTGCCGTTATCCCCGTGACGGAAAGATCAGCGGTCGAGTTCCGATCGTACGACCTTCCGGACAGGCTCGACTTCAATACGGTAATTCGAGCGGTCGAACTGGCCTTTGTTCAAACCCTTGCGACGACGCCCCGGATCATCGAGGGGAGCGTGCTCTCCCCTCTGCCGGCAAGGCCTACCCATTTTACCGTGGAAGATCGGCGAGTCCATCTCGAACGTCTGGGCCTGGTTACGATCCGTGAAGTCGGATGTCCGGGAAGCCTGGCAATCATGCACGCGTGGGTAGCGGATCACTCCGAATCTCAAGGCATCCGTAGGTATACCGCCTGCATTCAGCTCTATGCCGGAGCCTATCGAGTCCACCTTATTGACAGTCGATTGGTCTCGAAAAGCAGCGACAGCCTAACCGGCCTGGCAGAAACCGGGTTGAAGCCCCTTCCGAGTCTCCTGCCTCGTGTTGCCCAGGCATTTGTTGCGCACATCAAAGTGGCACGAGAGGTGACACATTCTCTGATGACCGAATCATTTCCATCTGATTGGAAGGCTGATGACGAGGCGTCCATAGCCCCTTCGCCTTCGATCGGAAACCGGGTTCCATCGACTGTTCCACTGCCTGAGATGTCCGGCGGAAGCACTGTCGGACGTCGGTCGGACCAGGACGGCGTAGCAACGTCTCCTTTGGTCTGTCTTGCTCCACGGCACGAGGCGGCCGCCGTCAGAACACAGCATGGAAGAGGGATAGTCATCCAAGTTCTCGAGCAGGGCTCTCTGGTGGCCGTGGATGAATCGGTCGATGCTGCCTATTTTCGTGTGATGACGACAGAGGGACTGGCCGGGTGGGTAAACCGCTCTGATGTCAGGAGATTGCCCTGTCCGATCGGATGATCCGGGGTGGGGCAAGACCGCAATTCTTTCCCAATGAACAAGGAGGAATTAATCGATGAAGGTACGAATGCGAATGATCGCCGGTCTCCTAGGGGCGCTTGCTCTTGTCGCAATCGGCCTGCCATCGCTGTGGAATCAGCCGGGGTTATCCGGCTCCAGCGGACCCCACGAAGCGCTGGCCGGGGGAGACGTGATGAAGGAAGCGGCGGAGGAACATCTCGATGTCGCGAAACAGTATGACAAGGATGCGGAGCAACACGAGGCCCAGGCGAAGCTTTATGAACAAAAGGCGGCTGCCATGACGCAGCTCATGGACACGAAAGGGTTCCGGCGTGACGGGCTAAGAATGGCGGCAGAATCGCACAGCACCATGGCGACCGAGTCTCGCTATCGTGCGAAAGTCCATCGGCTCGAGGCGGAGCTGTTGCTGGAAAAAGCGATGCACGCAGGCAAAGAAAAATGAGCGAAGAGCCTATCCCGCCGCATGCCACGATCGGTATTTGACGTTAGAAAGGTACGAGAAAAAGAGAACCGGATCATCTGCCCGATGAGTAAGGCGATGGGACAGATGATCCGGCCGTCCGAGCGGATTGTTGTGGCCCTGTGCCGGTACCGTTACTGCGATTGCTGCTTGCCCATCATGGTTTGAGCCTTGGCTTCGTGCGCCGCATAGAGCTCCTGCATCTCGCCTGCCGTCTTTCGGTGCTCCTGCGCCGCCGTCGTGAGGGCGCTACGACGGAACCCTTTGGGATCTTCAATCGGCTTGATCGAAGCAGCGGTCTGCTCATACTTGGCCGCTTCGGATTTTTCCCGTTGCGCCTGTTGCTGGTACAACAGCGCCGCGGCAATATGATCATCAGCCGTGCCGTTTGAAGTCGAGATGCGATGTTCGAGCGTCGCGGGGAGGATCTGATCGTTTGCAATCGAGCAGCCTACGCTCCCCATGATGGTGAGCGACAAAACCGTTGATATGACCCAGAAGTGGGGCTTCGTTCCGTGAGTGCCAGTCGTTCCAGTCATGATATGCCTCCGTTTTTCTACACGTTCCCGGGTCGAATGGTTCTATGTTTCTTTGGTAACCCTTCCATCCTGTGAACCATTATGCGAGCTGATCCGGTCGGATGGTATCGGGGAAAACATGAGAAGGTGCCGGGAATCCCCTGAGATCAAGGGGAATGTTTCCGGAAAACATTGAAAATGTAGAAAAGTCAGGGGCTTAGGAGGGGGCTAAGTATCAGGCGTGACCAGGCCCGTCCGTATGGCGTACCGAACCAAACCTGCCACATCGTGGATGCCCAAGCGGTTCATCAATTCGCCGCGGTGAGTCTCTATGGTTTTGATGCTGAGATTCAGTCGTAATGCGATCTCTTTGGTCGAGTTGCCCTCGGCAATGAGTTGCAGGACTTCACGCTGGCGCGGTGTGAGGTCCTGGAGGGGATCAGCCTTGACCCCGCCTCCCTGGAGGTAGTCTTGCACCACCTGCTTTGACACTGCCGGGGTAAGGTAGGTCTCTCCGCGCATGACTGCTTGAAGGGCGAACTCCAACTCGGCTGGCTCCGCACCTTTGAGAAGATAGCCTACCGCTCCGGCTTGCAGGGACCGCCGGACGTATTCTTCATTGGCATGCATCGAAAGGATAATGACCCGTGGCGCAGGAGTGAATTTGGCCATTCTGGCGGCCGCCTCCAAGCCGTTGAGTCCCTCCATGCCAATATCCATGAGCACGATGTCAGGCTGATGTTGCTGAGCGAGCTGGAGAGCGTCATAACCGTTTCCCGCCTCCGCGACAACCTGGACCCCCTCGAGGCTTTGCAAGAGGGCACGAAGGCCGGCCCTCACAAGTCGATGGTCATCCGCCAGGAGAATGCGAATGGTGCCCATAATTAGTTCGAGACCTCGGCCCGAACGGGAGGTGAAAAACAGGATGAGGGAATGCGTACCCGGATTTCGGTCCCGTGGCCGGAGGCCGACTCGATGGAGATGGAACCGTTCAAGAACCGAATGCGTTCCTGCATTCCGAGCAAACCCATGCTCTGCCCTCTTGCCGCCTTGTCGAGCGCTTTCTGGACGTCGAATCCTACTCCGTTGTCACGCACGACTAAGAGTAAATCGCCCTCGTCCCGCTGCAACGACACGCTGACACGGGTTGCCTTCGAGTGGCGCATGATGTTCGTGACGGCTTCCTGAATAACGCGGAAGCAGGCGATCGCAACGCTTTGCGGGAGCGGGGGAAGAGATTCGTCAACTTGCACGTCGATGTTCCAACCGGTCCGCTCGGCCTGACGACCCAAGTACCAGCGGACGGCCGGGACAAGTCCGAGGTCATCGAGCAGCGAGGGACGTAAATCCAGCGAGAGATTGCGGATGTGCTGGAGGGTCTGATCGATGACGTTCGAGCTGTCCTTCAGCGGGATCGCAATGGCTGACGTGTCGCTCAGGCGTTGCATGGTCTGGAGGTTCATTTTCACGACCGTGAGAGCTTGGCCGATCTCATCGTGCAGATCAGTCGCGATTTGGCGGCGCTCGTTTTCCTGAACTTCCATGAGTTGCTGGGACAGGGCTTTCAAACGCTCATGGGCTTCGCGAAGGGCCAGTTCTGCAAGCCGGCGATTGAGATAGGACGAGAGGCTATCGGCCAGCGAATTAATCAAGTCACGCTCTTCGGCGAGGAAGGGGCCTTCGGCTTCCTGTGCCCGTGCTTCGCGGTAGATCACCTCGATCGTGCCTTTGGCACCGTCTGCCGTGATCCAGGAAGCGGTCTGCTTCCACGGTGACTCGATGAAAGTGGGCGTCGTGAAGACCATGTCATCAAAAGTGATGCGCGCGACGGTGATGTCCGGGTATTGCCAGGCCGGAGGCAGTAAGGCGACGATCTGGCTCAATACCTCCTCAATCGGTTTGGCACTGTCTTGTAAGAGGCGGACTGCCCGGTGGAGTGCAGTCAGCTCTTTGACTCGTTCACCGAACAGATGGCGAAGCCGTTTCTGTTCTTCATGATATGCGTTGTCCGCCGGGGCCGACATGATGCGGAACCGGTTTTGAAGGCCCCTCAGGAGAGCAATGGACCCCCACAGCACAGTCATTGCCAGTACGAAGTTACCCAGCGTCAGCCAGGTTGGAGACGCAGCGCGGGGGCGGAATGCCCCGATCAAGACCAGCGTCGTTGCGATTACGGCGAAAATGAGAGGCGCTCTCCGGTTCGGAAGAGCG
>DATGEA010000330.1:0-2872 GCA_035310605.1 Nitrospira sp. | reverse complement strand
GAAGAGGCTTTCGCGGTAGGCCTCCATGTCGTAGAAACCTTCGCCCCGCAGGGTTTCCTTGGCCGATTCGATACGATCAATCAAGTACGGAAACCGATCGAGGGATTCGATGATTCTCGCCAGATGTTCTGCGCTGCCGGGCCCGGTTTCGCCCGTCCGTTCACGCTCGAGAGAATTCCGTTTATCGACCAGTTCCTGATAGAGCCCCGTGCCGTAGGAATGGGTCACGACATCGTCGAGCAGTTCGATCCCAAGATCACGCTGAGACACATTCGTGACGCCGGCCTGAGCCAGAAAACCCGTAAGCGAAGGCAGGCTCAGATAGGGTTGAGACGGATGCCAGGTCGGGGGGAAGAGAAGTGAAACTTTCATACGGATTCTCTAGCGAGAGAATTGAAAAATAAGATAAATTCTCGAAAGATCCGGACTCTGTTTTATACACTCCGCCCTCGGCCAAAAGCAACCCTGCTCCGGTCCTAGCACCCGGCGGAAGGAAGGCTCCGGCTGACAGATCCACCACACAGCCCACCCGCATGAAAAAGAAAAGCCCCAGTTCTCTGAACTGGGGCTTTCCTCTACCTTATCTGTTCCACTCTCATGAGTGGGACAGAGCACTTCGAAACCGGTCAGCTCACGGAAGCTTGAGCGTGAACCAGGTGGAGAGTGCTTTCATTCCGTTGCGCTCAATGTTGGCGCCATCCCACACCGCAAACGCGATGGGCACGGACATCCCACCCTTGAACTGCGTATCATTCGCATCGCCAGTTTCCAGGGTACGCTTCACGACGACGCGCCACGTCGGGCCGGAGAACCCACCGCCCTTGACGGAGCCGGCCGGTTCCCACACACCGTTGCCGATCACATCCTGGTGTGCCTGCGTCGTCAGGGTGCTGAAGCCGTTGGCGTTCAGATCCTCGACCGAACTCACGCGGAGAGTCGGGTCAGACATGATGTTGCCCGACCAGATGCCGGGGTTGAAGGGTCCGAGGCTGCGGCCGATCCGGTCCGGATACGTCACACCACCAGCCGGCTCTTCGAAATAGTAATCCCAGAAAATCCCTGGATATTGATCGTCCACGTCCCAGATCCCGGCGCTGTCCTTGCCGAGGTCCTTCTGCCATTCCGCGTTCCACCGCCAGATGTTGGTGGTCCCGCCGGACTGGCCCATGCACTGGAACGGCGGCGCGCCTGACGTATTGACAGGGAACATGATCGCAGCTTGGTCGCGGAAGTCTTGAGGACCGATCGTGGTATCGTTCTTGGTCTGATCGTTCCACTCCACGCGCAACCCGAGTTCCTTGCCGTTCGTCATGGCCTTCACGAACACGGACTTGACGGAGATGTTCGGGTGCATCGGCGTGGTGATCAGCTGACCACTCAACGGCACGATCACACCAGGCACACTCTCCCAAATCGGGTTCGCCCCATCCATGGGGATGGAGCCCTTGACCGCCTTCGCCGGAATGGTCACCGGCTGGCTGACGGCCAATGGTACCTGCCCAATCGTCAGCATCACGCCTACGATTAGTGCAGAGAGAAGAATGCCAAACACCACATGCTTGTTGTGTGTCTGCACTACTCTCATGGACTATGCCCTCCTCTCAATTAAGTGATTAAGAACTGTGACCCAAGATGACTGCCGACAAACATAAAATGGAAACACCGGACATGAATACGGATGTGTTAGGCGGTCCCGACCGGCCCCCCTTCCTCCTTGTTTTTCTCTTTGTCCTTATGATCCATAAAATCCTGCGTGCCTGTTTCGTTGAGCAAGAGACTCAGCTCATTACCCTGGTCCTGCGCCCCGCACTCATACGTCTGGCCTTCCGGCGAATTGAATGTTGCTGGACGATAGTCTGCCTCCGAATAGGGTTGCGGGGTCACGCCTAAAAACGCGGCCTCGAAATCCATCAAGTCGGACGTCATTTCTGCGACATGCTTGAAGAGCCCGGAATCGGCCTTCTTGATCAGCATCCGGCAAAACAGCGGTACCCATCGTCCGATGTGATTCTTCACGAACTTCTTCTGAGCATCGACGACGATTTGCGTTTTGTCGGCACCGTCATGGCAGCGCGAGTAGGATTCTTTGTACGCGAGGAAGTGCATGAACTCGAATTCAACACTTAAATGGTCCAGCCGTTCATGGATGTCCTTAGAGAGCTCGACACCGAACGCTTTGTAGAATCCGGCGATGTCGCCCATGACGTGGGACTGCGCAAAGACGTGATCATTACCGAAGAGCGTTTCGTAGGGAGGGCAATCGAGGGTGATCACGTTGCTGAACACGCGGCGATGCTCGGCCTGGAGGTCGCCGAGTTGCCAGTTCACACACTCCGATGCCACAAGCTTTTCAATCTGGTCGAGCTGCTTGCGCATCAGCGCTACTTTTTGTTTGGCCCGATCGCCGCCGATGCCGTCAAGTCCGTTTTCCAGCGCATCGAGCGCGGCCCGAGCATCTTCGACGAATTCGCCGCACTGGAGGTAATCGAGGAATTCCTCGTCTTCGGGATACAGCAGACTCCACGACACGAGCAGATAGAGCTTGCTGCGATTGAGTACACGTTCGACGGCAGGGGAATCTTTGATGGCTGGAGGTTTCGGGATGACAGCTGTTGCGGCTTGCGTGGAACTTTGTACCGGCTGCTTACTCGTCATGAGAATCAGCTCCTCGGTTCAACCCATTGCCGTGAAATATTTCTCCGGCACTCATGGTCAAACCCGTGGCAAAGGTTTGGGTATGATAGGTAAAGGTCACAGGGATGTCAAGCATGTTCTCTCCCTTGTGGATATAAAATATAACTGGCTGATTTTTCGAACCATTCGTTGCGTCATCGACATCTAATTATTCCGGCTTTTGGCCCATTTTCCGGCC
>DATGEA010000329.1:0-2396 GCA_035310605.1 Nitrospira sp. | reverse complement strand
TAGCTTCCTCTGGACCATAGGAGGTGCCGTCCTTATCCTTGGGAAATCTGATCGAAACAAGCCGTCCCTCGTGGGGCTTCAGGACCTTATAGAGGTTGTCGCTTTGACGAGCAAGCGGATCGTCGACGAGCTCAGCCGGATCTCTTGCCGACATGCCTTCCGTGAAAAGTTCAAACGTATATTCCAGGTCGTCATTCAGAAAGACTCGTCCGCGCAGCACGATCATGTCTGGAGGTTCATGGCCTCGGACATGCAGCAAGGGGACTTCAATTCGGTAGTCACTATGGTTATGCTGGAAGGCGAGTGTCTTTTCTTCGCTCATGGAAAGCAGCGTCCATGAATTGAGCTCTTCTTTGATTGGTTTGCCAGTCTTGGTGACGATAGGGTTCGGCCTGAGCCGAAATGTTCCCCCAATGTTATCTAACAGGCTCGAGCGTCTCACGATCAATAAGTGTACAAAACCAGTCTCATAATTGAAACAGTGAAAGACGTCGAAAGCGAGCAAGAGACTATTTCCGAATGGTTGACCCAACATGAGTTGGAAGTATGGAACGCGGCTTGTGAGGAGCTCGAGGCTTGTATCAACGGAGGCAGTATCATGATTTCCGCCCTGCTCCTCCCTCTCCTGTTCTTCTCCGGGAGTGCCAACGTCGGCAATGAGTCCCTGCAAAATCGGGCCGACGGTCGAATCAATGCCACACTGGGAACAGAGTGAACCACGTTGAGCGCCGGCAGCATCCTGCTGGCTTGAGATGATCTAGGCATGTCCATCGAGTCTCGACATTGATAACTAGCTGTGGGGCAACGGCCGAGCTCCCCATTCTGCCGGCTGGCGTTTCCTGGCGCCCGTGCCCTGCTTTCTTCTCCAGGACCCCACAGGAGGGACCATGCCGAAGCCTCCCGCGAAAAAGTCGAAGGTCACCAATGTTCCAGATGCAAGCAACTCTCGGATGCACCTCGAGCGGAGACCGAAGAGCGGGCAACTAAAAAAAGTACTGCGGGATGAGCGCCTATATCTGGAATGGTCCGATGATGCCTTTCCCACAGAAACCCCTCGCGAAGCCTGGGAACGATCAGAATACCTTCGCGTGCGTGCTTTTCTAAAGAAGCACGCTGATCCAGATCATAACCGTCCTTGGCCTATTCCTGGTCTGCACGCCGTGATCAAGTCGGACAACGGACGGCTCCGGCTGTGGCTCGAAATTCGCGAGGACACGAGCAAACAAGCCATTCTCGATCAGTTCGACAATCTAGCGGCCTGGAAAACCCTGTTGGTGGACTTTGATGGCAAGCGCGACCCGCTGCCGCACCCGATCGGCGTCATCATGCAACAGCTCGAGGTAGAGAAGAAGACCGCTGGACAGGTGGCAAAGAGCCTTAACGAGTGGATCGTTGAGCGAATGTATGATTGGGTCCGCACACCAGCCCACCGCCTTCAGATCCAGTATGATGTCGGAGGATTGCTCAAGCTGTTGCTCAAGAATGATCCTGAGGATCCTACGGTTCGTGCTGATCCTGATAAAATCATGCGGAATGCGATCCGGGAAATCCGCGAAGGACACAAACCTTTCCTCCCGGGAAAAGACAATCCGATCTCTGCGGACCTGATCAAATCGCGCCGCCGTACCTGGAAAAAACGCGTCTAACACCCTGCTGATCGCTCGCTCATCTCAACTCTCTTCAAGTCTTCTCTGCTCTTCTCACCCTCAGCTGGTCTAACGCATTGGGAAATTAAGCCCCCCGCGGCGACCGTGTGCAAAAAATGGCGCCCGTGCTGGCCGCGTATCACACGCGAACCGGCAGCCCTTAAGGGACAAACAAAAGTGTTTTAGTGTCCCACTCTTTTCAATGAATCGGTTGTATGGTCCTTCCTGCGCAGCAATGCTTAGGGAGGTGGAAGAATGAACACCGTGCGACTCCTCACCGCGAAAGAGCTCGAAGCGGCCGGCATCATGAAGAGTCGGACTGCCCTGCGCATGGCGCAGGTCGGACTGCTGCCGCATTACAAGCTCGGGGCGCGTCTGAGGGCGATCCGATTTAGTCAGCCTGAGGTGCTGGATGCCCTGAAGAAGCTGTCGGTACCGAAGGTCGGCGCATGACGATTCAACCGGCGCAGGTGGACAATCTGCTCCCGAGTTACCTGTTGGCTGGCGGCCTCCCGAGTGGGTCCGCATCCTTCGACGATCTGATCCTCGCGATCGAAGATGCCAGCCCGTTGATTGAACCGGGCGACTACGACGCTGTCGCGTTGACCTGCAAAAAAGCAAAACGGTTCAATCGTATGCTGCTGGCATTTCGTTTTCAGATCGCCTCCCAGGGCTCCTCCCTCGGATTGATCGTGCCCGGCTATGTGAATCTTCCCGGCGGAAATCGGTTCCGAACCGCCGTGCCTGCCT
>DATGEA010000328.1:0-3933 GCA_035310605.1 Nitrospira sp. | reverse complement strand
GGGGAATGTTGGAGATGTCCAACGCGCGGTTGTATCGGTTCTGGGGATCGCTCACCGAAGGTCTCCGCACCGGCAAGCCGCAGAATGAGGTCAAGACTGGAGAAGACTTTTTCGGGACGCTCTATTCGAATCCGCAGCGACTCGAGGGGTTTCTCAAGGCCATGACGGGTCTCAGCATCGGCTCGGCGCAGGTCATTGCCAAGAAATTTCCCTGGAAGAAGTATCGTACCTTCACCGATGTGGGCTGCGCTCAGGGCGGCGTAGCCGTGGAAATTGCCCGCGCGCACAAGCATCTCATGGGCGTCGGGATGGATCTGCCGGTCGTGCAGCCGATCTTCGAGGCCTACGTGAAGACGAAGGGCGTCGCGCAGCGAGTGCGCTTCCATCCCGGAGATTTCTTCAAGGAGCCGCTTCCGAAGAGCGACGTCATCATCATGGGGCACATCCTGCATGACTGGAACCTCGACGAAAAGCTGATGCTTTTGCGGAAAGCACATGATGCATTATCGTCCAACGGTGCCGTGATCGTGCATGAGGCCCTCATCGACGACGCGCGCCAGAAGAATTCGTTCGGCCTTCTCATGAGCTTGAACATGCTGATCGAGACCCACGGCGGATTCGACTTCACGGGAGCGGAGTGCCGGAAGTGGATGAAGGATGTCGGGTTCAAGCAAACCAAGGTGGACTGGTTAGCCGGATCGGATGGGATGGTGGTGGGATTCAAGTGACGGCTGGGTAGTGCAGGTGCGAGGGCAAAGTCCCTTTGCCGGCGGATTCCGGAGGGACAGGGAGAAATTCCGTCCGGTCATTGCGGAGGCACCATGGTCAATGTTACTGAAGTCGCGCCGGATCTCTTCCGCATCTCCACCTTCGTGGAGGCTTTCAATCTCCAATTCAGCCAATTTCTGGTGCGGGACGACGAGCCGCTGTTGTTTCACACGGGACCCCGCGCGCTGTTTCCGTCGGTCAAGGAAGGAGTGTCGTCGCTGATCGATCCGGCGAAGTTGCGATGGATCGGGTTCAGCCATTTCGAGGCCGACGAGTGCGGGACCTTGCCGGAGTGGCAACAGCTGGCCCCGCAGTCCAGCGCCGTCTGCAGTCTGGTCGGCAAGCTCGTGAGCATCGACGATTGTCTCTCGTTACGCCCGGCTAAAGGGCTGGCGGACGGCGAGGTATTGTCGACGGGGAAGTACCGGTTCCGATTTCTCGCTACGCCGCACGTCCCGCATTGCTGGGAAGCCGGTCTGTTGTTCGAAGAGACGCAACGCACGCTGTTGTGTTCCGATCTGTTCCATCAAAGCGGTAACGTGGAAGCAACCACCCATTCGGATGTGGTGGGTCGCTGCCGGCAGGTTCTTGTGGAGTACCAGCAGGGGCCACTGGCCAACTACATGCCGTATAGCACGCTGACGGAAGCCACGTTCAAACGGCTGGCTGCTTTGCATCCGAAGACCTTGGCCACGATGCACGGGTCGGTATTCGTCGGCGACGGGAGCCGGGCCCTGCACGACCTCGCTCTTGTACTTCGGGACGTTCTCGGAGCTCATTGGCGATTCGAAGGAGGGGAAGCAGGAACAAGTTCGGCCTGAACCGTCAGGCGGCCGCCTGCTGCGAATTCAACTCCGTCAGACAATCCGGTGGCTCGAACCTCGCCAAACAAGCCGTATCAGAAATGATTCGGCCATGATCGGAATCGATTCAGTTTCCCCCGTCCGGCTCAACCAATATCCTCGGAAATCGCGATGATTGGCGTCTAACATCATTGGCGCATCTCTTGCTGGATGTATCGGCAGTCAGAGGGGTAATGGTCGCCTCTACTATCTACTAATCGGTCGCCGTTTCGGGTCTCACGGAAGGAAGACGATGGGGATTCATATTCTGGTCGCCGATGATGAGCCTGATATCCTGTTCAGTCTGACAGAGCGGCTCCGCTGGATGGGTCACGATGTCGTCACCGCCGGGGACGGGCAGGCCGCGCTGGCTGCGGTGGAGTCACATACCGTCGATCTTGCCTTTCTTGATGTGACGATGCCGAGAATGAACGGCATGGACGCGCTCAAACAGATCCGGCGGCGGTGGCCGAATCTGCCGGTGGTCATGTTGACCGCGTACGGCACGATCCGGCTTGCCGTGGAAGCGATGAAAGAAGGCGCCGTCGACTTCATTACGAAACCATTCGAGCCGGGCCAGATCGACTTGGTCGTGACCATGGCGCTGGATCGTCGCGATCAGAAGGGGGAAGCGACCAGGCTCCTGGGCGAAGTCAGTCACGACGTGAAGAATCTGCTGATGCCGCTGGTCACGGGAACGGATCTTCTTGCGGAGGAAATCGACGACCTGTTCAAGGCGCTGCCGGGAATCGAGTCCGCCCGGGCCCAGGCGAGTCACCATGCCTGCGAGGAAGTCCTGCAACTCCTCCGCAACGCCTCCTTGCGCATTCAGGATCGTATGAAGGAGATCGCCGACTATGTGGCGGTGACCAGGGCTCCGCAGAAGTTCGAACCCTGTCAGATTGCGAAAGTCGTCGAGAGTGTCGCCAAGACGTTACGGGTGTTGATGCAGCAAAAGCAGGTTGTTCTGCGGATCGAGGGACTCGACCCGCTGCCGCCCATGATGGGAGATCTCAATCGGCTCTATTCGCTCTTGTATAACCTGGTTCATAACGCCATTCCTGAAGTGCCTGCGCAGGGCTCGATTACGATCCGGGGCAGACACGATGTTGCCGCTCAGTCTATTCAGCTTGTCGTGGAGGATACGGGAAAGGGGATGCCGGTGGAGGTGCGGGACGGACTGTTCACGAACCGCGTGCAGAGTAGCAAGGCCGGAGGCACGGGATTGGGCATGAAGATCGTGAAGGATGTCGTCGATGCCCATGGCGGGCGGATAACAGTCGAGAGTCAGGAAGGCAAGGGAACGGCGTTCCTCATCTCCCTGCCGATCCGTCCGCCGGCTTTATTGCAGGGCAAGAAGCAGGGACCTGTGTCCCTTTCAAGCGGGCAGGACCAGGTCAGACCGGGGGCCGCCTCGGCCTGGGGGGCGGAGTAGGGACGCCCACCTCGTCAACTGCCTCGGCACGGCCTGTTTCAGTCCCGTTCGCTCCATTCGCGCCGACCGCGGTTACGATGGTTGTTCGTCATTGCCTGTCCGCGCGGACTTCTGCAGGTTCAGCCCATGAACGCAGGAGAGTTCCATCCGAGGGAGCTTCCCGGTACCGGGTGCGTGGAGTGATGAGCCTGCCAGCCTCTTGATTGTTGGCAAGAAGGAGAGCAGAATTTTCATAAGTCATACGCTACCTCAGGCGGCAGGCCGGCAACCCTGATGCCGGTCTGCCATAGCCGAAGGAGGGCACGATGTACAACGCTGTCGACTTCATCGCGCGCGGCGTTGCAATGCTGATTGGTTTCGCGCTCATCGCCTCTCCCTCTCTTGCCCTGGCCCTGACTCAAATTCTTCCAGAGGCGGTCATTGAAGCGGATCAACAAAGCGTCACAGAACTCATCGGCACCTTCGATCGGGCGCAGGAAGCCATTCGTGCGCGCGACATCGATGCGCTGATGGGGCTGTACGCCTCGCAGTACCAGCATCACGGTTTGAATCGGGACGACATCCGCCGGATCTGGGCCGACTTGTTCGCACGCTACGACCTGATTGCCAACATCCACACGTTCTCGGCAATCAAGGTTGTGACGGCGAACAAGGAGACTATCGCTGAAATCACCTGCACCGGTGCCGTGTGGGCCAATTCCAGGAAAACCAATCAACGGATCCCGATCGATAGCTGGAATCAAGAAGTGCATCGGCTTGTGAAGGGAAAGGATGGCTGGCGCATCACCGGCAATCTTGGCGGGAAGAAGGCGCTCCGTCAGTTCGGGACCGCACCCCATCCGTTATTCTGAGGGAGATCGGGGCGACCCGCGCAATCATGCCGCTGCG
>DATGEA010000327.1:0-4193 GCA_035310605.1 Nitrospira sp. | reverse complement strand
AAGCGTCATGGATCGATGCAAATCTTGAAGTGGTCGAAACATATCTAAAGAAAGAGTTCGAGAATTTTAGTATTGCGCATCGAGCCGACAAATCGCTCACCTATACCTTTACCGTTACTGATGGGAAGAAGTTATTTAAGCTGTTTATTGGATGGCCCATCTTAGCCGAGAGAAATTTCGCCCAGGCGAGAATTGACGGCTTATTACAAGAAAACGTGGCTGGGGAAATGCGTCTACATGGAGAGGAGGGCTATCACTGGCGCCTTCACAAGAGGACACCACCCAGCGTCGTGGCATGTGATTGAAGCGGCTCGCTTTCGAGAGAAGAAGGCTCATCGACTCGCGCTCTCTTGGGCAAGGTGCTCTCTGACAGCCATGACTAAGGAAGAAAAAACGAATGTAACGGTTTCCTCTGCTGTGAACGAGCAGAGAGAGGAGAGTCCACATGAATTCCACCTCGATCATCAGCTCTGGCGATCCGATTCTCGGTGATCTTGATGCCATCCGACTAAATTGGAGGTGGATCCTTGCATCGGGCATCGGCTTCGTCAGTCTTGGCGCCATGGCCTTTGGCTATTCGATTCTGGTGACGCTGGCCTCGGTGTTCGTGTTGGGGTCGGTCCTCGTCTTCGGCGGAATCTTCCAGGCCATACATGCGTTCAAGGTCTCTCAGTGGAGCGGCTTTCTCCTGGAACTGGTACTGGCGATCCTGTACGTGGTCGTCGGTCTAGTAATGGTGTCGCAACCCGAAGCGGGGGCTTTGTCGGTGACGTTCTTGATTGCGGCGTTCTTTCTGGTTGGCGGGCTCTCCCGGATTGTCGTAGGCACGATGCTTCATCCCCCTGGTCGCGCATGGTTGCTCTTGAGCGGGGTCGTCACCCTTCTCTTGGGTATGCTGATTTGGGCAGAATGGCCGGAGTCTGGTCTCTGGGTGATCGGGACGTTCGTCGCGATCGACATGGTCTTCAGCGGCACCTGGCTCATCATGCTCGCCTTGAATGCCCGCACCCTTCCGGCGCAGGGCCGACGGAATTCGGTTTCTGTGGGGCAGAAGTTTTAGCGGGTGTGGGTGTGGCGAGTGGTATCCATCACCGAACGCCCTACCAAATGCCAAGGAGAATACGACGATGTTAAGAAAGGTCACTCAGCTACAACGATGTACGCTTCGAGCTAGGGATGGAGAGATTGGGACGGTGGAGCAGTTGTATTTCGACGATGAAACCTGGGCGGTTCGTTACCTCGTGGTCAATACCGGCAGTTGGCTGGCGGGCCGCCGCGCGCTGATCTCGCCCATCGCCGTCGGCCAGACGGACTGGGAATCAAAGCAACTGGAGGTGGCTCTGACGAAAAAGGAGGTCGAGGGTAGCCCCGAGATTAATACGGACAAGCCCATCTCCCGCCAACACGAGGCCGCTCTGTGGGCCTCTACGTCCTACCCGGCAGGCTTACCGACGCTAGGGTCCGTTGCGGCGGAAGCGTCGGCATCCAGGGCGGACACAGAGTCGGCGGATTCACATCTGCGCAGCACCAAAGAAGTGACTGGCTATTTCATTGAGGCGGCTGATGGTGAGATTGGCCACGTGGAGGATTTCATGGTCGACCTTCACACGTGGACCATCCAATACCTCGAGGTAAATACGCGGAATTGGTGGCCGGGCAAAAAGGTCCTCATCTCACCCCGCTGGATCGAACGCGTGAGTTGGATGGATGCAAATGTCTACGTCAACCTCTCCCGGGACGCCATTAAGAACGGGCCGGAGTATATGGACTCTATGCCCGTCACTCGCGAGTACGAGCACAGGATGTGGGACCACTACAAGTGCGCGGCTGCTTTTCGACCAGTAGCTGAGCAGCCGTAGCGTCTCACGGTGCGTCAAGATTGAATGAGGTATCGCGCGAATGTGATGACGCGGCTCAACGAGCCGTTGCATGCGAGCATGAAGATACAGGTCCGAAATCAATCTCCGTGGGAACTCGATCCGGCTTCATCGGAAGGTTTTAACGAACGAATCACGCGTGAAGGAACGAGTGAGAGTAGGAAGAAAAGTGAGGCTGAGCCTAGCTAGGTCTCATGACCCACAAGCCTCTGCTCAGTTTCTGGATGACCGAGTGGGCGGTGAGGAGATGGGGAATCGCCAACAAGCACGAGGACTCACCATGAGCACATCAATCATGACAACTTTCACTCCGGCGCAATTGGAGCAATTGTCGATCAACACGATCCGCTTCCTGTCGGTGGACGTGGTGCAAAAAGCTAATAGCGGCCACCCAGGCCTGCCGCTGGGCGCCGCCCCGATGGCCTATGTATCGTGGACACGATTTCTTCAACATAACCCGACTAATCCGCACTGGTTCAATCGGGATCGATTTGTCCTATCAGCCGGCCACGGGTCGATGCTGCTGTACAGCTTGCTGTATCTCACGGGCTATGATCTGCCGCTGGAACAAATCAAACAGTTTCGCCGATGGGGCAGTCTCACGCCCGGCCATCCCGAGCGCGGCATAACGCCCGGCGTAGAAACCACCACCGGTCCACTCGGTCAAGGATTTGCCAATTCCGTTGGCATGGCGATCGCGGAAGGCCATCTCGCCGCGCGCTATAACCGCCCCGGTCACCACCTCGTCAATCATTACACGTATGCGCTGGTGAGCGACGGCGATCTGATGGAAGGCGTGGCGGCGGAAGCCGCGTCGCTCGCCGGCCATTTGAAGCTTGGCAAACTGATCTGCCTCTACGATGACAACCACATCACGCTTTCCGCTGCGACCAACATCACGTTCACGGAAGATCGTGCCATGCGTTTCACAGCGTACGGCTGGCACACGCAGACGGTTGAGAATGGAAATGACCTCGCAGCGATTGACCGCGCGCTGCATGCCGCGCAAGCCGAAAGGGAGCGTCCCTCTCTGATTCTCGTGCGAACGCATATTGGGTACGGTTCGCCGAACAAACAAGACACGTTTGGAGCCCATGGCTCTCCGCTCGGCGAAGACGAAGTGAAATTGACGAAACAGGCGTTGGGCTGGCCAGTCGATCCACCGTTCTATGTTCCAGACGAGGCGCTCGCGCATTTCCGTCTGGGAATTGAACAGGGCAAACGAGTCGAAGCGGAATGGGATTTGAGATTTTCGGAGTACTCGAACGCATTCCCCGATCTTGCCAAAGACTTTCAGCAGAGGATGATTGGCGAATTGCCTCAAGGCTGGGATCGCGACATACCTTCCTTCCAGGCAGACCCAAAGGGCATCGCGACCCGCACTGCGTCGGGCACAGTATTGAACGTGATCGATCAGATACTTCCCTCACTGATCGGCGGCTCCGCGGATTTAGATCCCTCCACGCGCACGACGTTGACCGCAATGGGCGATTTCGAGAACCCGTGCGACGAGGGCGGCAACGAGCAAGGATCGGCCGGCGGCGGTTGGAGTTATGCGGGAGCCAACCTGCACTTTGGTGTCCGCGAGCATGCGATGGGATCCATCGCGAATGGGTTGGCAGTGCACGGGGGCGTCATTCCGTTCACGGCGACGTTCCTCATTTTCTCGGATTACATGCGGCCGGCGATTCGACTGGCAGCGCTGATGGAGCAGGGGGTGATCTTCGTGTTCACCCACGATAGCATCGCTCTCGGCGAAGATGGCTCAACGCATCAGCCGATTGAGCAATTAGCCTCGCTGCGCGCAACCCCAAACTTGCTCGTCATCCGCCCATGCGATGCGAACGAGACGACCGTGGCGTGGCGTGTTGCGATTCAGACACGGAATCGACCGGTCGCGCTTATCTTGACACGGCAGGATGTGCCCACGCTTGGCCGCACCCAATTCGCCGCAGCAGAAGGCTTGCGGCGTGGCGCCTATATTTTGGCCGATGCGCCCAATGGCACACCGGATATCATCTTGATCGCCACTGGGTCGGAGGTCAGTTTGATCGTTGCGGCCTGCCAAAAACTAATCGAGAACATGATCAACGTCCGGATCGTCTCCATGCCGAGCTGGGAATTGTTCGAGGCCCAACCTCGACGTTATCGCCACTCGGTTCTTCCGTCATCGGTTCGGGCGCGACTGGCGGTTGAAGCGGGCGCGACTCAAGGTTGGTGCAAGTATGTGGATGACGATGGTGATGTGATTGGAGTGGACCGTTTCGGTGCGTCCGCCCCGGGGAAAGTTATGATGCGCGAGTACGGGTTCACCGT
>DATGEA010000326.1:0-13234 GCA_035310605.1 Nitrospira sp. | reverse complement strand
AGCTGCGAGCCTTTGGAGAGCAACTCCCCTGCGATGGTCTTGATTTGACTGTCGTAGCCGCCCACTTCCGAAGCAATCTCGGTAACTTTCACAAACATATCTTTATAGATCGCCAGCTCCTGCTGATGCTGCTGAAGGCTGGCTTGAGCCGACTTGACCTCCGCCACCGTGGCTTGGAGCTGCTGGGTCATCCGTTCGACATACGCCTCGCGATCCCGCTGTTCCGATTCGAGGTTCAGCTGCATTTCTTCGCTTTCGCGGCGCCGCTCATCCAGATCGCGGATGGTCTCCACCCACAGGCAGATGTCTCCGCTCAATCTCGAAGAGTCCGGAAGCGGCTGTCCCTGCTGAAGCGCCTTCATCGCCGGCTGCAACCATTCGATAAATGCTGTTATCTCGCTCAATTTCAAGTCGGCATTGGAGTTAGAGCTTGACGCGACCGCACCATTTCCATTTGAAGTGCCTGGTTGCGCCGAGGCTGCAGGAGGTGTCTGCCTGGCCCTTTTGCCATTGGCCCTTGGCTGGACCCAACGGTGATATTCCAACAGCACGGCAATGCAATGTCGACACATTGGCTCTTCAGGAAGTGCACAGCTGCACTTGGAGACGAGATGGCCGTCCTTCAGGCGGATCGTCTGCTCATAGAGGCCGGAGTTTCCAATCACGGCAGAGGAGATCTGGCCTTCATCGGCTTCGACGATGCGGACACGGTTTTCCGAAAGGTATTGGTTCCCCAGATGGAAGGCGTTTCGGTCCACCACCCCCTTGATCATCGGAGGATCCAGCAGGCTCAGCCGGTCAGCCGAACAAGGAATCTTATTTCGCATACGCGGGCTTCCCACCGTTAGCGTCAGATCTCCGGTCCTCACTGTCCTGTCTAGTTTGAAACGCCTTCTCAAAAGTGTCAAGCGGACAGTCGTTCTTTACCGTCCCATCCGGTCTCTAAAACCCGGATGGGGACCGTCGAGGGTCGCGGAACCATCTTCAACGGCAGCGACGAGGAGGCCCCTCGGCGCCGACGGGAGTCAGCCACACGTAATCAGCGATCTTTCCCCCTATCATTTCTTGCAGATCGTCGAGGCGCCCCTTCTCGTAGGACGTCAGGTAGATGCTGATCTGCCGCACGTGATCGGAGAGACGACGGGCCACTCGTTTGGGAATCGGCAGGTTGTATTGTATGTGCCCTCCACCGGTGTAGCTGACAACGGGGCCGGCGAGACGATCGTTTTCGTCGCGCGTCTTCTCAACCAAGGAGACAATTGTTTTGGCCATGCCCTCATCGCGTACCATGGACGCTTCATACATTGTCTGGTACAACGCATCGGGTCCGCCATCATGGCAGGCGCGGAGCTGCTGAAGAATGCGCTCGCGATAGGGCGGATCATCGACGATGGTTTCTTCCTGAAGACCCCATTTCGTCCAATCGGAATCGCGACGGGCCTGGGCAAGCCCGTTCTTAGCGACCAGCCTGACGAGCGACTTGGGAGGATTCAACGCCGCCAGAGGCAGGTGCCGCGCCTTGGCGTAGGAAATGAGGGGCTCGTAATCTTCAAATGGTCCGCCCCAGTTCTGTCGCCAGTTGACCTGTTCGAGAAACGCCTGCCGATCGAGGTCCCCCCCTCCGACGTAGCGATCCAGAACCGCCTGTCCGTCCCAGCCGAACATTTCCATCGCAAGCGCCGGCCGCCGGTTTTCCGAACTGAATCGACGTAACAGGGAAAGGGCCGCATCGATATGAAACCGATTATGATGCTCCTCACCTATGTACAAAACCTCCTGCTGACGCAGACGGTCCATCAGCCGGTCGATGGAAACCAGTTGACCGGTCGCCGTCTCAATGATCTGTCCTTCACCTATGCCCGCCGGTTGGATAGCAGCAGGACCCTGGGATGGAGGCAGGCCGCGCTCGGCACAAGCCCCCAGGGCAAGAATGAGACAGACCAAGTACAGAGAACACGAGGTCTTGCTTGTAAGCTGCATACTTAGCGCTGGTTCAGGAGTGATTCTTTCTCCTAACATAGGCATGCGGCGGCGGCAAGACTGGTAATCTTGACCCGTCGAGAAAGGGCCGTTATGCTGCCATGCACTCGACTGTCCACACCATTGACCGACACCTCTTCCATGCCATGATATCGCACGCCCAGCTCCTCGCAGAATTTCGATCACAAGTGACCAGAGTCCTGCAGGAACGAGACAAAGAATGGGAAGCCTCACGCCGTCTCATCGAGGCAGGCCGCCTGACCGCCACCTTGAAACGGTTAATGCAGCAAGCGGATCGCACCGATCTGTCTCCGGCAATCCGGGAATCACTCGCTGTTGCGCTGAAACAGGGCGAGGTCGAACGGATTCAAGACTTGCCAGGCCCCCGACTGAAGGAACTCACCGGCCTCCCCCCGAGTAAAGCCATTCGGGCGCTTTGCGTCTGGTTCGACCTGATTGAGCACCCTGCCACACGTTGGCCGGTTCCCTCTTTCGATAGCCAGGCAATCACAACGTTTGTCCGTGATCACCCTAACCCGTTCGACTTCCTTCTGACATCCGATGTGGCATCAGTACTCGACCTCGGCGCCGGTGACCTGTCATTTGCCGCAGAGCTCGCAGAGCAGTACGCGCCGCAGATTCATCAGCGCGGTCAGACGCTCACACTCCATTGCGTCGACCGGCTGCGTCCCCAGTCGAAACTCGGCGGCCCGCTGCATCCGGAACGGGAGCGACTTCACGCGCTTCGCGCCCGGCCCGACCTGTCGTTTCAATTTTTTGGGGATCAGGACATGTGTGCGTTGGAACGGCTCGACCAAACCGAACACCTTGCGCCCCGATATGCCATCGCAACCTGCTGGGCTCCTGCCACACCGACCTTCGCCTACGAGCCGACACGTCTCTCCACCGGGGTGATCCAGGAGGAACTGCGCCGCACGAAAGGCACGTATCGCCACACACAGTTCGCAGGTGAATCGGCCCTCGAAGTGCAACACGGGGATCGTGCGCTGCTCTTTCCACCGTGGAAATTCGAGATTCGGGGCCCTCTCTCACTCCTCGATATCCTCTCCCGGCGCGGACGACTCTGCGTTCTCGGATCAGTCGACAACCAGGTATTCTGGGAATTGCTGGCGCAGATCCTCGAAGAGACCCGCTACAGACCTGCTGATCAACCCTTTACTCCGGAGACCATTCCGGGAATTTTTGATGAAGTCTATCGGAGGTTATCGGCTCTGGCGATCGGCGACACACTTGACCTCTCAGTCTGCGCAACGTTACGCGGACACATTCCCCGCGTGCTCGCACCACAGGCTCCGTACGACACCTCATACGGTTTCCTCTCCATCCATATTCGCCGTGGTGCGGTCTTCCCGAACATGCCCGCCAGCAGTACCGCCAGACGCTTCCGCGAGATGGTGGAAGAAACACCTCCCTGGATGGTCACGCTCGTCCCCGACCAGTAGCAACTCCTGCCACCTTCCCTGTTCCGTTCATGCGCCGCGCTCCCCTTGGCGCGGGAAACCGCGGAACAATTGACCCCCTCCAGACCCTTTGTTAGACTTCCACCGTGTCCTGTCACCACCAATTTCTGAGCCACCAGAGCCGATAATCCGGACATGAACTCACCGCGTACCATCCGGGCCATCCAGGACAATATTGCCCGCGTGATCAGGGGGAAGGACTCCGTCATTGAGATGTCGGTGGTCTGCCTGTTGGCGCGCGGCCACCTGCTCCTCGAAGACGTCCCCGGCGTGGGGAAAACGACGCTTGCCCATAGCCTTGCACGGTCGCTCGCTTGCTCCTTCAAGCGCATTCAGTTCACCAGCGACTTGCTCCCATCCGACATTGTCGGCGTATCGATGTTCAATCGCCAAAAACAGGCGTTCGAGTTCATGCCGGGCCCGATCTTCGCCAATATTGTCCTGGCCGACGAAATCAACCGGACGACGCCCAAAACCCAAAGCAGCCTGCTGGAGGCGATGAGCGAAGCGCAAATCTCAGTGGATAATGAAACCCATCCGCTGCAACAACCATTTATGGTCATCGCGACACAAAACCCGGCTGAATATCACGGGACATTCCCGCTGCCGGAATCACAGCTCGATCGGTTTCTGATGCGACTTCGCATCGGCTATCCCTCACTGGAAGATGAACGCCAAGTCCTCGAGCGTCCCTATTCGCTTCACCCTGCCGAATCGCTCGAAGCCGTGCTGTCCGCGCAGGAAGTCCTGGAACTCCAACGCAGGGTCGACCAGATTCACATGGATGAAAGCCTCACCGACTACCTCTTGGCGATTGTCCAGGCCACCAGGCAAAGCGAGCTGTTATCTCTGGGCGTGAGCACGAGAGGAGCGCTGGCGCTGAATAAAACCGCCAAAGCCCTGGCCCTGGTTCGCGGTCGTGATTATTGCCTCCCGGACGATATTAAGGAGCTGGCGCCGATCGTCCTTTCCCATCGCGTGATGCTGAGTCGAGCGCAGGGCATGCGGGCCCAGAGTTTCGAGCAGGCCGAGCGCATCGTCATTGATATCGTCGACACAGTTCCCGTGCCAGTTTGAACAGATCGGGATAGGCAGGCCCGTGAGGAATTCCTTCAGGCATAGCCCAGCAGCCCGATTTGCATCACATCTTCGACATCTCGCCACCCGACGCTCGATCCGGTTGACCCCCGAAGGCGTTCGATTTCTCCTCTTCACCATCGGCATCGGCGTCGCGGCCATCAACACGGGGAATAACCTCTTTTACCTGTTGCTGGCCATGATGCTGAGCTTCGTGGTGATTTCCGGACTGCTCTCCGAACAGTGTTTGCGCCGACTCGATTTTCACCGCTATGTGCCGGACTTGGTCATGGCAAACGAGCCGACGACAGTGACCCTGTCGGTGACCAACCGCAATACGCGTCTCCCCAGTTTCTCTGTGAGGCTGTTTGATGTCGCCGGCGGGCAGGACATCGACCGCGGCCTTTTCGTCCGCCACTTGCCGGCCCAGCGATCTCTACTCCTGTCTTACCCGCTCATCGCCACGACTCGCGGCTGGTTTCGTCTTGACTGCATCAGGGCCGAAACCTTGTTTCCATTCGGATTCTTCCTGAAGCGGGCATTGTACCCGGTCGACGCGGACATTCTCATTGGTCCGCCGATCAAGCCGCTTTCGCTACGTTTTGTCGATGAATTGGTCAGCGAGGGGCAAGGCCTGTCGCTCCCCCGGCGAGGCCACGGGACGCAGCTCTACAACCTGCGCCTCTACCAGCCGGGCGATGATTCGCGGGCCATCCATTGGATGACAACAGCCCGGACCTCTCAGCTCATCGTGCGGGAGACTGAAGCTGAGGACCAGCGCCGCATCACGATCATCCTCTCAACGCTGGCCCCTGATGACCGGGAAGCCCTGTTTGAGCGAAGCGTGACCCTAGTCGCTTCCCTCCTCTGGCAACTCTGCCAAAAGTCATACCCCCTTCGCCTGATCGTGGGACGGGAGGACTCCGGCCTTGGTTCCGGCTCCGACCATCTGTTGGTCATGCTGCGCCTGCTCGCGCTCTGTGAGCGTTGTAAACCCGGACGATCCAAAGCCAACACGGAAGATCCGGTCTTCGCACTGTCGCACGACGCCGAGCACGGCTATACGGTAGCCATCATGCCGTGGTCCGACCCGGACATACCCGCTGCGCCGGTGGCGGCTGATCGGGTGCTCCATGCCGCCCAGATCGAGGAACTCACCCATGCCTTTTGAGCAGGCATTCAGACTCAGCTCCGTTCTACTCGCCGCAACCGCCTTCGCGGGTCTCTTGTTCGCGCGAAGCGTCCCGACCTGGCTCGCGCTGCTGACTTCGATCATCTTGACGATCACCCTGCTTCGGACGATGGGCTGGTCTCTCGCGGTACGGGTCACGGCGGGCATGTCCGCTGCTCCGATCTTGTGGAACAGCCTCCTGATCGGCGCATTTGCACTCTTCCTCTTGGATTTGACAGCATTCTCACGCGAATTGCTTCCTGCCGGTATCCACTTCCTCGTGATCCTCCTCGACATTAAGCTTTTCACATTGTATCAACGCCGTGACTATCGGCACCTCTATGCGATCTGCCTCATGGCTATCCTGGCCTCCGCAGCGTTGACGACAGATGTGTGGTACATCCCGATTTTTCTTCTCTATCTCCTGACCACCGTATGGACCCTGCTCCTGTACCACTTGACCAGCGAAACGCCGATTCCCGCACCATCGGCGTCAGACCATACCCCGTCCGATCCACCGTCCGCCGGAAAGATCACCGGCCGGTTCTTCTGGTTGACGAACGGGATCGCCATCATCACCTTTGCACTGACACTGGTCATTTTTTTCGTCCTTCCCCGCATCAGTGCGGGCCTGCTTCAACAATCCCGGGGAGAAGGTTTGAGAACGACGGGATTCTCCGAGCGCGTCGATCTGGGAATGATCGGCTCCGTGAAAGAGGATCCTCAAATTGTCATGCGGGTCGAACTGCCGGATCACCCGGCGGCGGGAACGGACCGTCTCTACCTTCGGGGCGTCGCGTATGACCGCTACGACGGTCGGTCGTGGAGTGCGAGCAGCCGATATCGGCGGAGTCTTGGTCTCATAGCCGATGGAAGCTTTGTCGTGCTTTCAAGCGGAAGTCGTATGCCAGCAGGCCAATCGAAACCTCTTCGCCAGGACATTCTGCTGGAGGCGCTTGATACCGCTGTTCTGTTCGCTGCGCCCTTCGCCGAATCCATCAGCGGTGACTTTGCTGGGGTCCAAGCCGACGGCATGACCGGGCTCCACCTGCCATTCCCCACCTCATCGCGCATCCGCTATTCCGTTACCTCACGTGAACGACAGATCCTGGCCAACGAACAGCTCGCCCCCGAACTGGACTATTCGAACTCCCTGCGTGACCGATATCTCCAAATCCCCGTGCTGTCTCACCAGGTGGCGGACTTGGCACGTCGCGTGACGGACGGCGCCAGAACACCCTATGAGAAGACCCTGGCCATCCACCAGCACTTATTGACCGCCTATCGATACAGTCTCGATCTGGAAACCACGACGTCCGCTCGTCCGATCGAGGATTTTCTCTTCACCAGAAAAACCGGGTACTGCGAGCATTATGCCACCGCAATGGTTATCATGCTGAGGAGCCTCGGCATTCCCGCCAGGCTTGTGACGGGATTTTTGGCGACAGAATGGAACGACTTTGGAAATTATTACACGGTCCGGCAACGGGACGCCCACGCGTGGGTCGAGGTCTTTTTTCCTCTCTCCGGATGGATCACGATGGATCCCACACCCGCCTCAGGCGTCGCTCCTTCTCCATCCGGCTGGGAATCCCTCCAACATATCGGGGAATCCTTCCGGCTCCATTGGGATCGTCTGTTTATTCGATATAGCGCGCGCGATCAGCTGGCAGTTGTCTATAGCCTTCGAGACAGCAGTGATTCTGCTCGCGATATCATCAGTCATTGGGTAAGGGCGCTCAGCGCGGCGGCATCCGTAGCGGTCGATCATTTTGAAGCTCGTGCCCGCGCCGCCGGACCTCTTGCCCTGGGATTCCTGGCCATCCTTCCTGGAGCCGGGGTGGCGCTGCTGATCCTCCTGGTACGGAAACGATGGCAGTACGGGTTTCGTTCCAGCCGCCCCACGGTACGTACGCAGCAGCAGATCGCTCACCTCTATAGAACAATGCTAGACATCGCGGCGCGGAAAGGCGTCGTCTCACGACCATCCACGACGCCGATGGAGTTTGTACAGATGGTCGGAAGAGAATGGGCCGAGGCCCAATCGATGGTGGCAGGGGTGACTGCGCTCTACTGTCAAGGACGGTTCAGCGGATCCACGCTCTCACGCGAAGAACTCGCTCGAGCCGTTGAGCAAATCGGCACACTGCAACAACTGGCCCGCGCGCCTCGTTAGTTCATCTGGACGCACTACCGGCTGCTCCCGCCGCGCAGGCCTTCCCAGAGTAATGAAAGGTCGGCATTGCCGCCGCTGAGGACCACGGCAACCCGCTTGCCCACCAATCGGGCTTCCTTCCTCAACAAGGGGGCGAGGGCGACCGCGCTCGACGGCTCGATCACGAGTTTCAGCCGCTCGTAGGCAAACCGCATGGCCTGAATAATCTCCTCCTCTTGCACGATAAAGAATCCTGCCAGGCACCGGCGGAGTATGGGCAATGTTCGACTCCCGAGGCTCGTTCTGAGACCATCGGCGATCGTGTCGGGATTGAGCATAGGTACGACGCGATTCTGTCTGACCGATTCGATCGCGTCCAACGCGCCGGCTGGTTCACAGGCAAAGATTTTCATCTGCGGCCGGCGGTTCTCTGCAACCACAGCAAGCCCTGAGAGCAACCCGCCGCCGCCGACCGGCGCAATGACCGCATCGAGATCCTTCACTTGATTCAGCAGTTCGACCATGATCGTCCCTTGTCCCGCAATGACCAGGGGATCATTGAACGGGTGGACGATCATCGCCCCGCAACCCTCTGTGACTTCGCGCAGCTTCACTTCTGCTTGGGCTCGACTCTCGGCCACAAGAACCGTCGCGCCGTAGTCGAGTACCGCCTGATACTTCATCGCGGAAAAGGGTTTTGGCAACACGACATGAGCAGTGGCTCCTTGGAGCCGGCAAGCCAGCGCCAGCCCCTGCGCATGATTGCCGGAAGAGATCGTTGCAAAGGCTGAGGCCGAGTGGCCGGCAATGAGTCGCGTGACGGCATGATAGGCGCCACGGAACTTGAAGGCACCGACCAGCTGGAAATTCTCACACTTGAGGAAGGCCTGTGTGCCGGAAATTTGGTCAAGCGTTCGACTGGTAAGGACCGGCGTGATCTTCGCAACACCACGAAGCAGGTCCGCAGCCTGTTCGACCAGGGAAATCGTGACGTCGTTCATCGGTCAGCCAATCCGATCCCGGATGCCGACAGAAGGGTGGAGGGCCCCTCCCGGTACGTAGAGCAAATCAGCATGGCGAAAGGGGAAATACTGGAGCGGGAAAAGGGATTTGAACCCTCGACCCTCGCCTTGGCAAGGCGATGCTCTACCACTGAGCTATTCCCGCTCGAAGGAAGTCTATGAAGAGGGACCGGATTCTACTCATCGAAGGCGGGACTGTCAAGCAAGCTGACGTAGATCGGAACGTGTTACCTCCGTTACAGAAGCTACTGAGCGATACGAAAAAGTAACGCACAATACGTTCTTATAAGCTATTGATTACGTTTCATATACCTAGAAGTTTCCGGAACTGCCCGAGACTCACGATACATTAGGTACACATAAGCACAACACCCCGCACCGTCCGCCCAATTTTCTGAGAACGTTTTTCTCTCATCTTTTCCACTCGATACATCCAGGCACCCCGTCAACTGAAAGGTCGAGTCTCCGGTTCATATCTTGCCAACCTAACGGGCTGATGCTGCGCGGAAACTGCGAACAATTGCCGGTGGCTGGCGAAATAAAGCTGATGGCAGCCCGCCATTTTTCCGAGAACCTCGGCAAATCTTTGAGCGAAGGGGGGTGGGAACCTTTTCGATGGTCAGTCAGTAAGGGACAGTGGGCTCGTTGTGAGCCCTCAACTTAGGAGGTGTCACCAATGTTTCTGTCACGTAGACAGTTTTTGAAAGTCTCCGCGGGGACGGTGGCCGCCGTGGCGGTGGCCGACAAGGTCCTGGCGTTGACCGCACTCCAACCGGTCATCGAAGTCGGGAACCCGCTGGGCGACTACCCGGACCGGTCCTGGGAACGGGTGTATCATGACCAGTACCGGTACGATTCCTCGTTTACCTGGTGCTGTTCGCCGAATGACACGCACGCCTGCCGCATCCGGGCCTTCGTCCGCAACGGCGTGGTCATGCGGGTCGAGCAGAACTACGACCACCAAACCTATGAAGACCTCTACGGCAACCGCGGGACCTTCGCGCACAACCCGCGCATGTGTTTGAAGGGGTTCACCTTCCACCGCCGCGTGTACGGCCCGTATCGGTTGAAGGGCCCGTTGATGCGGAAGGGCTGGAAAGAGTGGATGGACGCCGGCTCTCCCGAGCTGACGCCCGAGACCAAGCGCAAATATAAGTTCGACAGCCGCTTCCTGGACGACATGCTGCGGGTGTCGTGGGACACGGCCTTCACCTATGCCGCCAAGGCGATGGTCATCGTCGCGACGCGGTACAGCGGGGAAGCGGGTGCCCGGCGTCTGCGCGAGCAGGGCTATGCTCCGGAAATGATCGAGATGATGAAGGGCGCGGGCACGCGCTGTTTCAAGCATCGCGCCGGCATGCCGGTCCTCGGCATCATCGGCAAGATGGGCAATACCCGGATGAACGGCGGCATCAACGCGCTGCTGGACACCTGGATCCGCAAAGTCACCCCGGATCAGGCGCAGGGCGGCCGCTACTGGTCGAACTATACCTGGCACGGCGACCAGAACCCGGCCCACCCCTGGTGGAGCGGGGCGCAAGGCTCCGACATCGACCTCTCCGACATGCGCTTCTCCAAGCTGAACACCAGCTGGGGGAAGAACTTCGTCGAGAACAAGATGCCGGAAGCGCACTGGAAGCTCGAATGTATCGAGCGGGGCGCCCGCATCGTCGTGATCACGCCCGAGTACAATCCGACCGCCTACCGCGCGGACTACTGGATGCCGCTGCGGCCGGAGTCCGACGGCGCGATCTTCCTGGGCGCCATGAAGATCATCGTCGACGAGAACATGCATGACGTGGACTTCCTCAAGGGGTACACGGACTCACCGGTCCTCGTCCGTACGGATACGTTGCAGTTCCTGGATCCGCGCGACGTGGTGGCCGATTACAAGTTCCCGGACTTCTCCAAGAGCTACTCGGGCCGGATTCAGTCGCTGAAGCCGGAACAGGTCGAGCGCTTGGGCGGCATGATGGTCTGGGATCTCAACAAGAAGGCGGCGGTGCCCCTGCATCGGGAACAGGTGGGGTGGCACTATACCAACAGCGGCATCGATGCGGCCCTGACCGGCACGTATCGAGTGAAGCTGTTGAATGGTCGCGAAGTGGATGCGATGCCGGTCTGGCAGATGTACCTGGTGCACTTCCAGGACTACGACCTGGACACCGTCCATCAGATCTGCCGCACGCCGAAGGACCTCCTGGTCCGCTGGGCGCGCGATTCGGGCACGATCAAGCCCGCCGCGATCCACAACGGCGAAGGCACCTGTCACTACTTCCATCAGACCGCAAACGCCCGCGGCGCCGCGATGGTGCTCATCATCACCGGCAACGTCGGGAAGTTCGGCACCGGCCAGCATACCTGGGCTGGGAACTACAAAGCCGGCACCTGGACCGCGACCCCCTGGTCCGGCGCGGGTCTGGCCGTGCATACCGGAGAAGATCCGTTCCACATCACGACGGATCCGAACGCGCACGGGAAGGAAGTCAAGACCAAGTCGTACTACTACGGCGAGGAAGTCGGCTATTGGAACCACGGCGATACGGCCCTGATCGTCAATACCCCCAAGTATGGACGCAAGGTGTTCACCGGCAAAACCCACATGCCGACCCCCAGCAAGTTCCGCTGGGTCACCAACGTCAACGTGCTCAACAATGCCAAGCACCACTATGACATGGTGCGCAACGTGGATCCGAACATCGAGACCCTGATCACCCAGGACATCGAGATGACCTCGGACGTCAACCACAACGACATCGCCTTTGCCTGCAACTCCTGGATGGAATTCACCTATCCGGAAATGACGGTGACGGTGTCGAATCCCTGGGTGCAGGTGTGGAAAGGCGGCGTCCGCCCCCTGTACGACACCCGCAACGACCTCGATACCTTTGCCGGGGTCGCGGCGAAACTCAGTGAGATGACCGGCGACAAGCGCATGCGCGACTACTTCAAGTTCGTCTACGACAACCGCGTGGACGTCTATGTGCAGCGCATGCTCGATGCCTCCAGCACCTTCTACGGCTACAGCGCCGACACGATGCTGAAGTCGGAAAAGGGCTGGATGGTCATGGTCCGGACCTATCCGCGGACGCCCTTCTGGGAAGAGACCAACGAATCCAAGCCTATGTGGACCCGCACGGGCCGGTACGAGAACTATCGCATCGAGCCGGAGGCAATCGAGTACGGCGAAAACTTCGTGGTGCACCGCGAGGGACCGGAAGCGACACCGTACCTGCCGAACTCCATCATGACGAGCAACCCGTACGTCCGGCCGGACGACTACGGGATTCCCATCACGGCGCAGCACCACGACGACAAGACGGTGCGCAACATCAAGCTGCCGTGGCAAGAAATCAAACGGCACAGCAACCCATTGTGGGAGAAGGGGTACCAGTTCTACTGCGTCACCCCGAAGACCCGGCACCGGGTGCACAGCCAGTGGTCGGTGAACGACTGGGTGCAGATTTATGAGTCGAACTTCGGCGATCCATACCGCATGGACAAACGGACGCCGGGCGTCGGCGAGCACCAGTTGCACATCAACCCGCAGGCGGCCAAAGACCGCGGCATCAATGACGGCGACTACGTCTATGTGGACGGCAACCCGGTGGACCGGCCGTATCGCGGCTGGAAGCCGAGTGACCCGTACTACAAGGTCGCGCGGTTGATGATCCGGGCCAAGTACAACCCTTCCTATCCGTACCACGTGACGATGGCGAAACACGCCCCGTACGTGTCGACGGCGAAGTCGGTGAAAGGCCACGAGACGCGCCCGGACGGACGCGCCATCGCGGTGGACACCGGTTATCAGTCCAACTTCCGGTACGGGGCCCAACAGTCCTTTACCCGGAACTGGCTGATGCCGATGCACCAGACCGACAGCTTGCCGGGCAAACACGCGATTGCCTGGAAGTTCAAGTGGGGCTATCAGGTCGACCACCACGCGATCAACACGGTGCCGAAGGAATGTCTGATCCGCATCACCAAGGCGGAAGATGGCGGCATCGGGGCGCGCGGGCCGTGGGAACCGGTCCGAACCGGCTTCACCCCGGGACAAGAGAACGAGTTCATGATCAAGTGGCTCAAAGGCGAACACATCAGGATCAAGGTGTAAGGCCACGAGTCGTGCAGCTTGAACACGATGTGATAACCAATGAGAGTTTGTCTAACCAACTGATCATGACCAGAAGGAGGATTTCCAATGCCTGAAGTTTATAACTGGCAACTGGGACGGAAGATGCTGTATCCCTACGAGGAACGGCATCCGAAGTGGCAGTTTGCCTTTGTGTTCAACATCAATCGGTGTTTGGCCTGTCAGACCTGTTCGATGGCGGACAAGTCGACGTGG
>DATGEA010000325.1:0-6116 GCA_035310605.1 Nitrospira sp. | reverse complement strand
CGTGATCTTCTCGTTCGAGTGGAGGCAGTCTCCGTCAACCCGGTGGATACCAAAGTGCGGGCGCCAGGCAGCCCCGATGTGACGATCCCCCGGATTCTCGGGTGGGATGCCGCGGGTGTGGTGGAGGCGGCGGGTTCACATGCCACTCTGTTTAAGCCCGGCGATGCGGTGTACTACGCAGGAGATATTACGAGACCGGGCAGCAACAGTCAGTATCAACTCGTTGATGAGCGAATCGTCGGGCACAAGCCCCGCTCGCTCGATATGATTCAGTCTGCAGCCGTCCCGCTTGTCGCCATCACCGCCTATGAAGCGCTGTTCGAACGATTGGGTATTGATCGGGAGGGTACCCAGCGGGGACGTACGCTTCTCATCATCGCCGGCGCCGGCGGAGTGGGATCAATCGCCGTTCAACTGGCCAAGATTGCCGGTTTGAAAGTCCTCGCAACGGCGTCCCGCCCCGATTCCATTGCCTGGGTGAAACAGCTTGGCGCGGATCATATTCTGGACCACCGGCAGCCGTTGCGGTCGCAAGTGGAAGCGGCCGGCTACCGGTTCGTGGACTACATCTTCAATTGCGCCGACACGGACGGCTATTGGGACGCGACGGCCGACCTGATCGCTCCGCAGGGGAAGATCTGTACGATCGTGGAGAACAAGGGACCGTTGAATCAGCAGCTCCTCAAGCTCAAGAGCGTGACCCATGTCTGGGAACTGATGTTCACTCGTTCCAAATATCAAACGGACGACATGATCGAGCAGCACAGGCTGCTGAACCTGGTTGCCGGTTGGATCGACAGTGGAAAGATCACGAGCATCCAGCGCGAAACGATGCGGCCCATCAATGCCGCGAATCTGAAGAAGGCCCATGCGAGGCTGGAATCAGGGACCATGATCGGAAAGCTCGTGCTGGCAGGGTGGTGAACGAACTCAGAACCGGGCTGCTCGAAACTAGACGAGCAACAGGCCCGCCACTCGGACCTTGTTCCAGACCGGGCTGTTCAGGAATGATTCGAAGCTGCCGTTGGCGCCAGGAAACGTAGATTTTTCCTCACGGAGCAGCGGGTAGGGAGTCGTTCGATTGCCGTGAGGAAAGGCCCGTCTCAGAAGATCGTCGAGCCACATCGCCTGCCGATCGGGAAGCGTGACGGCGGTCTCCTTCGGTCGACCGGGCAGGATGAGTCTCGTGCGACGTCCTCCACTCTCACAAAGCGGTTGTCCGCCGAGCCAGACAAAGCGCCGCTCTGCGTTCGGGTCATCGACGAACTCCCGGGATTTGAGGAGACGGCTGAGCCAGGTCGATGAGACCTTGGGCATTGGTACGTCGTGGTCGAACCAGCGGCGGACATCCATCTTCAAGCCGCGGCCCTCAAGATAGTTGAGCATGGATCGCCGTAAGCCCTCGCCGAGCCATTCCGGGGTGGCGGCCCGCCTGTCACGATGGATCAGGTCGTTTTCGGCGAAGCCCTGAAACTCCGGTCCCAGGATTCGGATTCCGTTGGCAGCGGGATTGAGGCCGATGGGACTATGGGCCGTCGCGGTGAACCGGTGCCAGAAGGCCGATTGGATCAAGCCGGCAGAGACCAGCTGTCGAACCCGTTCGAGCGAGTCGACGGTTTCCTGCAGGGTTTCAGAAGGGCAGCCGTACATCAGATAGGCATGGATGAGAATGCCGGCCTCCTTGAAGGCGGCCGCGACCAGCGCAGTCTGATCGACCGTGATTCCCTTCTTGATTTTTTCCAGGATCCGGTCTGAAGCCGCTTCAAGCCCTGCAGTGACGGCGATGCAGCCGGAGGCGGCCAGAAGGCGGCAGAGGTCTGGTGAGAAGGCTGCTTCAAATCTGATGTTGCCCCACCAGGAAATGGCCAGTCCCCGCTCCAGCAATCCGAGCGCCAGCGACTTTAACGCCGCGGGCGGCGCCGCCTCATCGACGAAATGGAAACCCCTGCGCCCTGTTTCGGCGATCAGTTGCTCGATCCGTTTGATCAACCGGTCGGTCGGTGTCATTTCGTACCGGCTGATGTAACTCAGGCCGACATCGCAGAAGGTGCATTGCTTCCAGTAGCAGCCGTGGGCGACCGTCAGTTTGTTCCAGTGGCCTTCCGACCAGAGGCGATGCATGGGGTTGGTGCTGTCTAAAATTGTAAGGTAGCGGTTCAGCGCCAGTCCGTCATACGTGGGACAGCCGACGTCCTCCATCGAGAAGTCGGGCGACGTACGGTCGTCGGCGAAGAGCACGCGATCCTGCCGCCGGTAGAACGTACGGCAGAGGGCTGGGAGGGGTCTTGTTCCATTCAGATGTTCCACGAGCGACAGCAGCGGGCGTTCTCCGTCATCGAGTGTGATGAAATCGACGTAGTCGAAGCAGCGCGGGTCTGTCAGACGCCGCAGTTCTGTGTTGGCATAGCCGCCGCCCAAGGCGATCGTGATATCGGGGCGGCCCTTTTTGATGGCCTGCGCGATCCTGAAGCCTCCGTAGAGATTCCCGGGAAAGGGAACGGATATTCCGACCAGGGTCGGGCTCACGCGATCGAGGTGCTGCCACAGAGCTTGAACCATGAACTCATCGGTCAAGCTTGGCGGTTCGGCCAATGCCGTTTCCACGGCGGTAAAAGAGGAGGCGGAACGGGCGATATGTTCTGCGTAGCGGCTCAGGGCGAAATGGGGGGCAATCGTCGCCCGGACGAGATCCGCCAGGTCTTCGAGATACCAGGTGGCATACTGTTTCGCCCGGTCGTCAACCGGCACGGTTCTGGTGAACGGCGTTCTTCCCCGGAATCTTGGGCCTTGCGGCAAGACGCCGGGGCGGGCGAGGTGAACGGCGAGTGCGGGATTGCGTCCCTGAAGAAATTCAATCACCGGATCGATCAGGTCCAGATAAGCCTGTTCGATAGCGAGCATGCGTTTGGCCTCGTCCGGCAATTTCTCACCTTGTGTCCGGACCTGCTCGAATACGCTTCGCAGGCCTGCCCGGCTGAACAAACGCAGCACCATCTCGATGCCGAGGTCGGCCTGTCGGCAGGGGATGCCGCGCGAGCGCAAAAACCCGGTGAGATAGGCCGTGGACGGATAGGGAGTGTTCAGTTGCGTCAGCGGGGGAATCAGCAGTAGAACGGTCGGGACGCTCATGGGCTCACATAACATAGAGCATGGAATGAAAGCCAGACGGGGATTGAGTTACTCGAAGACCGTGGAGGAACAGATGGCGATAAGAACGATCGTGATAGGCCTGATGCTGTTATGCGCCGCCTCGGCAGCCGTGGCGGAAATCGATGAACGCAAACTCGTGGATCTGACCTATCCGTTGGACGAGCAGACGGTCTTCTGGCCCACGAACAAGCCATTCACCTGGGAGAAGAGCGCGTGGGGGAAGACCTCCGGCGGCTACTGGTATGCCTCGGGGGATTTTGCCATGTCGGAACACGGGGGCACACACATCGATGCGCCGATCCATTTCGGTGAAGGCCGGCTTGCGGTCGATGAAATTCCCGTTCAAAAGCTGATCGCTCCGGCGGCGGTGATCGATGTCCGTGAAGCGGTGGAACAGGATCGCGACTATCGCATGACGGTCAGCGATATCGAGGCCTGGGAATCGCGCCATGGAAATGTTCCTCAGGGAGCGGTGGTCTTGATGCTCACAGGGTGGGGACGGGGATGGCCGGATAAACAACGCTATCTGGGAAGCGATACACCCTCGGACCCCGCGACTTTGCATTTCCCCGGTTATTCAAAAGAAGCGGCTGACTTTCTCGTGACGCAACGCAACGTGTCCGGTGTCGGCATCGACACGCCGAGCATCGATTACGGGCCGTCGCGCGATTTTATCGTGCATCAGATTGTGAACGGAGCCAATGTGTACGGCCTTGAAAATATCGCGAATCTGGACCGTCTCCCGCCCAAAGGCGCCATTCTTCTGTCGTTGCCGATCAAAATCAAAGGTGGCACGGGAGGGCCTGTCAGGATCATCGCCGTTCTTCCGTGAACGTCCGGCTCCGCATCTTCTCCCGGACGATAGCTCCGGGAGATAGGACCGATCGCTTCTGAATATTGGATTACACCGCCGGAACCGGTTAGGGTGCCGTCCGGTTTGTTGCATGAAAACAAGACAATGAACTCCGGCAAGTTGTTCGAACTCTACAGTGACTTCAACTGTCCCTTCTGTTATGCCCTCCATGAACGGCTCCACGAGATGAATCTCCTGGACCGTTGTGCCTGGCGCGGAGTGCAGCATGCACCCTATTTGCCGCGACCGATGACACAGTGGCAGGGATCGTTGGCAGCCGAACTGCGGCGTGAAGTGGCTGTCGTGCAAAGACTGACGTCGGGACTTCCCATTTCCTTGCCGTCCGGTAAGCCGAACACCAGAGCCGCCATCGAACAGGCTTCGCGGCTCTTGAGCCGGAATCAGGAGGCAGGAATGGAGTTCGTTCGCCGGGCCTATCGTGCCTTTTGGTGCGATGGTCTGGATCTTTCCGACTCAATGGTGCTGGAGTCACTGGTAAAAAAGGCGGGGGGAGAATGGGGCGGAGATCACGCAGGTGATAAAAGCAGTAGGGCGATCCAGAAATGGGAGGAGACCTGGCATGCCGCGGGACAGGCCGGTGTGCCGCTTGTTGTCTCTCCAACTGGCGAGCTCATCGTCGGCTGTGCGCCGGCAGCGCAGATCAGGCGCTTCTTTGATAAATCAAGTTAAGGTTATGCTACGTCGAGGTTCATGAGATAGTTCTGGAGTTCCCGCTTCTGTTCGTCTTCCGTATTCTTCAACGTCTCAATCTCCTTGCGCAGTTTCTCCAGCTCGGTTTCCTGTTGATCCAGTTTCTTGACGTACCGCCCGTACAATTCTGAATTCTGGGCGAGCCGCTGCATGTTGTCGCGGATGCGGCCGTGTTCCGCCGTGATCTCGCCGATCCGTTGTTCCAACCTGGTTCTCTGGGCCCTTGTCTCATCCAGGGTGCCGCGCAAATGCACGACACGTTGCAGAGCGTCCTTGACTTTCTGGCTCACTTCCTTGGCTTGCACGTAGTAGCCAATCTGATCGATGCCGGAATCCATCAATCTGATTGATTCCTGAACTGGAAGGGTTTCTTTCACGCGGAGTGTCGCGCTCTTGCCAGGATCGACTGTCACGCTGAATCGGTAGAGATCGCGCGTCCGCTCGGTCGGTTCTTTCGGCTCGGCCAGTTTCCAGTCGGTACGGTACGGCTGTTCGATCAGCACGGTCTTCGTTTTCTGGTCGCGATTCTTGAGGAGATAGGTCCGGTCCTCGACCAAGCGGCGCGCCACCAGCATCGTGCCTTTCTTGAGCGACACAGTCACTAACTCCTGTGTGCCTCCTTCGAGTTTCGCTTCCACTTCCGTCTTGAGATCGAGTGCGTAACTGATCAGCCGGTCCTGTCCCGGCGCGAGGTCTTCGATGCGGGCATCGCCGGCGTAGGTTCCGCTGTCGAACAGCGTAATCGGTCCCTGCATAAGATGGAGGGCGGAGGTGTTCTTGAGCCGATAGCCGTTCAAGGGATATTTGGCGTTCACTGTCTGGTTATACAGTGAGACTTTCTGCCCTTGAAGCGTCTGGCTGATGATCGGAAGGAGGGCGCTCTGGTGTTTCGCCAGCGTGACGGGCTGGTCGATGCGATATTCGAACTGCTCGCCCTTCTCCTGGGCCATGGCAGCGGCTCCCACGCTTTCCTCAAGCCTGCCTGCATCCATTTCCGATGTGATGGCCGCGACTTCCGGGGCATTGGCACGAGCACCGGCGAAGCTCTGCGCCATCTTGCCTGCGACTTCCGCTTGACGCTCCTTCTTCCTTAACTCGCTCCGGGGAGCGGGAGCCGCCGGTTTGAGTTCATCCATGGCGTCGCCATAGACCTGAGGTGTCAAATTGGCATAGAGCTCGGGCTGGATGACCGGGCGGGGATTGTAGAGCGGTTGGTACAGGTCCATCACGAAGGAAATGGGCCGTCCGGAGACGAGCGAGAGCTTGACGTTCCGCCAGTCCTGTTCCGTCTGGTTTTCCACGATGGCCCATCCTTGGAGATAGGGGGATTTGTCATCCTCCAGCACGAGACGATAGGAGGTTTTCCAGACAGGGGTTTCGTTCAGGTAGGCGACCCTGGCCT
>DATGEA010000324.1:0-10764 GCA_035310605.1 Nitrospira sp. | reverse complement strand
TGAACATCCCTAATACGGCATCTCCTCGTCGTCGAGCCCGATGTGGTGGCCCAACTCGTGGACCACGGTGTCTCGAATTTCCTGTCTGATTTCCTCCGCTGTTTCGCAGAGACGCAGGATCGGGCCGCGATAGATCGCGATTCGCGCCGGCTGATGCCCGCCCGGCTGGAAGAAGGATTCGTCTGCCAGCGACAGACCTTGATAAAGACCGAGGAGGTCGTCGGCCGACTCCAGTTCGAGATCCTGAAGTACGTCGGGAGGAGGTTCTTCCTCCACCACGACTGACACCTCCTGAGCCAGTTGAGCGTAAGGAGGCGGTAAGTCTGCCAGGGCTTGCTGCACCAGCGTACCGAAGACTTCAGGCGAGAAGTCATGTCGCGATTTCCCGGACATACTTAGAACCCGCGCGTGCTCGGATCCAAGTAGGATTTCTTCTCGACATCATAATTGAGTCCCCTCTGCTGTTGTTGCAGAGGAGGTGAATTCCAAATCACTTTGTTCCCCGGGGCCAGGTTCGCGGCCTCAATATAGTGTTTCTTGGCTTCAGCCTGGTTCCCCGCTCGGTCGAGCGTCAGAGCCAGGTTGTAATGGGCTTCGGCCAGAGCCGGATCAACGGCGATCGTTTGCCGGAACGCCTGTTCAGCACCTGCCCAATCGCGCGAAGCGAACAGCGCGTTACCTTTCTCAAGCTGGGCGACCGCCGCGGGCTTCGTCCCTGCCGGGGCTGTCAACACCGTCGTTGCTTTACCCGGTTGGCTTGCACAGCCCACAAGGGCGGACAGGAGCACGAGAGATCTCACAATCTGCATGTTGACCTCCTTTTAGATCTCCACACTCACACCGGACCGGAGGAACAGGAAGTGAAACGAGACTTGTGACAAGCCCAGGCAGCGGGTCGCTGCTTCGCAGTAGATCGTCGCCTGTCGGAAGTACTTCCCGGCCCTTGCCTGTGCTTCAGGCCCCGTCACGCGGTCCGTCTTATAGTCTGCAATCCAGACCCGGCCGTCAAGACGGTAGATGAGGTCGATTATCCCTCCCATCACCTGGCCCCCGTCCCATGGCATGATGAATGGGACTTCCCGGCCGAGAATCACAGCCTGCTGGATCTTTCGGTAGCAATCGGATGCGATGAAGGTCCCCATCATCGGAGCCAGATCGCGTTCGACGATCGAGACCTGATCCGACGCAGCAGGGATCAACTGGCGGCTGAGGGTAACGAGCTCTTCGGTGGTCGGGGCTGACGTCCTAGTGAAATCCCAGTCTTCAAGGAGCGCATGCGCACAGATTCCGACGAGAGCGGCGTCGCCCGGCTCTCCCCTCCGGCTCCCCGCATCCTTAACGAACGCAGGTTCCATCTCTTTCAAGAGCGAAGGCGTGAGCCGTCGAAGTTGTGATTTCAGCCGGTCCCGCCGTTCCTGGCTCGTCCGGCGTTGTGCCAGGAGCGGTTCGAGCGCCGGGACCGGAACCGGCGAGGTTGTCACGGGCGCACGTGTCCGCTTCGTGGTGTTGGCCTGGACGATCACGCGCGTGATCTGTCCGTCACCGACGGAAACAGCATGGTTGTCCCCTGCCAATTCATCATCGCCCACGGCATCGGCAAGCAGCGAGAACACCGTATCGCGACCGGGCTTCGTCGTTTGTCCCCCCGACAGCACGAGCAAATCACGCGCCCTCGTCATCCCCACATACAAGAGCCGGCGTTGTTCCGCCTCTTCTCTGGCGGCCATTTTGCTGTCCACGAGCACCGAGCCCAGGTTGCGTTGCGCTCCAAGCGTGAGGCCATAACAACGGCTCGACCAATCGTGATGGAGTGCCGGCCCCTTCCGTGGAACTCTGGCTCCTTGGTGCAGGCCCGGCAGGACGACCACCGGGAATTCCAAGCCCTTGGCCTTATGAATGGTCAGAATCCGCACGGCGTCTGGCGAGGCTTCAGCCAGGGCGCTCTCAGCCTCATCCGGTTGGTCAAGCAGTCTAGCCGCCATCATATCCACGAAACCCGTCAGCGTCAGATGGGGACGATCCGCCACGTCTTCAGCCATGTCGCGCGCTTTGAGCAGGTTTGCGACGGCCTGTTCTCCGTGTAAAGAGGTGGCAGCAAGTTCGAGCACGGGAAACTGAGAAAAGACTAGATCGATCACCTCCGGAACGGGAGATAAGGGGGCACGTCGATGAAGCAGGCGCAGGCGTTCGTAGAATCGGGCAAGCCGTCCGGCTGCGGGATGCGACCATTGCGACAACGGCGCGGGGTCGGTGTAATCCAATAATCCGAGGCGTAGAAGCTCGATCAGGTCCTGATCGGCGATGCCCCCGAGCGGGGCGCGGAGAAGGCCGACCATGGCGATCCGGTCGTGCGGATTATCGATTACGCGTAGCATGTTCACCAGATCGATAATTTCCTGGCGCCGGTAGAAATGCTTTTCTCCGTCCGTCAGGTAGGCGATGCCATGCCGCCGCAAAGCATCGAGATAGTCCTGGGCCTGGGTGAGCTTTCGAAAGATCAGGGCGATGTTGCCAGGCTGGAGAGGGCTTGTCCTGCCTTCGCGATCCACGACGCTGGCTCCGGCAAGCAAGTCCTCTTTGATCCAACGCGCCAGCGCATCGGCTTCGGCGCGCGTCGCGGCTGCGGCATCGAATTCGTCCTCGTCGTCTGCCGCCGTCACGATTCGCAAATAAACGCCTGCCGTGGAAATTTCCGGCTTGCGCTGCGGGCGGGCGGTCAGCCGCTCGTTGGCCGGTTGGACATGGGATTCCGCTTGGAACAGGCGGTCGAAAAGCCCGTTGACGACGGTCAGCACCGATCCATCACTGCGAAAATTGGTCACGAGAGAATAGGCCACGCCACCGCCGGATAATATTTTTCCGACGACTCGTTCGAACGCCTCGATGTCGGCTCTCCGGAAGGCGTAGATCGATTGTTTGGGGTCCCCGACGATGAAGAGTTTCCCGGGCTCCAGTTCGAGGTCCTGCCAGGAGTTGTTCGAGCTGCCCGCCCGCTCGGCAAGATAGAGCATGATCTCGTATTGAACGGGATCAGTATCCTGGAATTCGTCGACCAGGATCGCGCGATAACTGCGTTTGATTCTGGCGCGGACCGTGGGATGGTCACGAAGGAGGGTCTTGCAGCGCGAGAGCAGTCCGTCGAAGGAAATCCAGCCGGAGGCCAGGAAGGCCTGCTGAACGCCGGCGAGAAACGGAAACAGCAGTCCAAGAACCTCACGGAAGTACGGCTGATCTACCGAAAGAAGTTGTTGCGCGACGGCGATGACCGATTTGGCTTCCGCAAAATCAGCCTCACCCCATCCGGCTGTGGGCTTGCCGAGATCCTTCTCCAGCAAAGTGCGATCCTCCCCGGATAACTCCGCAACAGCCGGTGCGCCCCGCTCGAGCAACGATGCAAAGCATCCGGACGCCGCCGAAAGCATCTTCTCGGCCTTCAGCTGCTTAGCGCCCGCTCGCACGGCCAACAACCGATCGGTCTTCGTCTGCAAGGCTCGTATCCACTCACGCAGCGGGCCGTCAAGTGCGACCGTCCGGCATTGCCGTTCAACATCGTCAAGATCCCAGGATTCTCCAGCCAAAGTCTCGGCGAGCAGCCGCAAATCGTTCAGATTTGTCTTGGCGAGAACGAGTCGCCAGCGGTCATGATGCCGCCCGTCCGTTCCAAGTTCGTGGGCGAGCCAGGCCTCCCATCGAGACTCAAATAATTCCTTGAACCGTGATGCGTCATCTTCTTGAAAAGACGGATCAATTCCTGACTCCAACGGATGGAGTCTGAGCAGGTGAGCGGCAAAACTGTGGAGCGTCCCGATTTGGGCTTTTTCGAGCTGGTCGAGGGCGAGTGCGGCACGCTCCATGACCTGCACGGTCGTGAGCTGGTATCTCGTCCGGAAGAGTGTGACGAGCGGCTCATCCGTATTATTCACCAGTTTGCCCAACTCACGCCTGAGCCGCTGTTTCATTTCAGTTGCAGCCTTGTTAGTGAAGGTCAGGGCCACGATTTCCGTCACGGCCAACGGGTCGGGCTCTCGCATCAGGAGATTGAGAATCCGGTTAACCAGGATCGTAGTCTTCCCTGTGCCGGCTCCGGCGACGACCACGACATTGCGGTCCCACGTGGTTTCGGCCAGCACTCGATCCCGGGAATCTGAGAGAGGGAGTCCCTCACTCATCGCCCACCTTCTGTTTTCGTAATCGTCGCAACACCCGAGCCTGGGGAGAGCGGTATGACCGCCACCAGGTGGCGGTATCGTGCCGCCGGCAGGCGACGGGATAGGCGCAATGGTCGCAATATCCGTCCGGCAGGATGAAGAATTCTCCCCGTTCGATGCCTTGCACGAGGGTGCGAATGGTCTGTGTGATGACTTCACCGGATTTTCCGAGCAACAGGGACGCATCGAAGACCGATCGCGCAATCGGGTTCTTCCACCGTGGCGCCAGATAGAGAAATTGCACTTCCGACGGCGGCGCCAACGAAGACAGCTTCATCGACGCATAGAGCGGAGGTTGGAGGTGAATTCCTCGCACGGCCGCGAGCGGAAGATTGCGATCTTCCGTCTTCGCCTCACTTCCCTGTTTGAATTTGTAGTCGACGATCCGAAGTCCGGGCGGGTCGGTACGCAAGTCGATGCGGTCCAGTTTTCCATGGACCTTCAGGGATGGCATGTCTGCACCCAGTGCCACCAGCCCTTCCGCCTCCGATTCGACTGCGTGCGGACGAAACCCGCTTGCGCGATAGTCTTCCTGGTCGGAGCGGACCACAGCCGCGATGAGTTCGATGATCTGTTCCTGCGCCATCATCCAGAGCAGCGCGTGGCCGGTCCCTCTGGTGACGGCATGTCGTGTAAAGCACTCGTGGGCCGATGCGGTGATCGTATCGCGCAGGGCGGATTCGGATAGAACCGCATCGGGCCAGTCCGACGAAACCAGTCGTTCATAGCAGAGACGCAAGGCGTCATGCAGGAGCGTGCCGAGCGTCAAGGCCGGCAGATGCTCTTCCCGAATCGCCCGCACCGGTTCAAGCCGCAGGATCTTTTCCGAAAAGTATTGAAAGGGGCACGTAGCGTAACGCTCCAATGAGGTCGGCGAGATTCCGACCTGATCGAGCGGAGGAGCGGCGGCTGCCCGCTGCTCGAGTATTCCGTCGAACCGACCGAGTTCAGGCGAGTCCCGTTCCATGGTCTGTTGGATAGCTCGTCCCGCCTCAAAGAGGAGGCGGTCCTGCCCCATATAATCGAGAAGGGGACCGGCGTCCTGTTCGTGCAGCAGGCAGCTGAGCGCAAGATCCTGAGCGGGGAGCCGGTCCTGAATGGCCGGCTGCAAGGCCACGCGTGCGGTCAACCGTCGAGGGACTGTGATTTCCGGTGAGGCGAGGAATCGCGGATGGCGCAGCGCCGCTGCCACAAACGGAGAGGGCGCCATCACCCGCCCCTCTTCATCGGCCCGTTGATAGGACAGATACAATCGATGAGTGGCGGACTTGCTGAGGAGGTCGAATAACAGTCGTTCCTCTTCATGGCCGGCGAGCTTTTCGTCGATCTTGAATCCCAGCGTCGATTCCAGGACAAGACGTTGCCGGTCACGAAGGAAGGGATCTTCGCGGACATATCGAGGGAAGGTCTGTTCGTTGAGGCCGATGATAAACAATGCGCGGAATTGCAGGCCGCGGGCGGTCATCGCGTCGAGGACTTGAACGCCCTGGTGCGGATCATCTTCGATAGCGACCGTGTGCTCCTCCAGGGCCAGGCGGAACCATTCGGCCCATTCTTCCCAGGACAGATCGGTTCCGAGGGGTTCCAACTCCTGTAATCGCGTCAGCGCAGTCCGTATCAATGCGCCGATCACCTCGTGTCGGTTTTCTGCATCCGCCGATGCGCGGTCTGGATCGGTCCAACCGGGAATGGCCACATGGGCGTGAATCAACGTGAGAAAGGCCTCCGTCAACTCGCCGATCGAACCCCGTCCGGGAAGCTCCTCGCAGTCCCGAATCAAGCCGGAGGCCAGCGAGGACAACAGCGTCAATTGTTCGGGATCGCAGGCGCCGATCGCCGGTCGGTCTTCGTCATCCTGGCCGGCCGCAGCATCGGCGAGCACCGAACCAGCCACGGTGCCGGACAACCTGGTCCACTCGGACCGTCCTTTCGTGATGCCCAACGTAGCCACGATCATGCGCCAGACATCCGGTCGCGGTTCGACGACCGGCGGGCCCGCCCGTTCTGTGCGATAGAAAGGGGCGGTGATCACGTCCAGCATCGCCGACCGATCGAAGTCATTGACGGGAAGCGAGGCGAGACGCAACAGCATCTTCACCAACGGCTCGCGTATGAGCGGGCCTCCTGCCGTGGAGGTAAAGGGAACCAGATGCCGGTCGAACACCCGTTGCAGCCTTGACTGATAGGGTTCGAGCGTACGGGCGACCACGCCGATGTCATCGAACTGGTACCCATGCACGTCGACGAGCGTCAGAATATTGCGGCACAGTGCGGACAGCTCTTCTTCAACCCCGATCACGTTCGTGATCGAGAGTTCCACCTGAGCTGGCATCGAGGACGATGGCGGTTCCCCGTTCCGGTCATCAAGCTCACCGGCAAGCGGCAGGAGATGCCGATCGAAGAATCGCCGGGCGAAGGTCGAGGCCGGGCCCGGTTCCAAGGGGAAATACAACGTCGCCGGCGTGCAGCGGATCACCGCGTCGAAGAACGACAGCTGCACCTGCGAGAGATCGTAGAAGCCATAGTAGAAAATTCTCTTGAGCCGCGACAGAAAGCGCGACTGCGAACAGTAGGCGCTCAGCGACAGCGCGAGGTCATCGGAGGAGCCGACGGCGAGCGAGCGACTCCCCTCCATGACGGCGGCGTGCAACGTAAAGATGGCTAGAAGCCACGGGCGATCGTCTTCTTCGAAGAGGCCTTCCGCGACTGCTTTCAACGCGGTGTCGGGACGGACGACGGCGTCCTTCAAATCCCGAATGGTAGCCCATAAACCTTTCCAGGTGCCGGAAGAAGCGGGCAGCTTCGTTAACGGCTCCAGCCCCGGCAGTCCTCGGGAGACGACCTGACGGACGAGTTGCTCGCAATAGAAGTCATCAACAAGCTGCATCGGCGGTAGGGACAACCCTGTTCGCAGGAGATCCTGTTGGATGCGCAAGGCGAGCTGGTGAAAGGTCAGGACGTGAAGATTCAGGACCGGAAGCTGGGCGTCGATTACGAGGAGTCGCTTCAGCCGTTCGACCAGCGCGCCAGAGGGAACAATCAGGGCGAGCGGTGCGAAGGGATCGTCGCCTTTGAGCGAGCGTATGTCTTCGACGAGCGCACGATCGAGAGTGGGATGCAAAGGCCCGGTGAGGATGCGGAGCATCTATTCGCAATGAGGAATAAGGAATGAGGAATGAGGAATTCCCAGGCCCCGTTCATTCGTCATTTCACATTCCTCATTCCACATTCGTCAATCTAGCCGGTTTCCGGACCGAGCAATTCGCCGTTGCAATCGACGCAGGCCCAATCACCGTCGATGAACGACATGGGGTCGCCGCAGATCGGACAATCGGGCGGAGGACCTTTGTCGATGCGGGGAAGGATCGGGAGTTCAATATCGTCTTCGTCGATCATAATGTCCTACCCCTCTTTCGGGCGCATTTTGAGTTGCAGCGCTTTTTCGGCGCTTTCACGACTGGGGACTCCGACGAACGTCAGTCGGCCGTCGATAATCGTGGCCGGTACGGCTCGCACGGAATGGCGATTGGCCAGTTCCTGACCATCCGGTGTGGTGATGTCGACTTCCCGATACGAAAAACTGTACTTCACGCGGAGTTGTTTCCACAGGCTCTTCGCCGAAGGACAGGCTCCGCAGCTGGGTGAGATCAACAAGGTGATGTTCGGCATTGTGGCTCCGGAATTCTGGTTCGGACTCAGGCTACGTGAAACCGGACCGGCTATCCATTGAAAGCCGGACCTCAGCTACGACCTACGTCCACTGTGAATGAAACGATCTTAGCACCGGTTGAAAAGGCGGCGCAAGGCGGCGCAAGGCGGCCGATGGCCCTGCTTAGTGCGCGCGAGACGGATGAACGGTAACGCGCTTGGTGATGCGGAATCCGCGGCCTCGCGCATCCCGCAACAGTGCCCGCCGTATCTCCGCAGGCCATTCTTCCGGCGGGTGGACGCCCAGCAGGTCTTTGGGGAAATGCTTCACAAACAGCGCCATCATTTGGGCCGTGGCCCAGGCGATGGGAGAACGCAGGTGTCCATGCCGCCGGAGCGTATGCAGGCTCGGCACCGTCGCATCCCAGCGAATGGTCAACGGCCGGCCGGCCTTCACGCCGGTCACGACCACCGCGGCGGCGAAGCGGGCGTTGCGAAGCACGCCGCGATGTATCAGCCGCCCGACCGCCGCGGGTGTCGGCGTGCGGGGAAAACGCGAAGCCACGAGGCCACGCGATTTGCGCAGCTTCCCCTGCCGATGCCAGCGACGCAGTTGGTCGATGTCCGATCCCCCGATCTTGACATCCATCTGTTGCATCGGAATGACGTGGGGCAGCGTGACGACTTCGTCCTGAGCGGCCAGGACCACCGAGACGCGACCGATTGGATCGGGGAAGCGAAAGACTTCCCTCTCTCCGAACCGTTGACCGAATCGGAAACGACCGTTCCGGTAGAGACGGGGCCGCGATACGGCCTCGTCGAATGACACTTCCGCTGACCACTGCGATACAGGATCCTCGCTCTCGGTGGATTCATAGAGTCGGACTCCGACGTGGTCGACGGCATCCAACAGGTCTGCGGCGGCGGCGACAAGCAGGTTCGTCAATCCGGGAGCCACCCCTGCAGTGATGATGGCCGCCCGACCAATTTTCCGGAACCGGCCGTCGAAGCGAAGTTGCTCCGCTCGAAAGGGACTCGTGGTCAGATGGGCGGCAGCATCGAGATAATCGGCGCGCAGGCGCAGGGCGGCACGCATCGCGATCTTATTGAAGACCGCGGGCAGGGCGTTCACGAGAAATTGTGTGCGGTGCGCAGCCTTGACGATCTGGCGGACGTCGCGCGCGTTGACCGGATGCACAGGAATTATTGGCGAGCCTTCCAGGAAACGGCGCGCCCGGTCGAGATCGCGGTCACCGCAGACAACCCGGTGCCCCTGCCGATTCAAGAGGCGGGCAAGAAATGACCCGGTGGCTCCGACTCCCAGAACAAAGATCCGCATAGGCGGGTTACTCTATCACAACCGGTGCGCGGATCTGCCTGATCCGTCGAGCGCCTCGGGAGGAGGAATCGGTCACCTGCGATAGAGTGCTGTTGACTTTCCGGTTGGTTGTTGAGAACCCTCGCGCGATTATGCGGGCTCAGGTCATGACGGCTGGAAATCCTGCTTGCGGAGGGCATTGAGGTGGACGGCGCCTCGAATCTTCTCAAGAATGGCATCGCGGGTGGCCGGTTTCCGAAGCCAATCCGATACGCCGGGATGCGAGATGGCGTCCACATATATCGGAAGGCTCGGCACCGCTGAAGACGACGATGGGAATGACAGGATACTGCCGGTGAAAATGCGCATTCACTTCCGAGCCTCGCCCGTCCGGCATGGTCAGGCCGCAGAGCAACACGCTCACCGTTGCCGCGTAGTCTGCCTGGGTCATGAGTTCGATGGCTTCGCGTCCGCTTTCTGCAGACACACCTGAAAACCTCCGCGCTCAAGCACGTGGCTGACATTCTCACGGACGATGTCGTTAGCATCGACAACCAGCACTCGAGGGAAGGGCATCGGCACCATTCTTTCAGCCGCAATTGCACCAGCCAGAATGGAGATCGAAGGAAAAACCGCAGTAACCTACGTCGATTCCCTGGTCCTGTCAAGAAAAAGACTTCTCAAAAAGCACGTAATTAAGCCGTTTCCGCAGGCGGGGTTGCTCCGAGGTCGAGCGTCATCTTCCCGCGATTCGACGGCGTCTCGCATCCGCATCATGATGCGCCACGATGCTGTCCGGTCGGCAGGAATAATACTGGACATTTCACCGACAGTTTCGGCAAATTAGCGCGCCATGAGTCGGCGGCGCAGAGGGCGACCGCCTGCCAAGGTCTAACAAGTCGGTGCGAGCCTCTGATCTCTTGACAGACAAGAAACATACTGTGGGCATACAAGAGACTGGACCAGCCGACTCTATACCAGGGTCGCAGAGAAGGCGGCCCTTTGCGCAAGTGCTCCTGCTCATGGGCGTGCTTGCAGGCGGTATTTTTCTGCTCGATGTGTGGACGCCCCCTCCCGTCGATGTCCCGATCCTGTATGTGTTTGTCGTCCTACTCTCGCTGTTCCCTCCATGGCGCCACACGCCATGGGCGATCGGCGCAGCGACAGTCGTATTGACGTTCCTTCCTCCGATGCTCCTCTGGTCCGTTCCGTTGGACTGGTATATCGGGGGAAATCGCATCATCACCGCGGCGGCATTGGGACTCACCGCCGTGCTCGTTTCGGCTCGGCGGGCGGCCGACAACGCCGTCATCGAGGCGCGGGACCAGCTTGAGAAGCGCGTCGCCGAGCGAACAGCCCAGCTGCGTGATGCCAATCTGGCCCTCGAGGCGGAGGTCGCCGTCCGCCGGAGCGCCGAACAATCGTTGCACGAGAGTCAGGAGCGTCTGGCAAGAACCGAGGCGTTTTCGCTGGTGATGGTGACACATGTCGGACTCGACGGCCGCTGGCTGAAGGTTTCCCCCCGTCTGAGTCAACTGTTGGGGTATTCCGAATCCGAACTCCTGGCTGGCACCTTCATGGATGTCACCC
>DATGEA010000323.1:0-5923 GCA_035310605.1 Nitrospira sp. | reverse complement strand
TCTGGGTATGTACGGTTCCGTGCCGTTGTATTCTTGGCGGCAGTATAGCCCATCTTATGATCCTAAGTGAGCCGGGCTTTCGTAGGGGAACGTGGCATCAGGCTTGCCTCGTCCCCTCACAAAGCGGTCGAGTAGCAGCGTTGTCGACAAGATGCCGATGAGCGCCATATTGTCTTTAACCCCCGTCTCGCGCCCGGATCGGAACTTTTGGACCAGCGCCCCGGTCGCCTTCGGATCGAAGATGCCGTCCTGTTTGATCCTCGCCGGGGACAAGGCATCGTCTATATAGTTGTCCTTCTGGCCGAAAAAGCTCCTGCCGTCCGGCGCCCGATAGGGCTGCTTGTGCCTCGTCCGGATGGATTCGGGTATCAATCCTTTGACAGCCTGCTTCAGCAAATATTTTTGGTCAAGCACTTTCATCTTCAGGTTCATGGGTAACCTGGCGGCAAATTCCACCACCCGGTAGTCCAGGAACGGATATCGTCCTTCAACGGCATGGGCCATGGCCATACGGTCCCCTTGGGAGGAGAGGATGTATCCGGGCAGCAGATACCGGGCTTCAAGGTATTCCGCCCTGCTGAAGGGGTTCAGAGCGGAGTATATCTCCGGTAGCTGCTGTCGAAGGTCGGCGGTGCTGCTATAGGAAGCAAGTTCCGCCCTGGTGGCCTCAGAGAAGAACAGTTTTGATTTTGCCGTCAGCTCCCAGCGGGGTAAATGCGAAAAAAAGGGGCTCTCCAGGTCCTGCTTCGTCACATGGAAGAAGTGCTTCAGATAGTCCAGCGATTGGCGTTGGATGTTGTCCATATAGGGGTAGAGTCGTTTCAGCAGCAGGGGACGCCAGGATGACTCCGGTTGCCGCCCCCAAAACTGCCGGATCTTCGTTTCCTTGAAAATGTCGTACCCGCCGAGGATTTCATCGGCGCCTTCGCCGGTCAGGACCACCTTGAACCCGTTGTCATGTACGAGCTTCGACAACAGGTACAGAGGCGCCGGCGCCGTACGCACGACCGGTTGTTCCGTATGCCAGATGACATCGGGAAACACGCGCGCGATGTCCTGATGGCGGCAGCGGATGTCACTGTGCGACGTTTTCAAGAACGAACTGGCCTCACGCTGGTAGGAGCTTTCGTCAAACTCGCCGTCTTCGAAGCCGACGGAGAAGGTTCGAAGTCTGTCTCCGGCGTTGTTTCTGACCAGCGCCGTGATGACGGTGGAGTCGATGCCGCCGCTCAGATAGGCGCCAACGGGGACGTCAGCGCGCAATCGGATGTGCGTGGCGTCTTGCAACAGCGCCAGCAGTTCCTCTGCTAATCTTTCCTCCGCGGCCTTGCCGTCCGTCGGTTGAGGAGCAAGCTCGTGCTTCCAGTAGGGTGACAGGCTGACGCGGCCATCCTGAACCACCATCGAGTGACCGGGGGGCAGTTGCTTGATGTTCCGGAATGCCGTCTTTGGCGGTACGGTCACCCAAAATGTAAAAATCTGGTCGAGCGCGGTCAGATCGATGGCGCTCTCGACCTCGGGGCAGGCCAACAGGGCTTTGATTTCCGAGGCGAACAGGAAGCTGTCGCCGGTTTGCGTATAGTACAAGGGTCTGATGCCGAAGCGGTCACGGGACAGGAACAGTTTGCGATTCGGGGCATCCCAGATGGCAAACGCCCATTGTCCATTGAGCCGCTCCACACAGCGTTCTCCCTCCTCCTGGTAGAGATGGAGCAGCACTTCCGTGTCTGAATTCGATGCGAAGCGGTGCCCCTTCCTGATCAATTCATCCCGGAGTTCGAGATAATTAAAGATCTCTCCATTGAAGGTGATCCACAGGGAGTTTTTGGCGATCGACATCGGTTGATGCCCGCCTGCGAGATCGATAATGCTCAGCCTGGTGTGCGCGAGACCGACCGGGCCATAGCGGTAAATCCCAACGTCGTCCGGTCCGCGATAGCGGATGGCCCCGATCATCTGCTCCAGCAGCTCGTGGCTGGCCGCCCCTCCGCGCAAATGCACACTGCCGGCTATGCCGCACATCTACGCAAGACTCTTGCAGGTGGTAGGTTGAGGATCCATCGTTCGACTCTACCGGAGCCGTCGGCGCAAACCCCGCGGCAATGCGTTTACTGTACGAATTGCGATTGCACGAAAGGGGCGAGGCATCCATTGTCTGATCAACAGGTCAAACCGACTTCGTTGCCGATACTGAATCCTTGAATCGAGCAGGGCCAGTTGTTCTTGACTTAAACGCCAGTCCGACGCCCCGCAATTGTCCAGGATGTGCTGCGTCGAGTTTCCCTTCGGAATCGCGACGACTCCGTTCTTGCACAAGCACCAGTTGATGACGATCTGTGCCGGGGTCTTGCCAGTTGCCTGTGCGAGTTCATCAATGACGCCGCTGGGGTCGCAATCGTGAACGCGGTTGAGGCCCTTGGCCAGCGGGCAGTAAGCGATCACGGTCACATGGTTGGCCTGGCAATACGGTAACAGATCCGTCTCAATGGTGCGGTCGATGAGGTTATACCGAACCTGATTGGATACGATGGGGTATCTGGCCAAGGCCTTTTGGGCCTCACGCAATTGCCTGACGGAAAAATTACTGACACCGGCAAACCTCACCTTGCCGGCATCAATTACTCCCGCGACGGCTCCCATCGTTTCCTCAATCGGAATTGAGGGATTAGGCTCATGCAATTGAAGCAGATCGATGACGTCGATGCCCAAGCGCTGCAAGCTGGCTTCGACCGACCGGCGCAGGTCGGCGGGGCGAAAATTCTGCGGAGAGACTTTTGTCGCGATGAACACGCGATCGCGCATGCCTCGTATGGCTTCGCCGACAACGGTTTCAGTCCCATAGGACTCAGCCGTATCGATGAACAAGGCTCCTGCCTCCAAGCCTTTCCGCAAAGGCCCGGGCCCTGCATGGTAATCCCAGGTCCCGATGCCGATCTCAGGAATGAACACGCCTGTTTTCGCGAGTTCTGTGAGGATCACAGTCGTCGTCCTCCTTACGGAGCAGAGGAGGGGAGCGGTGGGATACGAATAGTCCGGACTCCGTATCGTTTCAGAAAATTCGAGACCTCGTCGCCCAGGTCGTTCGAGGATCGGGACTGTTCTTTCCTGGCGATTTCGATCCACATGGTACCTTGCGATTGCAGATGCTGGCGGACGTCATCCGGAATCTCCCAGAGACAGAGCAACACGTTGACCGGGCCGCGAGTCAGGTTCCGGACCGCCTCCCGAACGTCCCCATCGACCACTTCTAGGTTCCAGGAACCTCCTCCTCCGCGCCACCAACCGGAGGACGGTTTCGAGACGGTGAAGCGATGTCCGTTTTGTTCACAATGCAGGCCCGAGTCGGTGAAGAACTGAATCATCTCTGCCACGATGTTTCTGAATATCTCGGTCTTCTCTTTGTCGGACACTTCCTTGGGGAATTCCGGTGCTTTGCTGATGACTCTGGCCGGGAATCCAAGGGCGAGGCAGCGGGGAGGAATCGTGCCGTGGACGACGGAACGTGCACCCACGACCGCGCCGTCCCCGATCTTGGTTTTGGGAAGGACAAATACACCCCAAGCCAAAGAGACACTGTTGCCTATTTCAATCGGTTCAAAATCGACGGCATATCCTTCGAACTGGCTCAGGAATGAATTGTGGCCGAATATCAGGCAATGTCCGCCGATTCCGGAGTCGTCTCCCACCACGATCGAGCGTGCCGGATTGATGAAGGACATTTGCATGATTTGGCAGTTGCGGCCGAGCACGAAGCGGGAATCCGGGAACTGGAGTCCCCCGACAAACACCTGTTCATTGATTTTGGTGCCCTCGCCGATCTGCATATAGGGAGTGTCCAGAAAGGTTGTCGACCCGATCTGGACATGGGCTCCGATCCGGATGTCTTTTCCGCGAACAATTGTCAGAAATCCGATCGATGTGTGATCGCCAACTTCGACCCGGTCTCCACAGATGACTGACCCCAGTCCGATCGAAACTCCCTTGCCGATCCGATAACCCCGGAGCCGGTAGATCCAGTTCTTGATAAACCCTGGCCACAGCCCGAATAACAAGATCTCTCGGATGGGAATGCGGGGTTTTTCAATTAACACAGGTTATTCACCAGCATGATTAGATTGAGGTGTCCGATGCTACACCGGAAGACCGGCACCGCCATCGATCACCAGTGTGTGGCCGATAATTGTACGGGCTGCATCGGAACAGAGGAACTGAGCAGCCTGTGCCACGTCTTCCGGCGCCACCAGTCGACCGATCGGCGTACGCTTTGTCAGCTCTGCCAAGCGCTCCTGGACTTGCGGTATTGACGTCCAGGCCTCGGTTGCCACGGCCCCGGGGCACACGATGTTCACCCGGATTCCTCGCGGGGCCAACTCGACCGCCAGATGTCTGGCCAATGCCTCCAGCGCTCCTTTCGACGCCCCCACGACCGAGTATGCCGGCACCACCCGCAACGCTCCCTGTGAGCTGACTGCCACGATGCTCGCATCGGAGGCGAATCGGGGCAAGAGTCGTTTCACCAAGTCGAAGAAGGCGCGCACGTTGAGAGCAAATGTCCAATCGTAGTGCCTGAGGGTGAGTTCATCGAACGATTTGTGGACTCCGGTTGCCGCACAATAGACCAAGCCATGAAGACCTCCGGTCAACCCGGTGACGACCTCTTCCACGCTATCGAGACCTTTGGGGATAGTCAGATCCGCGCGGCAGAGCGTGAGGTGGAGTTGTTCCTGCTGCGCCTGGGCGAGGAGGTTGTCCGCGGACTGTTGTCCACGCACATAGTTGGCAATCACCCTGGCCCCCGCGCGTGCAAACTGAAGGGAGACGGCGCGACCGATCCCCCGTGTCCCTCCCGTGACCAATAGGTTTTTCCCCTCGATTGAAAAGGCTTGGTTCATGGCGCGCTTTTGGGTTGCGTGGTTGGATTGGCCTTCCAGTAGGCATTGAGGATTTCGTCTTGATAGTCCGGTGCAAACTGTTCGTGAGGAGCAAATACAAAGAACAGCTCGGCCGAACAGACCTTTTTACCCGCCACTTCGGCAAAGCAGTCGGCCGTTGCATAGGTTGCGCGATTTTGCGTGATCTTTGCGAAAAGTACAATCTCCTGGTCGGGCTTCACCCATTCGCGAAAGCTGGCCCCGGTGATCTTTCCCAGCATGGCCCGTCCCGGATGGGTCCCCTCTGCATCGAGGCATCTTCCCGCTGCCTGCGCCATCATCTCCGTTAACAGGACGCCGGGGACGACCGGAAAACCCGGAAAGTGGTCGCGGAAGAGCTCTTCATGCGCCGGCAATATCTTAGAGGCTTTGATCTGCTTGCCCGCCTCCAATTCATGAATTCTGTCGATAAAAATAAATCTCATGTCGGATCCGAACGAGATGATCAAGCCAGATAAATTTCTGGCTATGCCGTCGATTCAGGTGATTTTTCCATTCCGTCGCATGACGTCCAGGATATCGCCCACCTTTTTGATTGCTTGCACATCCTCATCCGTCAACACGATGCCGTGGTCACTGTCCAGACTGGCCATCAGGGTCAGGACTCCGAGGGAGTCCCACGCCGGGATATCATCGCGAAGCGTGTCCGGAGTCAACTGCTCAGGGGATACTTCAAATAATTTTGCAATCCACTCGACCGCGTCCTGTTGCGTCATACGACTCGTACCTCTCTCTCAATCGCTCTCTATTGCGCCGAACATCCGCCATCCACAACCAAATCCGTGCCGGTAATCCATTTGCTCTCGGGTGAGAGGAGGAACGCGGCCGCGTTGGCCACATCCTCCGGCTTGCCAAAGCCCAAGGGATGTGTATCTCTGAGAGCTTGGACTTGCTGTGGCGAGAGCCCGGAGAATGCCTTCTCCGTCATTTCCGTCTGAACGATCCCGGGAGAAAGTACATTGACACGGATGTTTCGACGAGCTAGTTCGATC
>DATGEA010000322.1:0-8295 GCA_035310605.1 Nitrospira sp. | reverse complement strand
CCGAGATGTCTCTGGCAGTGGAGAGCCGCGAGCCATGCGCGCGACCACGCAGGCAAGGTAGAGTGCCGCGCGGTCCATCCAATGTGTCGGTGGAACAATTGCAAGGTTCCGAAGGGGCTATGCGAGCTAACTCGTTCCCTGCAGAGAGGTCGATCATGGCACATACACGTACGGCACCGTTTAATCTCGAGACGTTCCTCGCTCAACCCGGTGCCGGTAAAACCAGTTTGACGTACCCCAAGAAACACGCGATCTACTCGCAGGGGGATCCGGCGGAGGCCGTGTTTTATGTTAAGTCGGGCAAGGTCAAACTAACCGTGGTCTCGCAGCAGGGCAAGGAAGCCGTCATCGCCATTCTGGACCGCGGTACCTTCTTTGGAGAATCCTGCCTCGCCGGAGTCACGGTTCGTCCGGCCTCCATCAGCGCCGTGGAAGACGTCAGTCTTGTGCGCATCGACAAAGCCGCCATGGTCCGGCTGCTTCACGAGGAGCCCAGGTTTGCCGAGCTGTTCATGGCCTACCTGCTGACGCGCTCTATTCGCATCCAAGAAGATTTGGTAGATCAGCTGTTCAATTCCAGCGAGAAACGTCTCGCCCGGGTGCTGCTGTTGTTGGCGCACTTCGGGAAGGAGGGCAAGCCGGAGACGATCATTCCGAAGATCAGCCAGGAAACGCTCGCCGAGATGATCGGCACGACCCGCTCCCGTGTCAGTTTCTTCATGAATAAGTTCCGCAAACTGGGGGTCATCGAATACAGCGGCCAGATGGGCGGGGACGGCGGGGACGGCGAGTTGCACGTGCACAGCTCCCTCCTCAATATCGTCCTTCACGACTAGCTTCCCATCCGTTTCGGCTGCTTAGGTTCGATGAAGCCGAGCCAGGCCGCGTCCCGTTGCCGCTATCAATTATTCAAACCTGTGCAATTATGAACAGCCTTGAACTGATCGACGTGGCACACTCCATAAGGAGTTGGAAGGTCCTGCCGTGAGTTGTGTTCTCGCGGATCGCATCTCTCCGTTGCTCCTGGCAGGGAATTCCTCCCGCCAGAATGGGCTGTAAGTTGTGCGCTCCAGAGGACGTGACGATAAGCCAGGCTGCGATGGAGCCGCGTCGGTTCATTCGCAAAAGGAAGCCCGTATGACGTGCCATTACTGCCGTGGTGGATTGTGCATGGAGGATCAATCCGTTGTTCAAACGTCTCGATGATCACAGCGAGCACTGGGTCGCACATGGACGGGGCCATGAGCGGTGTCAACTGCGTGCATCTCCGACCCCCGGCGGTTGGTGTCAAGTGGTGTCGCCCGTCTGTGCCAAACAGCCGGCGTCCGCACCACCTGACGCGGGTGAGCCTTCGCGAGGCAAATCTCTGACGGTGGGTGTTCCCATGTCCCAAACTATTTAGAGGAGGTGCTTCTCATGATACAGGTCAAACAGATTGGTGCATTCGTAGGTGGATGCATGTTCGTGCTGGCATTGGCATCCTGCTCGTCAACGACGAGCGCGCCGAAGATCGATCCGAGCGTGAAGTATTCGCAGAAAGACAATGCGTTTTATGAGCGCAATGTCAATGCTGCCTTCAACCATGCGCGAGCAGCCGAGGTCGCGGGGAGTCAAAGCAATAACGCCTTGCTCGTCCATCATGCACAAATAGCCTTGGCTGAGGTGAAAGAGGCACAGCGGGCGGGAAGTAATACGCCTCTGGATGACGCGATGGTGTCGCTGACCAAGGCGCTGGAAGAGGGACAGAAAGGCCAAACACAAGAGGCGACGCAGAATGCCAAGGACGCGCGCGAGAAGCTCTCGCATGCGGCTGACGTGGGCATCGTCGACAGCAACAATAAGACCCCATAAGCGGCTACAAGCGGAGCAGGTGCTGGCAGAGAACGGGATCGGTGAGGCGCGTCATTCGCGTGTTGCCACCGGCGGGTCGTCAGGATTCAGCGGAACGGTGTCTGAGACAAGTGTCCTTCCGCCAGCCTGTTGAAGTCGTGAAGCACAGTATTCCGTCGTGGAGGCAGTACCATGAATACAGATCAACTCAAAGGGAAATGGATGCAGGTTAAGGGCGATCTGCAACAGCAGTGGGGGAAGTTTACCCATGATGATCTGCGGCAGATCGAAGGGAGCTTCGACAAGATTCTCGGCATGCTCCAGGAACGGTACGGTGGTAACTGCGCCAGCCTGGTCCAGGAGCGGTACAGCACGTCGAAGCACGAACTCATCAGTTGGGCTGGCCGATGGCAGCAGCGGTCCCAATTAACAGCCACGAAGGAAAGGTGTGCCGTTGGGAAGGCATCAAGAAGAGCCGAGATGGATAGCTGAGGAATTCACAATTCAGTTAAGGAGCAGATGATGAACATGCGCAATGCCCTGACAGTCTGTATGGCAGTGGTTCTGGGAGCCACGCTCATCGCAGCACCGGTGACCTTCGCCGGCAAGGCCGACGAGAAGACACCGATCAACGACACGTGGCTCAAGGCAAAAACTAAGATTGCCCTCGCTGCCGATGGTCGGGTCAAAGGTCGGCAGATTGATGTCGAAACCACGCAGGGCGTCGTGATGCTCCGCGGCAAGGTCGATTCCGATGCGGCCAAGCATGCGGCGGGGGACATCACTAAGATGCTCGATGGCGTCAAAAGTGTGAAGAACGACCTCGAGGTCGTCGCCCCGTCTAAACGCGAAGCGGTGGAGGATAAGGATGAGGCCATTACGGCACGCGTGAAGGAACACTTCGCGAAAGACGCCCATCTGAAGAAAGCCGATATTGCGGTTCAGACCAACGCAGGGGCCGTTTCGCTCACGGGCGAGGTCAAGGACATCATGACCAGTGCCCATGCATCCTGGACCGCTTGGTTCGTATCGGGCGTGAAGTCTGTGAAGAACGATCTCACGGTGAAAGAGAAGTCATAAGACCTTGGGAAACGCATCGTTTGTTTCGATTCGAATCGACTCAGTCAGCGCAATCACATGCAACACAATTACTTACAAGGAGGTTCCGTCATGAAGAAGCTCATCGGTCTGTTCACGTTCGCAATGGCCCTCAGTTTCGGGTTGGTATCCCTCTCATACGCGGCTGGTGACAAGGCAGCGTCTGGCCCCCAGTCTATCAAGGGGGATCTGCTGAAGATTGAGGGAGAGTTTTATACGGTGCATGATACAGCTGGCCACGAAGTCAAGCTGCATGTAGACAAGACGACAAAGCTGGATGGCAGCTTCAAGGCGGGCGACAAGGTCGAGGCTCAAGTGACGGATAACAACCATGTTCTTTCGATGAACCACGCAAACCCGGCGAGGTAGGTTCTCGGATACGAGCCAGAAGGTTGGGCGTAGAGATGGCGCCAGTCGTCACGGCTGTAAAGAGCGGGGGTGCCTCATGCGCGACGGTTCTTGCTTACAGGGATAACGATTTCAAGGGAACGGAAATCGCCTGTACTTCGGGCCAGCGCATCCCGAACCTGTCCGAGCTGGACATGTCCAACGATATTGAGTCGATGAAGATTACCTGCGGGAAGTAGCGATGTACCGGAGACGCCTCGGGGTTCGCGGCCATCGCCGTCAAGGCGTGCATTCAACGAGAAGGAGGGACGTTCCATGGCAGATGACAGAGGGTGTTCACTGGGAGCGGCGGGATTGGCTGTTGTGATTGGAGGATTGGCGGGGGCTGCCGTGGCACTGTTGCTGGCGCCGCAATCCGGTCGCGAATCACGGGAGCAGTTGCGAGGGTTTGCGCAGCGAGCCGAAGAGAATGTCCATGAGCTGGCCGATAAGGCCGCTCAGGTCTTGTCCCAGGCAGTGTCCTAGTGACCGCGAGTTCATATGAGACAAGGAAGACAAGCGGGCGGTCCTGAATGCGGCAGTCGAGGTCTGACACACCGCCATGCAGTGGGGGAGACGCTCGGAGAGGGGCGACGCCGGAGGTCTCACAATACTACACGGGAAGGAGCGACACATGAATGCGGACCAGCTCAAGGTGAAATGGATGCAGTTCAAGGGCGATCTCAAGCAGAAGTGGGGTCAGTCCACCGACGATGACCTGCAGGAGATTGAAGGGAATTACGACAAGTTCATGGGCAAAGCCCAGGAACGGTATGGCGACACAAAGGACGAACTCATCAAGTGGGCGGACCAGTGGCATCAGAAGGCGGCGCCGGACGCCAAGAAAGCAGAGACGCGTTGACGCGAAGTCATCAAGAGGAAAGATGGATCACTGATGCATTCCAGATGTCACTGCAGGGAGAACCTCATCAACACAATGAACATACGCTATGCACTGACATTCTGTACCGCGCTGGTTGTCGGAGCCATCCTCATTGCGGGACCGGCACAGGCTGCGAGCAAGGCCACAGAGAAGACGCCGATCCACGACTCGTGGCTGACGGCAAAAACTAAGATTGCCCTCGCTGCCGATGCTCGGGTCAAAGGGAGGCAGATCGATGTCGAGACCACGCAGGGCGTCGTGATGCTTCGCGGCGAGGTCGATTCCGACGCAGCCAAGCAGGCGGCGGAAGACGTCGCCAGAGGGCTTAACGGCATCAAGAGTGTGAAGAATGACCTCGAGGTGGTCGCCCCGGCTGCGCGCGAGGCGGTCGAGGAGAAGGATGAAGCCATTACAGCGCGCGTCCAAAAGAAGTTCGTGAAGGACTCACATCTCAATAAGGCCGATATAGCTGTGCAAACCAATGCAGGCGTCGTTTCGCTCACGGGTGAGGTTCGGGGCATCATGACCAGTGCCAATGCGTCCTGGACTGCCTGGTTCGTACCGGGCGCGAAATCCGTGAAGAACGAGCTCACGGTGAAAAAGAAGCAATAAGGCACCGAGGAAGGCACGACCATGTCTCTGACCCAACCCTCCTGCTCATGGCGCCCCTTTGGCGTCGCACTTGGCCTGGTCATTGTGCTAGCGGGCTGTCTGATGGACACCTCCAAGGCGTCGCCCGAGTCACCGAGGTCGACCGCCAGCCAGCAGTCGGCGCCTGAGGGGCGACAATTAGATCCGCAACAAGCCGCGCGGCTGAAGGCGGTGATGATCCCCTTACTGCAGAAGATGAACCATCCGATCCCACCGGATCAGGTCCGCATCGGGCTGATGGATGATTCCCACATCAATGCCGCCAATGCGGGTGGCGGCGAATTTTATGTGACGACCGGACTTCTTCTGAAGGCGAATGATGAGCAGCTCGCGGGGGTCCTCGCGCATGAGATCGCGCATGCGGATCTCGGACACGTGACCAAGCTGCAGACCATCGGGACCGGGACGAATATTGCCGCCATCGTACTCAGCGCGTTGGGTGTGCCGGGCGCACGGTTGGTGCCGATGGCCGGAGAGCTGCTGATCGCGCGACCTTACGAGCGAGACGCGGAATACGCGGCCGATCGCCATGGCGCGGAGCTTCTACAGCTTACCGGGCGCGATGGCAAACAGATCATGGCGACCACGCTGACGTGGCTGATGCGGGTCGAAGGTGCGGGGGGTGGAGGCTTCTTCGCGACGCATCCCGCGACCGACGATCGGATTGAACGAGTGCAGGTATCGGCAAACGGCACGGCAAGGAGGGAGACAGCATGATCAAGGCCCCCGAAACGCATACGCCCCAAGAGTTTCATTTGCATGGGCTGAGAGGGATATCCGACCGGACCATGGACATGCATATGGCTCTGTATAAAGGGTATGTCACCGCCACCAATGAGTTGAATGAACATATTTTCGCTCTCGTAAAGGATGGCAAGGTGGATCACGAGGAAATGCCGGCCTATTCCGAACTGACCAGACGGCTGGGATTTGAACAGAACGGGATGGTGCTCCACGAGCTTTACTTCGGCAACTTGACGCAAGGGGATTCGGGTCGTCCTGGGAGCCACTCTCTGTTTGCCCAAGCGGCTGAACACAGTTACGGGAGCTTTGACCTCTGGAAAACGGATTTTTGTAGCGTGGGCTTGCTCCGCGGGGTCGGTTGGGCGGTCTGCTCCCTGAACCCAGCGAGTCGCCGTCTTTCCAACCATTGGATCAGTCTTCATGAGCAAGGGCATGTGGCGGGGTTTATTCCGATCCTCGTCATGGATGTGTGGGAACACGCCTATCTACTCGATTACAAGCCTTCGGATAGGGCGTCCTACATCGAGGCGTTCTTCTCCAACATCGATTGGACGTCAGTGGAGAAGCGGCTGCAGCTCCGTGCATCGGCTTTCGTAGAAGCAGGCCGAGGATGACAGGAATGCCGTCGGCGACTCGTGATCGGCAGAATTGAAACGGGGGCACTCCCCGAAAGGAGAGACTCGTGAAAGAATCCACATCGATAAGAGCAGCGACATCGACAACGGTGCAATCTGGAACCACAGCGCCTCGCACGTCCCGAAAGGAAGAAATCGTGAAAGAAGCCATCGGGCTGACTGATGTGAAAACGCTCCGGGCTCGGGCACGACAAGGGATTGAGGACGGCGCCATGACATCGGGGTACAAGGGCAAAGCGGACGAGGTGATCAAGCTGCTGAATGAGGCTCTCGCCACAGAAATCGTCTGCGTTCTTCGCTATAAGCGCCATTACTTCATGGCCGCCGGAATCAGTTCCCTTAGTGTGAAGGCCGAGTTTCTCCAGCATGCCACTGAGGAACAAGCCCATGCCGATCAATTGGCCGAACGCATTGTCCAACTTGGGGGGGAGCCGAATCTGTCCCCTGAAGGGCTTCTGAACCGGAGCCACTCGGAATATGTCGAAGGGGAGTCGTTGGTGGAGATGATTACGGAAGATCTGATCGCCGAGCGGATCGCGATCGACAGCTATCGGGAAATGGTCGCCTATGTCGGCACAGATGATCCCACCACCCGTACAGTATTAGAGGGGATCCTTGCGCAAGAAGAAGAGCATGCAGAGGACCTGGCCAGCCTCCTGAAGGAGCTGCGCCCATAAGCGCATGCTCATGATCCAGGTCATTAGCCGGGCAGGATCGGGATAAGGAGCGCTCATCATGGGAAAAGCGTTCATTCTCTGGCTGCTGGGAGTGCCGTTCACATTGCTCGTCATACTTTGGGTCTTCGGTTTCTTTCGATAAGACGACGTATGGAGGGGCTGCGGGTCTAGCGGGGGCCGTATAGCGGAGGAGGAGTCCGTATGATTGTCGAGATCGCCCTGTGTGTGGGAGCGGTGGCGTTTGCGGTGCTGGTCGGCTCCGTGGTTCCGCTGTTGATACAGCTCAGGAAACCGGTGGCGGAATCGGAATATCTATTAGTCCGTCTGAATGCCGAGTTGCCATTGCTGCTCAAGGAGATCCGGGCGACGACGGAGAACGTGAACGCGCTCGTCGAACATGCGCGGGATGGGGTCGAGCATGCGGCGGTGTTGCTGCATGCGGCGGGCGCACTGGGCGACACCGTGCACCGGGTCCATGAGACGGTGCGGTGCGGGAGCCGATCGCTGCTGGTCAATCTGGCCAGCATGGTGGCGGGGCTCAGGGCCACGACAGCCGTCGTCAAGGCCCACATGCACCGAGAAGCAGGGACGCTCAATGGCAGATGACGAGGGAGCGTACCGGGAGCGGCGGGATTGGCGTTTGTAAGCGGAGGGTTGAAGGATCGGCTTCCATGCAGTCAGTGGGATTCGAATATCAGGAGGATCATCTCATGCGTATCTTGACGTTACTCGGCTTTGCGGGCGCATTGGTTCTGGTAAGCGGCGGGCTTGTGATATCTGGCTGTAATACGTCGAAAGCGACCATTGATACGTTTGCCAAATTCACCTCGAGCACGAGTCCGGGGGATTTGCTCACCGCTGACGGTGTGGTACAGGAGGGCCAAAAGGCGCGGTTGTTCGCTGCTGTCGTGTTCGAGAACCTGGAACAGGACATCGCTCGCGGGAATGGGGAATATCTCGCGTCTTTGGCCGTATTGCTGAAAGTTCCCGTCGGGGAGCAGGACACGTTTCGGGCGCTCTCTCAGAGCCAATATCCGCTCCTGTTCGCATCTGATCAGCGGACCGCAGAACGTCTGTTGGCCACGCTGACCGGCAAGAGGGAAGACCACTGAGATACGAGTCAATCTTAATCCACAGGAGACTAGCGATGATGGTGCTCAAATTGTGTGTTGTGTGCGGAGTGATCACCGTCGGAGCGTTCTCTGTTGGGGCTGCAGACATGGAGCTGCAATTGGTCGACAAGAATTGTTGGATCGAGGTGTTTGATGACACCAAGTACGATACCGATGATCCTCATGTCAAAGTCCAGGGCCCCAAAGAGTACGCCTCTTTGGAGAATCTCAGTGGAAGGAATTGGAACAATGATATTCAGAGCGTCATTGTGGGATCG
>DATGEA010000321.1:0-6228 GCA_035310605.1 Nitrospira sp. | reverse complement strand
ACTGACTCTTGATTATCGCTTCGACGCGCCCCCAGTAGGGGTTGGTTCCGGACGAGCCGGAGGTTTTCAGCTGCGTCTGCGGCGCCTTGGTTTGAGGAATTGCCGCTTCTTGCTGGGGCGCCGGTTTGACCGGGATGTCTTTCGGAATTTCTAATTTTGCCGCGGGCTTGAATTGGTTGACCTTTTTGAGTTCTTCCTCCAATTCATGATCCAAATCCTCGCTGATCGAAGCACGCTGAGGCGTCTTCACCGCCTGCGCCGGCGTGAAATCCGGTATTCGCGGCAACTCCGGAACTTTCAACTTCGCGTGCGCCTGCGGTTGCGGCTGCGCGACCGCCTTTGCAGGAGTCAGCTCCCCGAATTTCGGCGCGTCGGGCGGCAGCTCGAGATCCCTGAGAATGTCTTTCGCCACACTGGTCCGAGCTGGCATGGACGCGGGAGTCACTGCCGGCGCCACTGTCTTGACCGGTGGGGCCGGAGCAGGAGCTGGTTTCGGCGCAGCGGGGACGGGGATCGGTTTCGACTCGGCTCGTTTGGCCGATTCGACCGGCTTGGCCACTTCTACGGTTTTTACCGGTGTCGGTAAACTGACCAGTGACACCTCCACCGAAGCCAGCGGTCGATCGCCGTGGGGAGCCAGCCGAAGTCCCGCCACAATCAACAACACCACCACGTGCAGGGCCAACGAAATTGTGAGCGTCCGGCCTAACCGATCCTGTGCATCCTGATCGAACGACAGGGCCGAGTGAACATGTGCGGGAGCCACCATACCCTCCGCCCCTCTTCTCGCATCCGGCATCAGCTCTTTCGAGAGGGCGTGCGCGGAATCGAAGATCCTCCGATATGCTCAGGCCCGACCGGTTCCGTCACCATCCCGATCTTCTCGATCCCAGCCTTCTTTACCCCATCCATCACCTGAACCACGATGCCGTAGGGAACATCGCGATCCGCACGCAAGTACAGTGAAACATCGGCATGCTCGTGTTTCAAGATTTTCAGCTTTTGCTCGAGTTGCACAAGGCCGATGGGATCCTTGTCCAGGTAGAGCCGCTGATCTTTTTCTATCGTCAACACCGTTCGCATTTCCGGTTTGATGGTATTCGTGGCGGACTTCGGCAAGTTGATGTCCATACCCCGATATAGCATCGGAGCGGTAACCATGAAAATGACGAGCAGCACAAGCACCACATCGACCAGCGGAATCACATTGATCTCCGCCATGAACCGCCGCTGCCGTGACTCGAAGGTCATCGCTGCGCTCCGACCGGAACTGGTTTAGCCTTGACCGGTGCAGATGAAAGTGATGACATCAGCTCGATGGTGACCGTATCCAAACGGAACGAGGTGCGGCGGATCCGTGTGAGGAAATAGTTGTACGCGATGACCGCGGGAATCGCGGTGAACAAGCCGGCTGCCGTGGCGATCAACGCCTCCGCGACCCCGGGTGCCACCGCGGCAATGCTGGCCGTTCCCTGGGCTCCGATCTCGCGAAACGCATCGATGATCCCCATCACCGTGCCCAGCAATCCGACAAACGGCGTAATGTTGCCCGTCGTCGCCAAGAACGGGAGATAGGACTCGAGTTTGGAGAGTTGGCTGTGTGAGAGGTGCGAGGCCGTACGTTCGATGATCTGGCGATCTGCGGGTCCGGAACCGGCACTCTCTTGTCCACGCAATGCGGTCACGCGGTCCATCACTCCTTCGAACAGGGCCGCGGCCGGACTCGATTCAATGCGCCGGACTTGCCGGCAGAGATCGTCCAGATCCTTCGACTTTGCCAGCAGCGCCATGAAGTGCTGGTCCTCCCGATCCGACGCGGCAAACGCTCGCCATTTGGTAAAGATGATCGCCCAGGATACGACGGAGAAGATAAAGAGCAGCAGAAGGACGACCTTCGATACCGTGCCCAGCGAACCTAGCAGTCCGGATAAACCGATCTGAAACATTGGTCTACACCCTTTCCCGGCCGCATGAGCTATTCACGCGCCTACGTACGGAGTCTAACAAATGCTGGGGAAAATGGCGGGGCCGACGGGATTTGAACCCGCGACCTCCAGATTGACAATCTGGCGTCCTAACCAGGCTGAACGACGGCCCCTCGTGACTCTACTTATAGCGGAAGATATGCTCGACAAGACTATTTGTAGCGGTTTGACCCGTCTTGAATTCGCGTTTCGTGTTTTTTTCCGGTTCCGGCTACCTGGACTCACATTATCATCCTGGTAGGCGGAACAGGGATCGAACCTGTGACCTCTGCCTTGTAAGGGCAGCGCTCTTCCAACTGAGCTATCCGCCCGATTTTCCTAGCAAGCTGGCGGATGCTACCAAGTCCTCCCGTCCTTGTCAACCGAATCTCGCACCCTTCTTGCACATTCTTTTGGAGCGCCCCCACCGATTTCTCACCGCGCCTCCCTCCTCCGACGTCTCTGCCGCGGAAAAAACGCCGTATGCACCGCTTTAAGCCGCTCCCGTTCGACATGCGTATAGATTTGGGTCGTCGCAATATCGGCATGACCGAGCAATGTTTGCACCGATCGAAGATCCGCACCGCCCTCCAACAGATGGGTGGCAAAAGAATGTCTCAAGACATGGGGGGAAATCTTTTTGCTGATACCCGCACGCCTGGCTCGTTGACGGAGGGCTTTCCAAAAAGCCTGCCTGGTCAGCGGTCCACCGCGACGCGTGACGAAGACAAATCGCGAAAGCCGCTGCTTCAGTAGTTGCGACCGGACGCGCTCCACATATTCTTGGAGCAGAGACCGGGCCAGTTCACCCATGGGTACGATGCGCTGTTTCGAGCCCTTCCCCGTCACCCGAAGGTAGCCGACCTCGAAGTTCACCTGCGCGACCTCTACCGAAACCAACTCCGACACGCGAAGCCCCGTCGCATAGAGCAGCTCCAGCATCACGCGATCGCGCTGGTCTTCCAGGGCGGGCTGAGCAGGAACCTCCAGCAACGCAGCGACCTCCCGCTGCGATAGCGTCTTAGGCAATCGTATGCCCCGACGCCCTGCGGCCACACCGATCGCGGGATTGTCATCAATAATACGTTCCTGCCGGAGGAATCGCAGCCATCCCCGAACCGCCGACAAGCAGCGAGCCGAGGAGACCTGAGAAAGGTGCGCCGCGTGGAGTGACCCGAGAAATCCCCGTACCGTCTCCGTCGTCACCCGCTGGACCGCAGTGATTCCATCCTGACAGAGATAGGATTGGAATTTGGCGAGATCCCGCCGGTAGGCTTCCACGGTATTGCGGGAGAGGCCACCTTCAATGCGGAGGTGATTAAGGTAGCGCTCGACCAGCGGATCGGTTTCCATCGGCGCGATGATAACCAATCACTCTCGCGATGACAACGCAGTGCTCGCGGATAACCTTGACACCCTACAGGGATTCCGATAGTAGTCACCACTGACGAGCCCATTGCGTGATACCATCCACAGACACATGGCTAGCCGGTTCATACGCTCTCTCTATTATTGTCCCGGTCGAATGTCGTTGAAGTTCGCCACAGCCTGCAGCGTCTTCGCACTGCTCTGGTTTTCTGTTGGTGCTCCGCCGTCCTGGCCCCTGTCGAATGCCGCTGCCGCAGAGACGGCCAAGAGCATTTCAGCGACTCACCCGACCCTCAACCAAGCCAAACGGTTACTCGACGCAGGTCAGTCGGAAGAAGCGATCACATTGCTCCGTCGATTCCTCGGCACCAATCCCAAGCCGGACCTTCTCGATGACACGTATCTCCTTCTGGGTGCGGCCTTGTATGGCGGCCAGCAATACGCGGAAGGACTCAAATACTTGCAGCAACTCCAGACGGAGTTTCCGAATTCCGAGGTCATCGAGCGCGGGAAACTGATGCTGGCCCGCACCCACGCGGCCATGGGCAATCCTGACTTGGCGCTTCCAATTCTCACGGGGCTACGCACGCTCTCGCAGGACGACGTCACAAAGCGTGAGGCCGTGCACTTGAGCGGCGAACTTTACCTCCAAAAGAAGGAACCGGTTCGCGCGATCCAGGCCTGGCTCGACGAAATTGCGCTCAGCCCCGACGACCAGGCCGATGAGCTCCGCACCCACATCCGCGAATTGATCAACGAATCCTTCGACAAGAAAACCCTCGATCGTATCAGGGAAGCTTACCCGAAGAGTTTTCCGGGAGATCTCGCCGCACTCCGCTTGATCGATCTCTACGTGGGACGAGGCGAGGACCATCAAGCCGCCAGGCAGATTCACCAATTCCTCACAAATTTCCCCACGCATCCGCAGGCGGCCAAGTCGACCGACCTGCTGGCTTCCCTGCAAACGAAGCTCAAATCGCACCAGTTTCTGATCGCCGCGGTGCTCCCTCTCTCCGGGAAACTCGCATCGTTCGCCAACGAGGTCCTGAGCGGAATTCAACTGGCCGTTGAATTGAACGGCGATCGTGCGGGAGGACCTTCTGTGGGCCTGTTGGTCAAAGACGTCGAGGCCTCCCAGGCCTCGTTCCTGGATGACTTTTCGAGCATGCTGGCCAACGATCGCCCCATCGCCGTCGTCGGTCCCCTTCTGTCGAAAAATCTGCCGGTGATGGCGGAACTGGCCGAACGCTCGCGCATCCCATTACTGACGCCGACGGCCACGCTTCCGAATGTCAGACGGCTCGGCAGCTATACGTTCAGCACCGCGCTCACGTACCAGCTACAAGCCAAACGGATCGCCACCTATGCCCTAGTGGAACTCGGCTTCCGGCGCTTTTGCATTCTGCATCCGGACACCGCGTATGGTCGGGAGATGGCGCGTCTCTTTGCTCAGGAAGTGCGCCAGCGGGACGGCGAGATCATCGCGATCGAATCCTACAAAGAGGGCGAATCCGACGCCGGGGCGCAGCTCAAACGGATGAAGGCCGAAGATCTGAAAAAGTATGGGCTCGCGGTGCCGGTCGATCCCACCAAGGTCGGCGGGAAACTCACGAAGCTCGACAAAAAAATCCTCTACACACCGGGCTTCGACGCGATCTTCATCCCCGGCCGCTTGTCGGATGTCGGCCTCATGGCCGCGCAGTTGAATTTCCACGATATGAAAGTGCCGTTTCTCGGCAGCAACGGATGGAATGCCCCGGACCTCGTCCGCGCGATGGATCAGTCGCTCGAGGGCTCCGTATTCGTCGATGGGTTCTTCGCCGACAGCCCGAATCCCAACGTGCAGGATTTCGTCGGCCACTACAAGAAACGCTTCCAGACCATACCCACGCTCTTTGCCATGCAGGGGTACGATGCCGCGATATTTGTGATCGACGCGCTCAAGAAAGGCGCGACATCCGGGGAGGCCGTGCGGGACTATCTCACGGCGCAACAAGACCTCCCTGCACTGGGAGGGCCGGCCGCATTCGCGCACGACGGCACGCTGAACCGGCCCCTCTTTCTGATCCAAGTCAAACGAGGACGCTTCGCACAAGTCGACTAGCGCCGCACCAGCATGAATGATCTAGGGCAGATCCTCCATTCCATTTCCTATAAAGCGCTCCCGCTCCTTTTCGCCATGGTGCTCCACGAGTACGCTCATGGGTGGGTCGCCGACAAATGCGGCGATCCCACCGCCAAGAGGCAGGGACGGCTCACCATGAATCCTTTGGCGCACATCGATCTGTTCGGCAGCATCATCATGCCCCTGCTCTGCTTGATGCTCCCGGGCAGTTTTCTGCTCGGCTGGGCCAAGCCGGTTCCGATCGATCCCAGAAACATGACGCGCCCGCGCCGCGACATGGCCCTGGTCGCCGCTGCGGGACCGGGGATGAACCTGATACTGGCCATCGTCAGCGCCGTCCTCCTCGCGGTTCTCTTGTGGATCGACCCAGCGCTGACGACACAGGAATCGGGCGGGCCGCTCCAGGAATCGGAGTCCTCCTCCACGACGCTGTTTCTGCTTCCCGTCGCCGTCATGGCGCTCTATTCCGTATTGGTCAATGTGTTTCTGGCGATCTTCAACCTGATTCCGATTCCACCGCTCGACGGCGGGCGCATCCTCGTGAGCCTGCTTCCGCCGCAACCGGCTCTTGCTCTCGCGCGCCTTGAACCCTATGGCATGATGATCCTGGTCGGGTTGCTCGTGTTCGACCGGGATCTCCGCGTGATCCATACGATTACCAGTACATTCGCATCGGGCCTTTCAGGTACAATCCTCTCGACCGCCATCGGCCTCAGCGCAGGAGCTTCTCAATGATGACCCCCCGAAAACGAGTCCTCAGCGGCATGCAGC
>DATGEA010000320.1:0-2005 GCA_035310605.1 Nitrospira sp. | reverse complement strand
ATCCCTCCGGCCAATGAACCCAGTCCAAACGCCAATCCCATCGTTGCGCCCAGCGCCGCCCCGCTTGAAACTCCGAGCACATAAGGATCTGCAAGTGGATTTCTGACCAATGCCTGGAGTGCCGCGCCTGTTACCGCTAAGGATGCACCTATGAATAGCCCCATTAAGATCCGCGGAAATCGAATCTCCCAAATGATGACCTGGGCGACATCCCCACCTGCGGCCGACCTAAAGAATAGCGCCGACCAAAACTCTGACAGGGTAAGTCTCTGTGCACCGAACTGGAGACAGCCGATGATGACGACACAGGTCAATAGGAGCATTATCCCCATGACCGACCACCACCGGCGGACCCGCAAGAGCTCCCATGCCTTTTTTTGTGTACGACCATCCATGTCAGCAGGCGCCACCGCTGAGGAGGTATCTGACATGCTGACCGGGGTTACAGGGGGAGAGACGCTCATGGTGTCTTTGAGCGGGATCCACCCTCAAAGGCTTCAGGATGAATCGCCTGCGCCAATAATTCGAGCCCTTCCACAATTCGGGGGCCAGGCCGATCGAGCAGTACGCTCGGAACAACCACGAACCGATCGCGTTTGACGGCGCTGAGATTCGACCAGCGCCGCCAGTGTTGCTGCTCTTCAACCGGAATGCCTTCCGAAGCACCAACCGGGAATACAATGATTTCCGGATCGAGTGCTTGCACCACTTCCATTGCAAGACGGGGATACGCCGTTGAAGTCTCTCCGGCAATATTCGCTCCCCCGGCCGCTTCAATGAGTTGATGGATGAAACTTCCCGGTCCAACAGTCTGGAGAGGATCGCTATTCAAAACATAAAGCACACGCGGGCGAGAAAGCGATTGCGTACGTTCTTTAACGAGACGCACCCGCTGTCGAATCGTCCCAACCAGCTCATCGCCGGCTTTGCCTCGATTAAACATGCGTGCGAGAGTCTGAATCTGCCCGTACAGGTCCTCCAACTGCGAAGCCTGCAGTACGAACACCGGGACCTTGACTCGGTCCAAAGTCTGAAGAAGATCCGGCTGGATAAAGTCTTGGGGTACCAACACCAGGTCTGGTTTGAGCGCCAGAATCTGCTCCACGCTCGGATGCGTTCCACCCAACTGCGCCTTTCGCTGCGCATCAGGAGGAAAATCACAAAATGGCGTCACAGCCACCAGAGCGTCTTGAAGGCCAAGGGCATAGACTATCTCCGTCACGCTTGGCGCCATCGACACGACGCGGTCTGGCGGCTTCGCCACGAAGAGCTTTCTCCCCAAGGCATCAACGAACGTCCGTGGCGTAATGTTTGCCATGAAGGGCATGCCCGTCAATATGCCCTGTTGACGTCGTTTCATGCTCGATATCCGATCCGCATGATCCTCAGTGAGCGAGATCGATGGCTCGGCTGCCAATGAGAGTGATACTCCCAGCAGAAGTCCGATGCATCGACATTTTCCCTTAAGCAGGCTCGCCAAACAAAAAATCCTCAAGGCCTTAGACAGACCCTGAGGATTGCACCCGCTTCTTCATCCTCGCCTGTTCCCCAGCCCTCGAGGGAACGATGGTCAACTCTCCGGGCAGGTCTTCTGGCTCATGGTTCATCCTACTCCCCGTGCCTTCCCATCCGTCGAATCGGACAGTGGCATTCACGGGTTTCGTCCCCATTTACAGCGGCGGGACCGCGAGGGACTTGCACCCTCTTCCCTTACCCAGGAAACGTAACGTGGCAGGCACTCTAGGAGACAGGAGCAATTTTTGTCAAGTTCATTAATGTGCAGGAATCCTTCACCTCCTACGATCTCACCAGCTCGGATCAGAATAACGTCATGAAACAGCGCGACTTTTCCTGCCCGCCTTCGGCATAGGGATTGCTCAATTTCCCTAGTGGACGAACACAGGACTGGTCATATACACAGTTCGGAAAGATGACGCGATGCAGCGGCTCTTACGTATGCACCCATGAAACACCTGATTATTGCGGCAGCTGTGTTCTGGGCATT
>DATGEA010000319.1:0-8322 GCA_035310605.1 Nitrospira sp. | reverse complement strand
GACCGCCGAGAAGAGTTCGGCGAGTGAGAATATAAGGAAAGCCAGAATAAACGTCCTCCGGAACGTCGATCGGCCTTGCGGAGAATTCAGCAGCAGTGCCATGACCATTTCCTCCATTAGGTAGTGATTACCGCGAGTGTCGACCACAACCATAGCGACGGTGGATTTCAGGGGAGTAACCTCAATGTTACAGAATTGTTAACTTTTCATGGCAATTCGATGTCGAGTGCGGCCGAACCGCTTATAAGAACCGAAAATACTGGATGGTGCTGCTTCCGGTCGTTTCGTCCCTTTGAAGCACTACGGCGCCGGACTTGCTCGTCTCGTTGACGGTGAGGGACATACGGGCGGAGAAGAGGTTGCTTTTCACGTCGTAGATCGGCGGCAGGCGGAGTCGCGCAAACGTTTCTTTTGCGCTGGCGATTTTGTCGAGGTCAATGACGTTCTTGAACGGGCGCCCCTGGATGATCTCCGCAGCCATGGACTGCGTAATGCTCGGGTCGAGCGCTTGGATGACAAGCGCGTCTGCCGTGTTGATATTGATCTTGCTTTCGCCCTGCTGCGGGTACACCGTGACATAGTGCAAGAGCTTCTCAAGAATGTCGGGTGTCATGCCTTTCACCAGCCGCAGTTCGCGGACGGTCTGGAGCGGCGCATTGGCCGCCCGGTAGGGGGGGCGCAGGGATTGATAGTAGAGCGTCTCTGCGCCGGCCGCTTCCGGGACGTCGTCGGCATCGACCCAATCAACAATGGCGTCGACCAGATCCGGATTCATCTGCAGGAGCTCAAAGAGGCGCTTGACCCTGAGAATTTTCACCTTCCTGGCGTTGACATCTCCACTCGCCGCCAGATCGTTCAGATTCAGCTTTCCGCGCTCGTCGTCGATCTGGGCCGTCAAGAGCCCGTCGCCGATCTCGTACTTCTGGATGGGAAACGCCCAGAGATCCGTCAGCGCATCGTAAAATTGCCCGGTTTGCTTGTCCCTGAGCAGATCCTGCTGCAAGACGGCGCGCGCCGCCTGCACCGCGGCGCGGGTCAGCACAGTGGCTTTGAAGTTATCGCGGAACGCGGCGGCATCTCGATATTCCCGACGCGCATCGGCATCGAATTCGAGAATCAGCGCGACAAGGAGAGCCAGAACCAGGAGGGCGAGGAGGAGGGCTACGCCGCGTTCATCACGCCTTCGCATAGGACACGATTCTGAGGGTTGCATCCAGATTCACCGGATTGTCATATTTCGGTTTGATCTGGAGGTGATGCACCTGCACGGTGTACGGAGCCTGCTCGAGCGCAACGAGGAGGGCGAGCAGTTGGGGAAGCTGGACGCCGTCGAGTCGAAGATCGACAGCCGTCTCCTGATAGCCTTGCGTCGTGGTCGGGGCCTGCGGCTGCATGCCGACAATGCGATCGCGAATCTGCACCGATGTCGCTGCTTCTTCCATGAAGGCCAGCAGGGAGAACTGCCCCATGGCAGGCGGCATCCGCTGTTCGAGCTTGGCCACGCGCGCCTGCTTGACGGCGTGCTCTGTGGCGAGGACGGCAAGCTCCGCACGTTCTTTCGATTTTCTGACAGCCTGGCGCTCGAGCTTCTCGATCTTGGCCGTGAGGGGATCGACCACCAGCAGAAACAGCAGGCTGGCGGCGACGACCGCTCCGCCGATACCCACGATCGTCCGTTCTCGCGGAGCCAGATGACGCCACCGCTCTTTGAGCATGGGTATCACGGTCGTTGCACCGTATAGGCCAAGCGGAAGACCACTTGATTGGCCGCCGCGCCCACCCTCGTGTCGGTCACCGAGGTTCCCTGATATACGGGGTTTGCCATAAAGGCCTGCTTGATCTTGTCGACCGCATCGAACGAGCTGGTCTCTCCTTCAAGATGCACAGCCGCCCCCTCGATGGTCAGTTCCCGAATCATCAGCGGTATACCTGCAGGGAGCTGTTTGGCTAATTCGGATAACCGTGCCAACACGTCATTGCGGCCTCCATCGATCACTGCCAGGCTCTTATCGAGTTGTGCCACGCGATAGCGGGCCACGTCGAGTTCTTCACCGGATGTGGCGCCGGCTCCGAATGACTGCGCAAATTGAGCCTGCAGGCCCTGTTTCATTTCTTTCAGCGTTGATTCTTTCACCATGACACGAATGGACAGATCGAGCAGCGCCAGACATCCCAGTATGAGCCCTCCCCAGAGCGCAAGCCGACGATCATGCCGCGATACCTCCCGTTGGGCGGACGCGGAATCAGCTGTGGCATTGAGATCGAGGGCGACGTCCGAGCCGATCGTTTTGGTCTTCCAGCGCGGACGAACGATTTTCGGGTGAATGGCCAGCCCGAAGGCGATCGAGAAAGCCCTCGGGCAGTTCGAGCCGAACCCCTGTCGCGGGCCCACAGGAGTCAATCCCAATTCGTGGGCGACGTGCCCGCTCAATTCCCGAAGTTTGGAGCCTCCACCGGAGACCCAACAATGCGAAAGCCGCTGATGCGCAGCACCTTCATAACCGTGGAGCGATACGCGCAACTCTTTCAACAGCGGTTCCAGCCAGGTGTCGACTTCCTGGACAGCCATCGCTCGTTTCCGTCGCTCCGCCTCGGCAAAGCTGCAGGCATAGCGGACAGCCAGGGCATGGGTCAGATGGTTGCCGCCCCAGAGCACCGTACGGAGGAGAGCGGGACGGCCCTCCTGTATCAGACAAAGAGTGGTCTTGGTCGCTCCGACATCGATAATGGCCAGATTGCCTGGAACATGCGCGCCTTCTTCCTGGAGGAACTTGGTGACGGAATAGAGCGCCATCCCATCGACCCCGATCGCCGCTGGTTTCAAATCCGCGGCGGCAAGAAATCGCAGGTGTTCGGCGACCTTGTCTTTCGGCGCCGCTGTCACGAGCACGTCGGCTCCTTTGGGCTTTTGACTTCCGTCAGGCAATCCTTTGGGCGGCAACAGCACGCTGCCCATGGCCACGTCGTCCAGCGCCATGGGAATCAGATTCTCGACTTCGAAGGGCACGACCTGTTCAAGCTTTGCGGCATCCCGGAAAGGGAAAGAGAGAGTCCGGATAAAGAGATCCTGGCAGGGGAGGGCGGTGACGATGTCCCCGCTCCCGTACAGACCGTGCTGCCAGAGAAAGGTCCGCAGGGCCCCGGCCCGCTTGGCCGGTTCAGCGATTTCCGGCCGTCCATAGGGAAGGGGCTGGTGAAAGTATTCAACGGTTTCACGGCCGGTCAAACGCCGGCGGAATCGAACTGCCTTGATGGCAGTCTGTCCGATATCAAGACCAACGCAATCGGCAACCATAGTGTCAACGCTCGAATTTGTGGTTCTGGAACCGGAGACCCAAGAGGACCCAGTTCGTCAAGTTATCATCTTACAAGGTTAGCCTGGGATTTGCGACTGTCCCCGCCAGTTTGAACGTCAAGGGTGTGCCGGGCGGAATCGGAGGGAAGGGCAGGCTCCCTGCTTTTTGCGCCCATCCGGCCCCGGCCAGGACAGTCAGCGTGAGATCCAAGGCGCTTGACTGGATCGGCTGCTGGAGGAGCATTCGTCCCTGAGCCGTCACGGTCCCGTCGGGTCCGTCTCCCTTGAATTCCACGATATCGCAGACCGCGTCGCGACAGGAGACGACAGCCGCCACGCGGCTAAAGCCGAGTGACGGGATGACCGCCGCCCCGACAGAGATCCGTTCCAGCACCAGTTCTTTTATTTCTACCTTCCATGAACCGTCCCCTTTGAAGACGATGCCTTCCTTGCCGCGATTCTCCCACTGCTGGGCCAGGTCGGCCTGCAGCACCCCCCGAGTCACGTGGGGCTTCGCGAACGCCGCCAGATCAACTTGTTGGAGATGCCCAGTGAACGCAACGGGTCCTTCAAAGGACCAGGAAGAGGCGGTCACTGTGCCAGTCGCACGCCCGGCGCCTGATTGAGAGCCTCCAGGAAATTGCACAAGTCCGTCCAGCGTATGCCGCCCCATAATCAAACCCGTCACACCAACGTTAAGTCGCATGAGTTGGACAGGAATACTGCCGACACCTGGCTTGGTCCATGTGAGATCACGCCATTCCACAGCCGCCGGAATCCCCGGAGACCAATCAGCCGCACGTACCTCCCACCCGGTTTCTCTGGAGATGTCCGAGAGAATTCTCGACTGCAACGCTCCGTATGGAAAGGTGAGAAAGAGAAAGAGGAGAAAACTTCCCAGCCCGGCGAGCGTCCATACAACCGGTTCCTTCTTGAGATCGATGGCTGGCGGCCAGGACAGTCGATCGATCATGACCGTACCCCCACCGATACCCACTGGCGGAAGGTCCGCAGTTCGGCATTGTCCTGCATCACCGTCAGTTCGATCAGCACGGCGCTCGGAGGGGCACTCCTTGCGCGTCCGTCCCATTCATCGGACCATACTCTGGTCTGGCCGTCGTAATAACGCAGATTGAATCCCTTTACATCCGTAGCCAATTCCAATTGGTCCACGCTGTCGTCGGTGAGTCCGTAGAGGTTGCGTCGAACGAACCGGAGAAGGCGGTCGCCCTCTCTCGCATAGACGATCCGGACCAACTCCGTGTCCTGTCCGGATTCGACACCACGGAACTGTCCCAAGGTGAGAAACGCCACGGCATCGGCAGGTTGCCCTTCCTGCTGGAAATTGAGCCCCATCCATGGCCCGATGGAATTCGACACGCCGACAGTCAACTCCTCCGTCATGATGCGCATCGTGCTCCTCAGAATCTGTTCTCGCGCGGCCGTCGCGCGCGCGCTGTCGATCGCCATGGTCGTGAGGTGCAAAGACCCGAACACCATGGCGGCGATCACTGCCACCAGCGCCGTGGCCAGCAACACCTCAATGAGGGTGAATCCCCGTTCAGAATGATGACGTGGGTGTGAATACATAGGTGCTGACCTCAAGGACCTCATCCGAAGTCCCTTGTTGCCAAAGAATCTGGATTTTCACTTCACGGACCGCATTCAAGGGGGTCGTGGTCACAATGCGCTTCCACCGGTACTTGTCTGCCCGATCGGCGATGTCGCCGAGAGCCTGGTATCCCAGCGGCGGATTCTGGAAATCGCCGCTGGTTTCTCCGAGCGGGAATATCGGGCTCAACTCGGCTTCGATCAATTTTTCCTGGGCCAGAATCGTAGCAGCGGTGATATCCCCCGCTCGAGCATGCAGGTCCAGGTCCCAATTGCGCAGGCCGAGTAAGATCGGCAGCGCCAGGGCAAGAATCGCAATGGCGATCAGCACCTCGAGCAGTGTGAATCCGTGCGGATCCGCCAGCCGGTAAGGCCTCATACGGTGAATGCTCCACATGGGTACCATCGTCACAACGGTTCGCTTGGGCGGGCTACTTCTGCCCCCCCAGAGGGAGGGGAAGGGATGCTTGAAGCCCGGCGGGAACCGGCTGGAGCAATGGCCTGATGCGATCCGGAATGGTCCAAGGTTTCTGTGGCTCGATGCGCTGATCCGTCACACGAATCAACGCCGTGACCGGTTCGATCAGAATGCCCATGACGTTGTTGTCGACATCGGCCAAATGCATCGTCATTTGATCGATCCGGCCGTTGGGATAAAAAAAGAGATCGACGCGGCCGGATTCCTTTTTGGCTTTGCCCACCTGGATATCGGTAAAACGGATCGACTCGGGAAGGCTGATCGGCGTGACCCAGGTCGGATCAAGAGGAAGCTTTTCCTCATTTCCCTCCAGCACCATCGGCCAATACATCCCTCGATCGATGTCGACGTATAACCGCACCGTCTTCTGAGTCGCCATGGCCATTTCCTGGAACGATTTCAATGCTCCCACCCACTTCCTTGCCACGCTGCTCAAACTGTCTCCGATCGTGATACGGGGTATAATGAGACTGAGCATCCCACCCAATAAGAACAGCACAATGATGAATTCCATGAGGGTAAAGCCGGACTCACTCCGGGCGTGGGACGGGGGGTGAGGGGTTGGGGGGGAGAAGGCTGCCTTCCAGCCTTCATATGAACGGACGAGCATCTCCTGTTCCTGACCTCTAGCCCCTTGTCCCATACCTATTCTTTATCCAAGTTCCAATTCGTGATGTCCGCATTCACCCCTTCACCGCCGGGTTCGCCATCCGTACCCAACGACGTGATTTCGTAATCGCCTTTGATCTGTCCAAATTGCCCCTGCTGAACCGGGGCCGGACTCAGATACTTGTAAGGATTGCCCCAGGGGTCCTCGGGAAGTTTTTGCAGGTAGCCTCCGAGTTTCCATTTTTTCGGAATCATCCCGACCGACGGTTTTTCAACCAGGGCCTTCAACCCTTGTTCCGTCGACGGATAGACCCCGTTGTCCAGCTTGTAGAGCTGCAAGGCGCCTTCAATGTTCCGGATCTGGACCTTGGCCGCCGTACGCTTGGCGTCGTCGGTACGGCCCATGATCCGAGGTACGACCAGCGCGGCAAGGATCGCTAAAATGGCGACCACGACCATAATCTCGATAAACGTGAATCCCCGCTCGGACTGCAGGAGCCTCTGGCTGACTCGCTCCGATTGGATCTGTGCACGCACCGGCTGCCTCCTTCGATTGAACCCGTTTACCGCACCATCTGGCCCATCTCAAAGATGGGAAGCAGAATGGCCACCACAATAAACAGCACAATGACGCCCATCACGACGATCATGACCGGTTCCAGCAACGAGGTGAATCGCGTAATGACCCGATCAACTTCCCCGTCATAAATCTGACCGATCCGCCGCAGCATCTCTTCCATCTCGCCGCTTTTTTCACCGACGGCGATCATGTGCGTCACGAGGGGGGGAAACTGGCCGCTCCGCTTCAAGGGTTCGGCGATGGTTTCCCCCTCGCGAATATTCTGCCTGGCTTCTTCGACGGCCTGTTCCAGTACTCGATTGTTCATCACCCGCTTCGACACATCCAGTGCATCGAGGAGTTGGACTCCGCTTGAGAGCATCGTCGCCAACGTGCTCGCAAGCCTGGAAATGGACACCATGCGGGCCACCTGACCGATCAACGGAATCCTGAGCAGGACACGGTCCGCCATCACATGTCCTGTTTCCGTCCGGAGCATCCGGCGTACCGCCCATATTCCGCCCAGCAACAGTCCTAACAGCACCATCCAATAGTCCGAGCAAAAGCGGCTGACCTCCATCAACACAATGGTCGGCCAGGGCAACGCCTGCTTCGAATGGGCGAATACCGCAGTAATCTTGGGCACAACAAAGGTCACCAGGAAAAACAGGACGATCGTCCCGACCACCAGCATGATCGCCGGATAGAGAATGGCGTTGGTAACTTTATTCTTGAGGGCGAGTTGTTTCTCCAGGAACTCGGCCAAGCGGAACAGGATCTGATCCAGTGCACCGCTGGCTTCACCGGCCCGGACCATGTGCACATAAATTGAGGAGAAGTCTCTGGGATATCGCTCAAGCGCCGCGCTGAACGAGGCGCCTCCACGAATCGCTTCACGAATGTCGGCCAATAAGCCCTTTATGCCTTTTCTCTCCATCTGGTCCATGAGCACGCCCAGGGCGTCGACGAGCGGCAGGCCCGCCACTAGCAGCGTCGCCATCTGCCTGGTCATCAAGGCGACATCGGTGACCGTGAGGGCGGGGGAGCGACCAACCCCGGCAATCGGCGCCGCACCTGAACGGGTCGCAATCGATTTGGTCGCGCCTTCCTGCTCCGCCATCTCGGTGGGGAAGACGCCGTCTTTGCGTAATTTGAGCCGGGCGACTTTGGGACTTTCGGCATCGATGATACCGGTCGCGGACGCACCGTCCGCTTTGTACCCTCTGTACTGGTAGACCGGCATGGTTCTAGACTTCGACCTCTTGCTGCGTCATGCGCATGACTTCTTCCGTCGTGGTCACGCCGGCAAAGATCTTTTCGACAGCGACTTCTTTGAGCATGACCATTCCCTTGGCGATGGCCGTCTGCTTGATCGATGTGGAATCGGCCTTGCTCCCGATCAGCCGGCGGATCTCGTCATCCATGACCAGGAGTTCATGAATCCCTGTGCGGCCGCGATACCCGGTTTGGGAACAGGCCGGACAACCGGTCCCCCGGTAGAACGTGGGCCTGTTCCTGCCCGGCACGACGCCCAACCGAATCAGTTCCTCATCCTCAGGCTGATACGCTTTCTTACAATCCGGGCACACCTTTCGAATCAGTCGTTGCGCGAGTACTGCGACGACAGAAGACGCCACGAGGAACGGCTCGATTCCCATGTCGATCAATCGAGTGGCCGCGCTGGCTGCGTCGTTCGTGTGCAGCGTCGAGAAGACCAGATGCCCCGTCAGCGACGCGTGAATTGCAATCTCGGCTGTTTCACGGTCACGA